>NZ_CP102480.1:3232500-3337500 GCF_024662015.1 Nisaea acidiphila | reverse complement strand
CATGAGCCGACCGTCGAGAAAGGCCCGGCCGTATTCCGCTTCAAGGCGTAGACTGGTCCCCTCCCGGTCGCCGCCGAGATCCCGCGAGAGCCCGAGGCCGAGATCGATCGGGCCAAACTCGTATCCGAGGTCGAGTTTCGCGACCGCGCCGACCTCCAGATCCCCGAGCCCTTTCAGCGCGTCGTTGTCGTCCTCGTCCCGGCCGCCCTCATAGGCGAGGCCGCCGGTAAGCGTCAGATCCCCGTAACGGACCGCGTCAATATAGAGACCCGGCCCGCCTCTGGTCGTCAGCCGCACCCGGTCGCGCCAGGCGATCTCGACAAACGGAACCGGACTGACCTCGTAGTCGTCGGAGCCTTCGTAGTCCGGTTGAAAGAACGCTCCGGCGCCGAGCTCGAATTGCCATTCCGGCGGCTGCCCGCCCCGCTCTTCACCGGCAGCCGCAGCGCCGCCCGTCATGCACTGCAAAAACATGAGCGCCAGCGACAGCCCCATCAAACGCGCATTTCTCATAATCGATCCTTCGCGAAATCAACGCCGTGCCGTTCACGGCCGCCGTCTCTTTCGGCGAAGAAGCTGAAATCCGCCTGAACTTGTGCAGGTGCGAAATTCAGGTTCAGTTCAGCTTTGTCTTGCTATCGTGCGCGCCGGCCCGAACCGGGCGCGCAGATCGGAGCGACGGATGCGGATCCTGCTGGTGGAAGACGACGAGATCATCGGCGATGCCGTGCGCAGCCGGCTCGGCCGCGACGGCATCACCATCGACTGGATCGAGAACGGACTCGACATGCCGGATGACAAGGATCTCGCGGCGTTCGATCTCGTCGTGCTGGATATCGGCCTGCCGGGGCGGGACGGTCTTGCCGTCCTGCGCAGCCTCAGAGAAGCCGGCGAGGACATTCCCGTGTTGCTGCTCACCGCGCGCTACGAGCTGGACGCCAGGGTCGAGGGACTGGATGCAGGCGCCGACGACTATCTGGTGAAACCCTTCGCCATGGCCGAGCTGACCGCCCGCTGCCGCGCCCTCTCCCGGCGCCGGCGCCGCGGCGAAAGCACCCGCCTCGCCTGGCGCCATATCACCTTCGATCCGGCGGCCTTCAGTGCCGACACGGCGGGCGGCCAGATCCGCTTCACGCCGAAAGTCTTCACGCTGCTGCGTACTCTGGTGGAAAACCAGGGCCGCGTCGTGACCCGGCGCTCGCTCGAGGCCCATCTCTATGGCTGGGACGGGGATGCGGAAAGCAACACGCTCGAAGTCTATGTCTCGCAGATCCGCCGCAAGCTCGGTGCCGATTTCGTCAAGACGATCCGCGGCGTCGGCTACATGGTGCCAAGGGACTGAGCCGATGATATCGATCCGCACCCGCCTGAAACGGCGCCTTGTCGTCTCGCTCGGAGCGGCATGGTTCGTGAGCTTCGTGGCCGCGGTCACCGCCGGCTATCTGGAATATCGCGAGGCATTCGAAGCGCGCCTCGGTCATTCGGGCGAACTGATGCTTTCCTTCGCATCGACACAGAAAGACATATCCTTCACCTCTCCCACACCGGAGGTGCTCGCAGCTCTCGGCGAGACGGATGACTACATCGTCGTCATAACCCGTGCCGGCCGTGCGCTCTACAGCTCGATCCCGATTTCCGCCGAAGAGGTGCAGAGCATTCCGGAGCGCGGGATGTTCAAGGTCGAGGGAACGCTCTGGGACCTGCAGAGCTTCACCGATGCCACAAGCGGCACCCGCGTCACTATCGGCGTGGATGCGCAGGAACCCGTGAGCTCCACGCTTCAGGTCGCCGGAACCTCGGTGCTCGTCTTCTTTTTCACCACGGCGATCGTCGCAATCGCCGTCATATGCAGCGTGCGGAACGGTCTGCGCCCCCTCGACCAGTTCGCAACGGAAGTCCGGCAGCGCAGCGGAGACAATCTCTCCCCTCTCGACGAGGAGAACGCCCCGCAAGAACTGAAACCGGTCGCCGGTGCCATAAACGGGTTCATGAACCGCCTCCGCATCGCGATCGAGCGCGAAAGGGATTTTGTCGCCAACGCGGCCCATGAACTGCGCACGCCGATTGCCGCCATACGTGCGCAGATCGAGGCGATCGAGACCAAGGACCTTCCCGCCCAGGCCGCCGACAGACTCGGCTTTATCTTGATGGCTGCCGAACGGTCTGGACATACGATCACCCAACTGCTCGACCTCAGCCGGTCGCAATCGCTCGACGGACATCCCGACAGGCTCAAGGATGCGGATCTGCGACGGGCTGCCGAAGAGGTCATCGCCGCCGCGGTGCCGCAAGCGGATGCCCGGAACGTCGAGGTCGTGCTGGAAGCCCCGTCTGCCGTTCCAGTTCGGACCGATCCCGACCTGCTTGCCATCGTCCTGCGCAATCTGGTGGAGAACGCGATCAAATATTGCGGCACGCCCGGGCGGGTCGCGGTCGAGATTTCGGCCGGTCCCGAAACCCGTTTGACGGTCTCGGACAATGGCAGCGGGCTCGATCCCGCACGCTTCGCGGAGGCCGCCGGCAAGTTCGACCGGCTCGGCCGGACCGGACGCGACGGCGCCGGTCTCGGGCTGTCGATCGTTTCCGAGATATCCCGTCATCTCGCGATCGGACTGAGCGCCGAGCGGGCGGGCGAGCTCGGCGGCCTCTGCGTCGTCTTGCAATTTCCTGCCTTACAAGAATAAAGAACGACCTCGCGCACATCATTTGGCGCGGGAAACGGAGCAGCCGAAACTCTACCTGCAATTTAATTTTACGCTTTAAGTTTGCACCGCCACGCCGCTGATTCAATTACGCTTAACCTTGACTTCGCAATCGTTTCACAACAGAATCCCGGCAAAAGTCGCGTATTTTGGGGTCGCTTTCATGAATCACCGGGTTCGCTCACGTTCGGCACTTCTCGCCGGCGTTCTCGGCTCAGTCCTCCTCGCCGGCATCGGCGGGTCGGCGCTTCTCGGCACGCTCGGCGGGCCGGATTTCGACCCGACCACGGCCGATGCCTCCAATGCGGTCCCGGCGCTGATCGGCGAGGCCAATGCCTTTGCCATTGCCGCTCCGGACGACGCTCCGGCGGCCGTACAGACGCGCGCGGTGACTGTCGAACGCGGCGACACGCTGATGAAGCTGCTGACCCGCAACGATATCAACCGGCGCGAGGCCCATGCGGCGATCTCCGCCCTGACCGAAGTCTACGACCCGCGCCGCATGCAGATCGGCCAGCTGTTCGAGCTTTCGCTGAAGAACGGCGAAAAGAAGGAAGCCGCTCCGAGCCTCGTCTCGCTCTCCTTCAAGGCAGATCCGGCGCGCAGCATCCAGGTCCGCTTCACCGACGAAGGCGCCTATCAGGCCGAGGTGAAGGAAAAGGCCCTGAAGCGGGCCGACGGGTTCGGCGCGGGCACGATCCGCACCAGCCTCTACGAGGCCGCGGTCGAGGCCGGCATTCCAGCTTCCGTCCTGCACGACATGATCCGGATCTTCAGCTTCGACGTCGACTTCCAGCGCGACATCCAGACCGGCGACCGCTTCGAGGTGCTCTATGACGAGCATGCGACGGAGGAGGGAACGGTCGTGCGGGTCGGCGAAATCAGCTATGCCGCGATGACGCTCTCCGGCAAGCATCTCGCCTATTATCAATATACGCCCAAGAGCGGTGTCACCGACTATTTCAACGAGAAGGGCCAATCGGTGCGCAAGACGCTGATGCGCACGCCGGTCAACGGCGCCCGGCTCTCCTCCGGCTACGGCAAGCGCAAGCACCCGATCCTCGGCTATACAAAGATGCATCGCGGGGTCGATTTCGCGGCGCCGACCGGCACGCCGATCATGGCGGCCGGCGACGGCGTGATCGATTTCATCGGCCGCAACGGCGCCTACGGCAAATATATCCGCATCCGCCATAACAGCACCTACAAGACGGCCTATGCCCACATGTCCGGCTACAAGCGCGGCCTGAAGCGCGGCGACCGGGTGAAGCAGGGCGAGACGATCGGCTATATCGGCACGACCGGCCGCTCCACCGGCCCGCATCTGCATTACGAAGTCCACGAGAACGGCAAACAGCGCAACCCGATGAGCGTGAAGCTTCCGGCCGGCGAGAAGCTGAAGGGCGCGGACATGAAGCGCTTCGCCGCCTCGCTGCCAGCCCTCGATCAGCGCATCGCGGTCGCGCGTGGCGAGGGTCAGTTCCTGGCCCAGGACTGAGTCCGGTAAATTTACCCGCCTACTCCGCGGAAGGGGTCTGCCTGCCGACGATAACGGGCTTCGGCAGGACCCGCCTCAGCATGAGATAACCCAGCAGCGCGGAGACCAGCGAGCCGGCGAAGACGGCACCGCGCGAGGCGGTCTCGAGCGGCCCGGTTCCGAAGGCCAAGCCGCCGATGAAGAGGCTCATGGTGAAACCGATCCCGGCGAGCAGGGAGCAGGCGAAAAGCTGATGCCGCGTCACATGCTCCGGCAGCACCGCGAGGCCGCTCCTCAGAGCCAGCAGAGCGGCGGAGAAGACGCCGAGCGGCTTGCCAATCACGAGCCCCAGAAAGACCCCGAGAGAGACACTGTTCCAGAGCGCGCCGTCGGCGAAGGCGGCGAGCGGCAGTCCCGCATTGGCGAAGGCGAAGAGCGGCAGCACGAAGAAGGTGACATTGTCGTGCACCGCCTCGTACATCCGCGTCAGCAGCGCCCGGCGCCGGTGCCTGTGCGGATCGGAGGGAATGGCGAGCGCGGTCATGACGCCGGCGACGGTCGGATGCACGCCCGCCGCCAGCAGCGCGCCCCAGAGCACCGCGCCGGTCAGGATGTACGGAACGGCGGCCGAGATCCGGAACCGGTGGAGCAGTCCGAGGACACCGATCCCCACCAGGATCGCGGCGAACGGCCCGAGTTCCATGGTGCCGGTATAGAAGAAGGCGACGATCAGCACGGCGATCAGGTCGTCGGCGATGGCGAGCGTCATCAGGAAAAGCTTCAGCGCCGAGGCGGTCCGGCTGCGGAACAGGCCGAGAATGGCGAGCGCGAAGGCGATGTCGGTCGCGGTCGGCACCGCCCAGCCGCGGAGCACCAGCGGCGCCTCGCCGTTGAGCGCCGCGGTATTGACGGCGAGGAAGATCGCCGCTGGCACGATCACCCCGCCGAGCGCCGCCAGCACCGGCAGCGCCGCCTGCTCCCTGTGGGCGAGCGTGCCGTGGGCATAGGCGCGCTTCACCTCCAGGCCGATCAGGAAGAAGAAGACGGTCATCAGCCCGTCATTGATCCAGAAGCGGAGGTCGTGGCCGATCTCCGCCGAGCCGACCGTGATCACGACCGGCAGGGTGAGGAAGGCCCGGTAGCTGTCGGCGAAGGGCGAATTGGCGGCGAGCAGCCCCAGCAGCGCGGCGATGCCGAGCGGCAGGCCGCTGTCCATCTTCGCCCGTACCAACAGTTTGACCGGAAAGACACTCATCGACTGGATGTCCGACATTTCGGTGAAGCCTCGCCATGGATGATCCCCATACTGGACGCCGCTGGCAATGCGGCCGTGAGCCACGTACGGCGACGGCGCGGAAACGTCACGGGAACGCTGCGGGGATGGCGGATTCGTGACAGGTGTCGCAATTGGGAGAAGTTGTGACGCGCGCCAGCCATCGGAATGCCGCGTCTCGCCTTACATCCGGAGAACCGCGCGAGACGGCGCGGAGCGGATTTGGGGAGAGCGCGATGGCCGCTGGCATGCCGGATATCCAGGCCCTGATGCAGGGTTTCTCTGTCGAGACCACGCCCGGATCGGCCGCGAAGGTCGAGCATTTCGGCGCGCTGCTTCCCGCGGGCACGACCGTCAACGTCACCCAGCTTCCCGGAACCGACCTCGCCGACACCATCGCCGTCGCGAAACGGCTGCGCGCCGAGGGCATGGAGCCGGTGCCGCATATCGCCGCCCGCAGCCTTGAGGGCGAGGACGAGCTCGCGCGCTATCTCGACGGTCTGGTCTCCGAGGCCGCGGTCACGGAAGTGCTGGTGATCGGCGGCGGCGTCGACAGGCCGGCCGGCGCCTTTGCCGAGACCATGGACGTGCTGAAGAGCGGCCGCCTCGAAGCCGCCGGCATCGTCAAGGTCGGCGTCGCCGGCCATCCGGAAGGCTCGCCCGACATCTCCGAGAGCGGCCTCGCCGCCGCGCTCAAAGCCAAAAACGACTGGGCCCGGGAAACCGGCATCGAATGCTATATCGAGACCCAGTTCTGCTTCGACGCGGGCGCCATCCTGAAATGGGAAAAGGCGATCCGCGAGGCGGGCAACGCGCTGCCGATCCATATCGGCGTGCCGGGCCTCGCGACCCTGAAGACCCTGCTGAAATTCGCCCAGGTCTCCGGCATCGGCCCCTCCATGCGGGTGCTGACGCGGCAGACGCGGAACATCGCGCGGCTGCTCACCGTGCAGGCGCCGGACCGGCTGCTGGTCGGGCTCGCGGACGGCATAGAGGCCGATCCGGACTGCCTGATCAGGCACCTCCATTTCTACCCCTTCGGCGGCCTCGCCAAGACCGTGGCCTGGATCGACCAGGTGCGCGCCGACGAGTTCGCGCTCAACAGCAAGGGCGGGTTCGAAACCGCCCCTTTGGCCGCAGCCGCGGCCTCCTGAGCGATCTGCTCGGGCTCTTCAAGGGAGACAAAGCGGAATGACCGACACCGTCATCAGCTCGGCGACCAAGGAAATCGTCATCGGTTTCGAGCGCCCCTTCTGCGTCATCGGCGAGCGCATCAACCCGACCGGCCGCAAGCTGCTCGCGGCCGAGATGGCGGCGGGCGACTATAGCCGCGTCGAGGCGGACGCGATCGCCCAGGTCGAGGCCGGCGCCACCATGCTGGACGTCAATGCGGGCATCCCGCTGGCCGACGAGCCGGCGATCCTCGCCGAGTCCATCAAGCTGGTGCAGTCGCTGACCGACGTGCCGCTCTCCATCGACAGCTCCATCGTCGAGGCGCTCGAGGCCGGGCTCGCGGTCTACCAGGGCAAGGCGCTGGTGAACTCGGTGACCGGCGAGGAGGAGCGGCTCGAGGTCGTGCTGCCGCTGGTGAAGAAATACGGCGCCGCCGTGGTCGCGATCTCCAACGACGAGACCGGGATCTCGGAAGACCCGAACGTCCGCTACGAGGTCGCCAAGAAGATCGTCGAGCGCGCCGCCGATTACGGCATCCCGCGCGAGGATATCGTGGTCGACCCGCTGGTCATGCCGGTCGGCGCGATCAACCTCGCCGGACGTTCCGCCTTCGACCTGATCGGACGGCTGCGCAACGAGCTCAAGGTGAACACCACCTGCGGCGCCTCCAACATCTCCTTCGGCCTGCCGAACCGGCACGGCATGAACGCCGCCTTCCTCTCCATGGCGATCCATGCCGGCATGACCTCCGCGATCATGAACCCGCTGCACGCCGAGGAGATGGGCGCGGTGATGGGTGCGGACGTGATGATGGGCCGCGACCCGGAATGCCGCCGCTGGATTTCCCGCTTCCGCGAAGCGCCGGCTGAGGGCGAGGTTGTCGGCGCGCGCGGCGGCCGCGAGCGGCGGCGCCGCCGGGCCTGATAGACAAAAGAGCGTCCATGTCAGAAGCCGGTTCCGCCAGCGACACTTCCACAGACGTTCCCGAAGACGTCTATGTCGTCTTCACGCCCTCGGGGCGGCGCGGCTTCGTGCCGCCTGGCACCACCGTGCTGGACGCGGCCCGCGCGCTCGGGGTCGATCTCGATTCCGTCTGTGGCGGCCGCTCGATGTGCGGGCGCTGCCAGATCCAGCTCTCCGAGGGCGAGTTCGCCAAGTTCCAGATCACCTCGCGCGCCGAGGCGATCAGCCCGGCGACCAAATCCGAGCTGCGCTATGCCGACAAGCGCGGGCTGAAGCCCGGCCGCCGGCTCGGCTGCAACGCCCAGGTGCTGGCCCATTGCGTCATCGACATCCCGCCGGAAAGCCAGGTGCACCGCCAGGTGGTGCGCAAGCGCGCCGAGGTCCGGGACATCGAAATCCGCCCGGTCACCCACCTGCATTATGTCGAGGTCCGCGAGCCGGACCTGCACGACCAGTCGAGCGATTTCCGCCGGCTCTGCGAGTGCCTGCGCGAGCAATGGCCGAACTGGGGCATCGCCGACGACATCTCCTGCGACTACGCCGTCCTCACCACGCTGCAGAAGGCGCTGCGCGAGGGCGCGTGGAAAGTCACCGTCGCACTCCGCGAGGGCAATAGGGTGGTCGGCGTCTGGCCCGGCTTCCGCGAGCGGATCTACGGCCTTGCCGTGGATATCGGCTCGACCACCATGTCCGGCCATCTCTGCGACCTCGCGACCGGCAAGGTGCTCTCCTCCGCCGGGACGATGAACCCGCAGATCCGCTTCGGCGAGGACCTGATGAGCCGGGTCTCCTACGTGATGATGAATCCCGGCGGCGAGGAGGAGATGACCCGCGTGGTGCGCGAGGCGGTGAATTACCTCGCGACCCAGACCGCGGCCGAGATCGGCGCCGGCTCGGACGAGATCGTCGACCTGGTCTTCGTCGGCAACCCGGTGATGCATCACCTGATGCTCGGCATCGATCCGACGGAGCTCGGCGGCGCGCCCTTTGCGCTGACCGTCGACACCGCCGTCGAGCTGACCGCGGCCGAGCTCGACCTCTATCTCCATCCGGGCGCGCGGGTCTATGCCCTGCCCTGCATCGCCGGCCATGTCGGCGCCGACACCGCCGCCGTGGTGCTCTCCGAGACGCCCTACAAGAACGACGAGATCACCCTGATCGTCGATGTCGGCACCAATGCCGAGATCGTGCTCGGCAACCGCGACCATCTGCTGGCCTGCTCCAGCCCGACGGGCCCGGCCTTCGAGGGGGCGCAGATCTCCAGCGGCCAGCGCGCCGCCCCCGGCGCCATCGAGCGCGTGCGGATCGATCCCGCCACCCTGGAGCCCAGTTTCCAGATCATCGGTTCCGACCGCTGGTCCGACGAGGAGGGCTTCGAGGAGTCTGCCGAGGAGATCGGCGGCATCAGCGGGATCTGCGGCTCCGGCATCATCGAGGCGATCGGCGAGATGTTCCTCGCCGGCATGATCACCACCGACGGCGTGATCGACCGCAGCCTCGCAGAGAAGTCCGACCGCATCTTCGCCGACGGCCGCACCTTCTCCTACCGGCTCTCCGAGACCGTCTCGGTGACCCAGACCGACGTGCGCTCGATCCAGCTCGCCAAGGCCGCGCTCTATGCCGGCGCCCGCCTGCTGATGGACCGCCGCGGCGTCGACGCGGTCGACCGCGTGGTCCTCGCCGGCGCCTTCGGCAGCCATATCGACCCGAAATACGCCATGGTCCTCGGCATGATCCCGGACTGCGATCTCGCCAACGTCACCTCGGTCGGCAACGCCGCCGGCACCGGCGCCCGCATCGCGCTGCTGAACGGCCAGGCCCGGCGCGAGATCGAATGGGTGGTGCGCACCATCGAGAAGGTGGAAACCGCCGTCGAGCCGCGCTTCCAGGAACATTTCGTCGGCGCCATGGCGCTGCCGCACAAGACGGATCCGTATGCAAGGCTGCGCGCGGCGGTGAAGCTGCCAGAGCCGCGGAGCCTTACGGGCGGGGACGGAGAAGGCGGCGGACGGCGGAGACGGCGGCGGGGGTAGTGCTGCGCCCGGCGGCCCTCCCCCACACGGTCGTCATACCGGCCGGAGAGCCGGGATACGGCTTTTCATAGGCTAAGGCTGCTGAAGTATGGATCCCGGATCAGGTCCGGGATGACGGGTTGCGACTCTCCGTTTTGATCGTCCATTCCTCTAATTCTCATCCCCTAACTCTTTGCCTCTTAAGTTGCCGGACGATTTTCTGCGCCCTGACCGACAGCATCGAGATCGAATCCACGCGGAGGTTGACCGTCACCGTCGAATGTTCAAATGATCCTTGAGCAAATCACTCTCTCGCTCACAAAACATCATGAGCCGCTCCGGCCGTCAGGTTACTCTTGGTCAAAACGAAATATCTAAGGCGTCATTTCATCGAGCAAGCGGTCAAATCGTTCGCTCCGGAGGGATCCGTTCTTGAGGTCGGCAGCGGCAAGCGTTGGCGTTATTTCAGGAACAGCACCACCCTGAATAGAGATGCCGGTGCCGAGCCAGATGTGATTTGCGATGCCGAGGCTATGACCTTCGCAGATGGCGTGTTCTCGAACGCCGTGTGCATAGAGACACTTGAACACACGCCGCATCCGGAATTGCTGGTGAAAGAAGTGCACCGCGTCCTCAAGCCAGGAGGGAGAATCTTATTCACCGTTCCGTTTGTCTTTGAAATTCACGATGAAAAGGACTTTTTCCGGTTCACGGAAGCCGGCCTCAGGATCGTTTTCAAGGATTTTGCCGATCTCAAAATCGTATCGAACGGCGGGTTTTTCTGCGTGATTTTTCACTTCTTCCGCCTCAACCCTGCTGGACGCATCCTGTTTCCTATATTGAACAATCTCGGTTATTTCCTTGATTGGATGTTCGGCAGTGGACGCCCCCGCATTACATTGGGTTACACAGTCACCGCAAGCAAGCAACGTAAAGCATAACGCGACAATGCGGCGCCCCACACTTGATATAAACTTGAGGAGACAATGAAAAAGCTTCGCGTTGGCCTGATTATAGACGACATAGATCAGGAATGGATGATATCCGATCTAATAAAGAGAAGCACGCTATCTGAATTATATTCCATCAATCTCTTGATAATTCAAAAATCCTTTCGATCAGAAAAACAATCCCCCCTTAATCGATTGATGTCCACATTTTCAAAGCGAGGATTAAAAGTCACGATCGAAAAATCGATATTTAAATTGATCGAGTTGATCGAATTCCACGCACTCAAAACGGCGTCCGGAATACTTCGGAATAATAGAATTTATTCTATTATTTCAGACTCTCAGGCTAAAATTCCGATCTCAGCGTTTGATATCGAAAAAATCTATGTTTCTCCCGACATTTCGCCGAACGGGCTGACGTATCGGTACAACGATGACGACATTGAAAAAATCAAAATCTGCGAACCGGACGTTTTGGTTCGTGGCGGAAGTGGAATACTTTCTGGTACGATACTTGATATTTGTCCATTCGGCATTCTGTCATTTCATCACGGAGACAATAGAACATTTCGCGGGACGCCACCTGGTTTCTGGGAGGTACTCCAAAGAAGTCCTTCAACAGGTTTCGTCATTCAGAAATTGTCTGACGAGCTCGACGGGGGAGACGTGATCTTTAGAGGAAATATAAATACTGCACAGACATACACACTGAATAAGGCGCGAATTTTTAAAAAATCGAACATATTCTTAAATAACATACTCGAGAAAACTGCAAAAAGCGGACGCCTTTCGGGCTCGGAGGAGAAAACTCCGTTTTGTTACCCACTTTACAAGACGCCCGATACCCTCAGTTCTTTCCAGTATACATTCAAAACTCTCGGGCACATAGCCGCGAAAGCTCTGAGAAAAGCTCGCGGATACTCCCAGAGATGGAGCGTAGCCTTTCAGTTTTCGGGAAGCTGGAATGCTACCGTGATGCGAAAGGCCACCGTTATCGATAATCCTGCCGGGCATTTCCTCGCTGACCCATTTGTCGTCGAACGGGGTGGAAGGCATTTCTGTTTTGTCGAGGATTTTGACTTCCGAAAAGGCAAGGGGGTAATTTCCGCCTACCAATTGGAACCGAAGGCACACTCTTCATTGGGAGTTGCCTTGGAAGAGGATTTCCACCTCTCGTACCCGTATATTTTCAGTTACGGCTTGGATCTGTTGATGTGCCCTGAAACCCACGAGAAAAACGAAATCCGGCTTTACCGCGCGACCGATTTTCCCACCGGGTGGCAGTTCCACAAGACACTAATGTCAGGCGTAAGCGCTGCCGATACTCTGCTGTTTGAGAATAATGGCAAATGGTGGATGCTTACCAACATCGACAGCGCGGAAATAGGCGACCATGATTCCGAGTTGCACATTTTCCATGCCGACTCGCCCGAGAGTGAATCGTGGATCCCACACTCCCAAAACCCCGTTATTTTCGATAGCCGTCGCGCTCGAAATGGCGGTCTCATCATGCAGGACGATACCCTTTATCGCGTTTTTCAGGTGCAGGGTTTCGATACCTATGGCGAAAGCATGGGAGTCGCACGCATAGACGTGCTCAACGAAGATGAATTCGAAGAAACGGTAATCTGCCGCATTGAGCCCAAGTATCTCCCGGGCTTGAGCGGCACACACCATATGACCGCTGCGGGCGGCGTGACCGCTTTCGACTTTGCCAAGTTCGAAAGCAAAAAATCTTAAGACCGCCGTGGCCGGAGCGGCGCGGAATCAGGAGGACAAAAACAAAGGGAAACACGACCTAATCCGGGTAAGGCGGGGACACGCGACTCAATTCGCCTGTTAACTCCGTACCCACATGGTCCTGACTAAATTGGGACGCGCATAGCTCGATCTCCTCATTCCCCTCCTCGACCGTCATCCCCGCCGAAGCACCGGGATCCGACTTTTCATAGAGCGGTGACAGTGGTGATATGGATCCCGGATCACGTCCGGGAGGGCGGATTGCGGTCCGCGACCTGAGTATCCCGCTCTCTTCTTTCTCTTGAATTAAGAGGACACACGACTTAATTCCTAATCCGCCCCAGGGAGACGAGTTGCGATCCTAAAATTGGGTAACGTGCCCTCCTTTTTTCCTCTCCTCAGTCGCTCGTGGACATTACCGCCCCGTCGACGACCTCGGAAACTCTTTGATCCAGGACTTTCTTGAACCTTCCCGGCGATGCAATGCCCGGGATCGGCGAGATGCCGCCTCCGGTCCCGCGAACCTCGATGGATCCATAGTCGAGGATACGCCCGAGGATGCTTTGGTCGAGATTGATGCCCTCGACCCGCCGCATATCCATCTCGACTGCCTTGCGCCGAATGAATCCGAATTTCGCGATCACGCGGCGGTTGGTCAAAACAAGTTCCGTACAGGCCCAGGCAATGAAGGAGGATATGCCGACGAACAGGGCGACCAGGATCATGGCACCACCCGCGAAGCCGAGTATGGCGCCGGGGTCTACCTTGTCGGGATCAGGAGCAGCTTTGATGCCGATCGAGGCCAAGACAAACAGACTCCCGAAGGCGAGGAACGGCAACGGCCTCAAGAAAACAATCCAGTGAATTCTCGCCGCCGCCATGATGTTTTCACCGCTCACCAACTGCGCCTTCGCGTATTTCGTAATGGCCATAGATGCCCCAATCCCCATGGATCATGTGTCTGCAGTCTAGACACGAGATTTTGGAAGCGCACTCTCCGAGAAACGGCGAGGCCGGACTTATCCCGGCCGTGCTCTGACCGAATATTTCCGATGAAGATTTCAGCAAGACAGCGGCGGCGGCAGTGGATCCCGGATCACGTCCGGGATGACGGCGGCTATCGCGGGGACATGGCTATCTCGGGGACATGAGACTTGATTGCTATCTCGGGGACATGAGACTTGATTGACTGAGAAAGCACCCCGCATCATTGCGATTAAAGGGAAACACGACTGATCTCAGCTCCCATGCGTGCTGCACGATCCGAGAATCCACATCAGAATCGAGACATAAGGACTGTGCCCGCTTAACAATCCACATTCTGAAGCCATCCGGACGCACAAGGGAGCAGAGATTGGCTGGTTCGACTCGTGGACGGATCATCGCGCGCCGCGTGCTCACGGTCGCCGCGATCATAATCGGGATCGGCATCCCCATTTCGCTGATCCTTCTGCAATGGTCCTCCACGGTGCGCGCGCTGATCGATCCGATGACCACCTGCTGGATCCCTGTCGGGCAGCATTTCCTCTTCCTGAGCGAGGTCGTCAGCATCTACGCATTTGCGGTAGCGCCGCTATGGGCCGTCGTTACTGCGGTCTTGCTACTCCCCCTGTATTTCATCGGCGGAACGAGCTGGAGCCGCTCAATGGGGCTCACCCTCCTCCCGCTGTTTCTCGTGGGAATCCTGTATTTCGGAGTCGATTTCGCGGTCAAAATCGAGTCCCGGGCGTACGCATCTGTAAAGAACACCTGCGAACGGTGACTTTTCAGGATTACGATATCAATTGGTCCCGAGACCTCTCCGAAGTGTGTCTCGCGCCTCTGTAACCTGCACGTCAATACCCCATCCCTCCTTTCCCAACCCACGGAGCCCCCATGGACTTCAACGCCCTGCCCTTCGATTCCGACGCCATGTGCGCCGGTCTCCGCCCGTGGATCGAATGCGAGAGCCCGACCCATGATGCCGCCGCGGTCGACCGGATGATCGACCTTGCAAGCTACGACCTCGCGGCGATGGGCGCGGCGATCGAGCGGATTCCGGGGCGCATGGGCCTCGGCGGCTCGGTGCGCGCGACCTTCCCGCATGGAAAAGCGGGCGAGCCGGGCATCCTGATCGCGGGGCACATGGACACGGTGCATCCCGTCGGCACGCTCGCGAAGCTCCCCTTCCGGCGCGAGGGCGGGACATGCTGGGGGCCCGGCATCCAGGACATGAAGGGCGGCAACTACCTCGCGCTCGAGGCGATCCGCCGACTGGCCGCGGCGAGCATCGCAACGAAGCTGCCCGTCACCGTGCTCTTCACGCCGGACGAGGAGATCGGCACGCCCGCGACACGGGAGCTGATCGAGGCGACGGCGCGGGGCCAGAAATACGTCCTCGTCCCCGAGCCGGCCCGCCCCGACGGCGGCGTGGTCTGGGGCCGCTATGCCATCGCGCGCTTCAACCTCCGGACCATCGGCACCCCGATCCATGCGGGCGTCGACCCGCGGCTCGGGCGCTCGGCGGTCCGGGAAATGGCCCGGCGCATCCTCGAGATCGAGGAGATGAGTACCGACAGCTGCACCTTCTCGGTCGGCTGCGTGGTGTCCGACCAGCGTCACGTCAATTGCGTGCCCTCCGGCTGCTCGGCCGAGGCGCTCTCCATGGCGAAACGGCAGGCGGATCTGGATGCGGGCGTCGAGAAGATGCTGGCGCTGAACAATCCGGACGGTGATGTCGGCTTCCATGTCGCGCGCGGCGTCACGCGGCCGGTCTGGGAGCCGAGCGCGGCCGACAAGGCTTTGTTCGAGCATGCGAAAAGCCTCGCTACGGATCTGGGCTTCGAGATCACGGCCCATATGGCGGGCGGCGGCTCGGACGGCAATTTCACCGGGGCGATGGGCATCCCGACCCTCGATAGCCTCGGCCCGCGCGGCGCCGGCCTGCATACGCTGAACGAGCATATCGAGATCGAGAGCCTCGCCGAGCGCGGCAAGCTGATGGCGGGGCTGCTGGCGACACTGAGCTGAGCGCGACGCGGGCGGAAATCAGAAAACGCGGGGCTTGATCCGGAGCGATCGGGAGCGAACCCTATGTGCCGTGCTCCCGGTCTTCGAGACCGGGCCTGCCGGGATGGTGCACGCGCAGCCCGACGCAGGTAACACCGTCCAAACGGATCGAAGTGAACGCAGCAAAGATCCCGCTGCGTCCACCTCATTTTTTGATTGAGTTCTTGTGCCTCTCAGGCCGAGGCCGAAACGATATCGTTCGTGCTGACGGCATATACGATAACTTCGACCTTACCGTCGCCGATTCCGATATTCAGCTTGCTTTGCATGAGCCCCGGATAGACATAGGCCCCTCCGACAGAGAAATTCTGCGGATAGAAGAAACGTTCCGAGTCGTCCTGCTTTACCAGAATCCACAGTAATATTGCCGGTGCGGTTTCGGATTTCGCACCGACCATGATATTCAGATTATTTCCGCTTCTTTGAAGATCAATATTCACAGACATTTTCTTGTCTCCTGTTTGCAGTATGGAGTTCCATGGTGATCGGCTCAAACAGGCACGTCAACGCTTTATGGTTGTATAAATTTTCTAAAATTCATCGCCCGAAGGCATGACTCGGTAAAAACCCGGCGGGGTTCACGGTCGAGGGACCAAGAGGACCCCCGGCTCAATTCATAAGGAGCCGTCACGAATAAGGGGACTTGCGACTTCACTCACCCTCTCCCCTCAGACCAGTACGGACGGATCCTCGCGCCCGAGCACACGCTCAACCCGGACTCCGCCTTCCACCACCCGATAGTAGATCGCGTGCGCACCATAGACGCTGCGCCGGTATCCGGGCCTGACATGGTCCACCGCCTGATACAGCTCGGGCGCTGCGGCGATCCGGCGGAAATGGTCCCAAAGCCCATCGAAATAGCGATCCGCCTGGGTGAGCCCGAATGTCTCGATGCCGTAGCGATAGAGCCGCGCGACATCCTCGTCGGCGCGGCGGCTGAGACTAAAGCCGGCCATCCCGTTTCAGGTCGGCCTGCACCGAGGCGCGGATCTCCGCCATGCCTCGCGGAGACTCGCCGCTTTCCTCGCCGGCGATAAGGGCGGCGCGGATACGCTCGATCTCGGCGGCCCGCGCCTGTTTCTCGCGCAGCGCCTCGCGCACCACCTCGCTGTCGGAGGCGTACTGGCCGGTCGCGAGCTGGGACTGGATCCAGGCCTCCTGCGCTTCCGTGACGGTGATGCTTTTCTTGATCATGGGATGTGCCTCCCGGAAATGATCTTACTTTATCCTACCCTCGATGAAGGAGAGGCACAAACGCCTCCCCTTATCCGTCATCCTGGCCGGAGAGCCGGGACCCAGAGGACCATAGAACGAAGACCGCCATCCCCTCGGTCCCGGATCGGGGTCCGGGATGACGACAATTTGGTAGAGCTAGGCCCGCCCCCCCTAAATCAACACCGGAAATTCCGGCCCGCTGAGCGGTTCGCCGTGCTTCAGGGTCACCTCCGGGAAGGGCGGCGAGGTGACGATGCCCTCGCGCCGGGCGAAGGTCGCGTCCTCGCCGACGAGGCGGAGCGAGAAGGCGCGGCGCTGGGCCGTCGCGCTGAGGTTCGCCGGGGCGCCGTGCACGGTGCGGTAGTCGAAGGCGAGCGCGTCGCCGGGGGAGAGCTCCCAGGCGACGATGTCGTAGTCCTCGCGGTGGCCGTCGATATCCGGCAGCTCCTCCAGCCCGTCATTCTCGTTGAGCGCGGTGCCGTCGAAGCGCTGCGGGCGGTAATGCTTGCCCCAGAGATGGGAGCCGGCGATGAATTCCAGCGTGCGGTCGCGCGGCACCTCGTCGAGCGGGATCCAGATGCTGACGGTCTGGGTGGCGTCGAGGCAGTAATAGGGCAGGTCCTGGTGCCAGGGCGTCGGGATGCCGGTCTTCGGGGTCTTCACCAGCACATGCTCGTGGAAGAGCCGGACCGATGTGCTGCCCATCAGCTCGGCGCCGATCTCGGCGGCGTCCGAGTTGAAGATGAAGTCCTTGTACTCCTTCACCCGGTCCCAGTTGCAGTAATCGACGAAGAAACGCCCGCCGTCCTCGGACTGGTAGTTCCGCACGTTCGGCGCCGGATGCTCCATGTTGTAGGCGATGCCGTCGGCGAGGGTGCCGATCCAGTCGGAAAAGACGCCGCGGAGCACGGTCGCGCCCTTGGTCCGGTATTCCTGGATGGTGTCGTCGGAGAGATGCTTGGTCATGGGGCCGCTCGGTCTCTGGAAGGCGCCGGGCCGGGCGTCACGGGACCGGCCGAGCAAGGAAGGATCCTCATTCCAGCAGAAACGGGCCGGGCCTGTCCCGCATAAAATCGCAGGAACGGCGGCGCTACTCCGTTCCCGCCCGGCCCGCCTCCGCCTGTCCGGCCTCCGCCTGTCCCGCCTCCGCCCGGTCCGTCCCGGGGGTCAGGCTCTGCAGCGCGTCGAAGAAGGTCGCGACCGTGTCCCGCGAAAGGCCGCGGGTGATGAAGACGATCCGGCTGCGACGGTCGTCGCCGGGCCAGGCGTCGAGCTGGACCGCGTCGTGGAAGATGTGCTGGACGCCGTGGATGACGACCGGCGTGCCCGGACGCTCGCGGATATTGAGGATGCCTTTCACCCGGAGGATATCCGCGCCCTTGCGGGAGAGCAGAAGATCGAGCCCGAGCGTGAAGGCGGCACTGCTGATCGGCTCGTCGAGCACGAGGCTGAAGGCCTCGATATCGGCGCCGTGCCGGTTGATGTCGTGCTGATGGTCATGATCGTGGTGATGGTCGTGGCCATGGTGGTGATGCCCATGATCGTGGTGATGGTCGTGACCATGGTGGTGATGCCCATGATCGTGGTGATGGTGTTCGTGGTCGTGCGCAGCGCCCGGCGCCCCTTCCCCGGCGGCATAGGCCTCCTCGTTCAGCCATTTCTGCACGTCCATGCTCTTGGTCCGGGGGTCGTAGAGCGAGGTGTCGAAGAGCCGGCGGAGGTCGAAACCCGGCGCGTGCCGGTCGAGAACCGGAGCGCCCGGATTGAGCCGCGCGATCCAGTCCTGCAGCGCGGCGAGGTCCGATCGGGAGGCCGGATCCTTCGCCATGTCGGTCTTGGTCAGCACGATCCGGTCCGCGACGGCGATCTGTTTCACGCCTTCCTCGAAGTTCTCCAGCGTCATCTCCGCCGTCGTGATGTCGACCGTGGTGACGATGCCGCCGAGCATGTAACGCCGGGCCAGCCGCGGCTCGCTGATCAGGGTGTGAATCACCGGCGCCGGGTCGGCGAGCCCCGTGGTCTCGATGATCAGGCGCTCGAAGGCCGGGATCCGGCCCTCCTGCCGGCGCCGGTGCAGGCTCATCAGGGTTTCCCGGACATCGCCCCGGATCGTGCAGCAGAGGCAGCCCGAAGTCATTTCCACGGTCTGCTCGACGGAATGCTCGACCAGAAAGCCGTCGAGGCCGACCTCGCCGAACTCGTTCACGACCACGGCGGTGTCGCTGAAGCGCGGGTCGCGCAGGATCCGGGTCAGCAGGGTGGATTTGCCGCTGCCGAGAAACCCCGTCAGCAGGGTCACCGGGATCGGGGTCTCCGTCATCGCGCCGTCTCCTTTGCCCCGAACTCACCCGCGTGACCGCCGATCCCGTCACTCTCTCTGAACATGCGCACCTCGTCTGCCGAATGGCGGAACCTCGTCCCGGCCCGGCGCGCAGCTTACCGCGTCGAAAATGTAATACTATAACATTTTGTGAGTTGGTGCGCCGGCTGGGAGGACCCGGCTGGGAGGACGAAGTCGCGCCGCCGTCACCCGCGCGGCAAGAGACGAAAGGCAGAACCCGGGCGGATCGGATGAAGCTGACGTGACGGGGCAAGGCCGGCCGCACCTAGTGCGCGGCGATACCGGTCTGCACGCTGGCCGCCAGTTCGGCATCCGTAAAGGCCGCGTGCTGCGCCATCTCGCTCGCTTTCAGGCGGATCTCAAGGATCCATTCCTTGTCGCTCTTCAGCACCTTCTTGGCCCCGCCGCGCGGGATGACGATGTTTGTTTCGATGCAGAACCGCGCCAGCGCCTCGACCACGAATTCATGCTCCAGGATGAAACTGTCATTACGGACGTTCGGACCGAACTTCATCTCGATCGCGATCAGGACATTGCCATCCTTCTGCGCCTCGATGCCGTGAATGGTGCCGGGCGGCAGCAGGTCCTTGCGGACGCGGCGGAAGGAATCGACCGCACTGGCGAGTTCGGCGTCGGTCATGATTATGGTACGGATTTCTCTCGGCATTTCAGCACTGATTCAGTGTATTGTGACGGGTCAGCGGCCAACCATAGGGTAGACTTGTTAAGGCGATGTAAAAGGTTGGATTTTAGAATTTATTTTTAAGGATGGAGCACAGCGATGAAGCGTCTCATGGTAATTCTCGGCGGCGGTCTCGCCGTCCTTGTCCTGGCCGTCGCCGGGTTCTTCTTCTACGCCCTCTCCAACCTCGACGGCATCGTTAAGGGCGTGATCGAGAGCCAGGGCACGGAAGTCGCCGGGGTGCCGGTGAGCGTCAGCGGGGTCGAGATCAAACCGTTCGACGGGCGCGGCGCGATCAGCGGGCTCAAGGTCGGCAATCCGGACGGCTTCAAGAGCGACAGCGCGGTCGAGCTCGGCGGGATCAGCGTCGCGATCGACACCGCGAGCGTCACCGAGCCGGTGATCGTGATCAGGGAAATCTCGGTCGACCGGCCGAAAGTAACCTATGAGCTGGCGCCCGGCGGCAACAATATCGACGCCATCCGGAGCAACGTGGAGAAGAGCGCTGGCGACGGTTCCGGCGGAACGGTCGAACCGGGCGAGAGCGAGGCGGCGGGCCAGAAGCTCGTCATCGAGCTGCTGACGATCCGCGGCGGCATTGTACGCGTGGCGGCCTCCACCGGACTGCTCGGCGACCAGGAGATCGAAGGCACCTTGCCGGACATCACGCTCCGCGATATCGGCAAGGACAGCGGCGGCGCAACGCCGGAGCAGATCGCCGAAAAAGTCATGGCGGCGCTCACCGCCGCGGCCAGCCAGACGGCCGGAGACCTCGGTGTCGGCAAGACCCTGGAAGGCCTGAAACAAAACCTCGACGCCCTGACCCAGGGCAACATGCCGGCCGACGCCGAAGGCGCGAAGAAGGCGCTCGAGGATGCCGGCAAGAAACTCGACGGTACCGTCGGCGAAGGACTGAAGAAGCTGTTCGGGAACTGACCGCACCGGGCGGCGCCGTCCCAGCTCCGATCCGGAATCCTGACGACCGGTGTCCCCCGCGCCCTTGCCTCAAGGAAACTGAAGAATCCTCGGCGGCGGCATACCCCGCCGCCGCTCCCGCATGTAGCCGATCAAGGGCGCCCCGAAAATGTCGCGTCGTGCCGGGCCTGACGGATCGCCTCAAGCGACCAGCCGTTCCGGATCGGCCCCGGATGCGGGCTTTCCCAGTTCCTGCGGCCGTGCCTCTTTCTGATTTTCAGAAATTTTCCTCTATTTATTCCTTCAAAAGTTGATTCGAATTTCATACTAAAAAATGCCTTTTGAATCGAAAGGCATCGACAATCTCTCATAACTCCCTTGAAAGGGGACCAATCATGAGATGGCACAGAAAAGTACCGACACGCACCGCCTTACTGATCGCCGCCTTAGGCATTTCCTCACTTCATCCAAAAATTGCACTCGCCGAACCACGAATGCCTGAGCGCACGGCAGTCACGCAAATGGCACCGCACGCCGCATCCGAGGAAACGCAACGGCTCGCCATGGCTTCCCCCCGCCTCTTGCAGCCGGCGAATGACGGATCCGGGCGGGCCGGACGCCAACTCGCGAGCACGACGCCGGCGGTTTCCTATACGCTGAAAATCACCAACAACAACGCCACCCTCATTCCGTCTCCCTACGTCACCTTCACCTCGACCGGAATGAGCTATACCGACAGCCAGGGGGCCACGAAGCAGATCTCCGCCTACACATCGGTTCCGTTGAGCGACATTCAGAATGCGGAGATCACCGTCTCCAGCACGGCCATCGGCGGCGACTTCTACATCTCGGACAAGAAGCTTCAGTACCGTAACAGCAGCGGGGACTGTGCCGACCTCTCCTCGGGTCATCCCGTCGCGCCGTCGCCGGTCAGTCCGACCGATTGCAACATCGACACGCGATGGCAATTCGTCGAAGTCGGCGGCGATTACGACCTCACCTATATCAATCTGTTCTCGGTGCCGCTGGCCCTCACGGTCGGGGGCACGCAATACGGCAACGCCACCGCGGCCGAGATCAGCGCGCTGAAAACGGCCCTCGGAAACCTCACCGAACCGGCCGGCGCAGCTATTCACAAGGATTCGAACGGCAATTTCATACGCGCCGTCAGCCCCGCGAATGCAGGCAGCCCCGACAGCAAGCTGCTCAAGGAATATCCGTCCTTCGCCTCCTATCTGGCGAACAGGTTCACACTGCCCGAATCCGGCGGTCATTTCTCCGCGATCAAGATCGACAACACATACAGCGGGCCGGGCGTGACCAACGCAAACTCCGTCTGCACGGTCAACGACAAGGCGTTCCAGACCCAGGACTACTCCGCAACCGCCTACTACATTTCCCTTGGCGGCGAGCGGAAATACCTGTCCCTGCTCTGGATCTTCGGCAGCGCGGACAAGGTGGGCGATTTCGCGATAACGGGGGTCCGGCTGCGTGAGGACATGTCCGGAGTAGCGGCCTGCGGCGGCAGCACCGGCCCGAGCTATTGCTACACCACCCAAGTGCGACCGGAGGACCTGAACCAGGCCTTCTATACCGCGGTAATGTCCTACACGGTGGACAACGAATCCTGCCCGGCTTTCTCGCAGATGCTGCCGATCCACGCCCCGAAGATCGTCGACACCGTCGAAAGCAACGGTGCGAACGACGTCTTCTCCACTGTCGTGCGCGATTTTCTGGTCGGTTTCGCCGGAGGTTTCGTCGGAAGCCCGACCGCCGCCCCGCAAAATCCAACCGGCGCGGCGACTTACGGCACGATGACCAGCGGCGAGTGGTCCAGCCTCTCGACGGAGTTGTTCGGCGGGTTGCAGCCCCACCACAGCTACTACAATCCGTGGGGCGCAGCCATCTACGGAACCTTCAACAGCGAAGTCTAC
Source organism: Nisaea acidiphila (assembly GCF_024662015.1). Taxonomy (NCBI): domain Bacteria; kingdom Pseudomonadati; phylum Pseudomonadota; class Alphaproteobacteria; order Rhodospirillales; family Thalassobaculaceae; genus Nisaea; species Nisaea acidiphila. Next base: position 3,315,075 of record NZ_CP102480.1, on the reverse strand, counting down.
GGCTTCCAGTATTCCGACTATTTCTCGGGACCGCTCGGAAATCCGCTGATGCAGGTGAATGCAGGAGACACGGTCGAGATCACGATCCTCGACGAAAGCCAGTAACAGCCCGACGCCTGCTTCGCCTCTAAAAGATCAAGGCGTCTCGATCGTCCTTGGACCAGGACCCGGAGACCGGCTGCAAGACTGCCGGTCTCCGGGCCGCCATAAACGGCGGCCTAGCCAGGTTCAGACTACCCGTTGCGGTAGGTATAGCTGTAGCCGTTGAGCGCCGGGGCGCCGCCGAGATGGGCGTAGAGCACCTTCGAGCCTTCCGGGAAATAGCCCTTCTTGACCAGGTCCATCATCCCCTGCATGGATTTACCCTCATAGACCGGGTCAGTGATCATCGCCTCGGTCCGGGCGGCAAAGCGGATCGCCTCGTTGGTCTCCTGGCTCGGCACGCCGTAGGCCGGGTAGGCGTAGTCCTCGAGGATGACGATCTCGTCGTCGCGGACTTTGCGGCCGAGCTCGACCAGCTCCGCCGTATTGTCGACGATCTCGCGCACCTGTTCTCGGGTCTGCTCCGGCGTCGCGGATGCGTCGATGCCGATCACCTTGTCCGCGCGGTCGTCAGCCGCGAAGCCGACGATCATGCCGGCCTGGGTCGAGCCGGTGACGACGCAGACCACGATGTAATCGAACTTGATCCCCATCGCTGCTTCCTGGGCACGCACTTCCTCGGCAAAGCCAACATAGCCGAGCCCGCCATACTTGTGCACCGAGGCGCCGGCCGGGATGCCGTAGGGCTTGCCGCCCGCGTCCCGCACCTCCTGCATCGCGTCTTCCCAGCTCTGCCTGATGCCGATATCGAAACCCTCGTCGACAAGCCGGCTGTCGGCCCCCATCAGGCGGGTCATCAGGATATTGCCGACCCTGTCATAGACCGCATCCTCGTGCGGCACCCAGGCCTCCTGCACCAGGCGGCACTTCATGCCCAGCTTGGCGGCGACGGCAGCGACCATGCGGGTATGATTGGACTGCACCCCACCGATCGAAACCAGCGTGTCCGCGTTCGAGGCGATGGCGTCCGGGACGATATATTCGAGCTTCCGCAACTTGTTGCCGCCCATGGCGAGACCGGAATTGCAATCGTCCCGCTTGGCGTAGATCTGCACCTTGCCGCCGAGCGCCTCGGTCATGCGTGGCAGATGCTCGATCGGGGTCGGGCCGAAAGTGAGCGGATAACGTTCGAATTTCTCGAGATTCATGGGGGAAAGCTCCGTCGCGTGGAATAGTGCGGGAACGCTAGCAGGAGGTAAGCGGCAGGTGCTTCCGTAATATTCGAAATATTTTCCCCTCACACCCCATCAACGCGATCTGATATCAAAATTCTCTCAACATCACGCCTTATGATGAAATTTTCCTCCATGTCGCATGAACTTGATCGTACGGACCGCAATATCCTGCGCCACCTGCAACGGAACGGGCGGCTCAGCAATGCCGAGCTCGCCTCCCTCAGCAATACCAGTCCCGCGACCTGCCACCGCCGTACCCAGCGGCTGTTCGAGGAGGGTTACATCACCTCCGTCCGCGCTCATATCGCGCCGGAAAAGGTGGAGCGGGGGGCGCTGGTGATGGTCGGTGTGGTTCTCGATCGCTCCACCCCGGAAAGTTTCGGCGCCTTCGAGACGGCGGTCAGCGAACTGCCCTTCATACTCGACTGCCACCTCGTGGCCGGCGATTTCGACTATTTCCTGAAGATCAGGGTCCGCGACATGTCCGACTTCAACGCCCTGCACGGAGAAAAACTGATCGCGCTCCCCGGAGTGCGGCAGACCCGGACCTTCTTCGTGATGAAGGAAGTGACCGACAACGCGCCGCTGCTGTTTTGATCGCACCCTATCGTCGTCATCCCGGCCGGAGAGCCGGGACCCAGATGATCTAAGAATGCCGCCCGCCCTCCCTGGGTCCCCGCTTTCGCGGGAATGACGACGTTTGGGGTTGATGGAGACGAGGTGCATAATAACCGCTCCCGCCTCTCTTCCCCCGGCAGCCATGCTTCCCGACCGCGCAACGATCTTCCCCGAACCCGACCTGCCGAACGGCGCCGGTCTGCTCGCCGAGGGCGCGACCTTGGCGCGGCACTGGACCGTCGGGCCTTCCGCCTTCCTGAAGGAAACCGGCGCCGCCTCGGAGCACGCCTACAAGCTCCGGCGCATGGCCGAAGGCGCGGTGATGCAGCATGCCCAGATCGGTTACCGGGACCCGGGCAAGAGTATCCGGGCCTATCGGGAAATCTGGGAGGCCTGCCAAAGACGCGGGATCACAATCGACCGCTACGGGCTCTGTCTCGACTGGTCGATGGCCCTGCCGAAAGCCATCCGGGAAAAGGCGACGCGCGGCACCGGCATGATCCTCGAGAGTGTCGAGGATTTCGCCGCGCTCGCCAATGCCGCGCCGGTCGCGGCCCATTTCGGCGATTTCGTTCTCGGCTTCCCGGCCGCCGTCGAAAACACGCAGGCGGCGCTCGCCGCAGGCAGCACGGCGATCGGCAATCTCGGGCAGTATTTCACCTTCCGCATCCCGGGCCATGACGACGATATCGCGGCGACACGGGAGACTGTTCGCGCCCTCGGCCTGATCGCGGCGCAGCCGGTGCCCGTGCTGGTCCATTCCAATATCGACGACGGGTTCGGCGCGCATCTAACCGATCTCGCATCCTGTCTCGGCATGATGCTGATCGAGCAAGAGATCGGCCGCCTCGCCGGCGTGCCGGTCGCGCATTGCTACGGCCACCATTTCTCCGACCCGCTCGCCCGCCTCGCCTTCCAGCGCGCCATGGCGCTGGCGGAAATGGTTCCCGGCTCGATGGTCTACGGCAACACCACGAGCTATCGCGGCACACCGGCGGAGAACGCGGCGAGCCTCTCCAGCTACCTGATGGTCGACGCGCTCGGCCAGGCGACACGTCCGACCGGGCATGCGATCAATCCGGTGCCGGTGACCGAGAACGAACGCATCCCGGAGATCGACGAGGTGATCGAGGCCCAACTCCACGCCGGCCGCCTGAAAGAGCACGCACTCGACTGGGAACCACTGATCGCGGGTGAAGGGGCCGACGCCATGGCGGCAACGCTCCTCGACGGCGCCCGCCGCTTCGAGCGCGGGGTGATGAAGGGGCTGGCGGAAGCCGGGATCGACACATCGGACGTCTTCGAGATGCTGCTGGCACTTCGCCGGATCGGCGCGCGGAAGCTGGAAGCCGCCTACGGTCCGGGCGCGGAGGATGCCGCGGCGTTCGGCGGACGCGTGCCGCTGGTTCCGGCGACCATCGTCTCGGAGATCGCCGGGACCGCCGGGGAAGCGCTTTCGGAAATGTCCGGAGAGGTCCGCGACCGGCTCAAGGGAAGCGGCCTCAAGGTACTGGTCGCGGCGGGAGACGTGCACGAGCACGGCAAGATGGTGGTCGAGGAGCTGGTTCGCAGGCTCGGCCTGGACGCGCTCGACGGCGGCGTCTCGACCGACCCGGAGATACTGGCCGCGCGCGCCGGGGAGAACCGGCCGGATGCCATCGCCATCAGTACCTATAACGGCGTCGCGCTCGGTTACTACCGCAGCCTGAAGGCCGCCCTCGCGGAACAGGGGCTCGATATCCCCGTGCTGATGGGTGGGCGGCTGAACCAGATCCCGGAAACCTCGAATTCCAGCCTTCCGGTCGATGTCGGCGCGGAGCTCGCGGAGGAAGGCGCCCTGCTTTGCCGCTCGGCGGCGGAGATGGGGCCCGCCCTCGCGGCGCTCCTGCTAACGCGGGGTCAAGCGCCCCAGTAAGTTGCCACACGCCATGGCGGCGGAACGACCAGATCTCCCGAGCATGGTGGCAAAGCTTCGCCGAGACCGAGTGATCGCCAAGCGTTCCACCAGCTTTCCGGCAAGGGGTAGGGCGGCGCAATGTCCGTGTCCGGGGCAAAGCCGAAGCGGGTATAGTAGGTCGGATCGCCGAGTACCATGACCCTCACCACCCTCGCCCGATGCAGCCGCTCCAGACCCTCTTGCACGAGCGCGCTGCCGATCCCCTGTCGCTGCATCGCGGGAATGACCGCGAGCGGTCCCAGCAGAGCCACCTGCTGCGGGTACCCGGCGACCGCACAGGTCGTGAAGGCGACATGTCCGGCTAGAACAGCGCCATCCATCGCAACCAGCGAGAGAACGCCGGCCGGCTCCCGGATCAACGTCCGGACCAACGGAAGCAAGTCCTCCTCCGGAAAGACCAGCGGGTAGAGCGCCTCGATCGCCGCCAAATCTTCCGGCCCACTCTCGCGGATGCCGATCTTCAGCTCCGACATGACGCCTCAGCTGTGCGACCAATTATCGGGATCTTCCGACTGATTCGGCGACAGGCCCAGAACGTCCCCGTCCGTGTTCACGCCCAACCCGAGAACCGTTCTGTTCGCGTAACAAAAGTAACTGACAACCTGGTTCACCTCGAGAATGCGCCCGTCATCGAGCCCAGCGGCGCGCAACGCCGCGACATCCGCCTCGGCGACGGATGCCGGGTCGGTGGTGAGCTTGGCGGCATAGCGGCACATTTCCAGCTCGGCGCCGTCGAAAGCCTGTTCCGGCCGGCCCGCTTCGAAAGCGGTACGGATGGCGTCCCCGCGCATGTCGTCGGCGAGCAGGCGGCACAGCCCCTGGAAATGATGCTCGACGCAATAGGCGCATCTGTTGATCAGGCTGACATAGACCCCGAGGCTCTCCAGCATCCATTTCGGCACCTTGTTGCCGGTATGGTGCAGGACATACTTGTAGAGATGCATGTGCCCTTCCATCGAATGCGGGCGCAGGCTGTGGGCCATCATGATGTTGTCGACATTGTCGTCAGGTCCCTTGACCCGGTCGTAGAGCGTCTTCAGACGGCCGGTTGCCTCGGAATAGGGCACGGTTGCGATCCAGGTCATGGGTTTCCTCCGGTCTCCATTTTTCGGGCAAAGCTTCGATGCCCGCGCCGGTCTGGTCAAGACGCCCCTCACGCGGCCGTGAGATGCACTGGCGCACGTCTTCCCCCATCTCTGACCGAATGAACGTTGGGGGACCGGGATGAATATCGTTTCGCTGGCCGACTGGCGCCGCCGGGTGGCCGAACTCTATACCGACATAAGACGGGCCGCGGATCCGGAGACCGCGTGGCAGCTCTGGCGGGAGACGCGGGACGAGCTGTTCCGCGGGCACGAGCAATCGCCCATCCCGGCGGAACGCCGGGCACAATATGGCGGCATTCCGCTCTTCGATTACGATCCCGAATTGCGTTTCGAGGTGGATCTCGCCGCACCGGCGACCGGCGAAGTACTCGCCGGGGAGATCGGTGCCGACGGGCAGATCGCGCTGCGGCCTCTGGCGCGCACCAGAGGCCTTGCCGGGAAGCTCGGCGGTGAACTGACGCTCTACTGGATCGAAGGCTATGGCGGCGGCCTCTTCCTGCCTTTCACAGACGCCACCAGCGGCAACGAGACCTATGGCGGCGGGCGTTATGTGCTGGACAGCATCAAGAGCGCCGATCTCGGGCAGACGGACGACGGGCGGTTGATCGTCGACTTCAACTTCGCCTACCACCCGTCCTGCTACCATTCCGAAGACTGGGTCTATCCGCTGGCGCCGCCGGAAAACCGCCTGCCGGAACCGGTGCGGGCCGGCGAGCGGATGGCGCATTCCGGAAACAGCAACTCCTAACACCCCGACGTTCCGTGCCAGCATTCGGTTAAGTGCTTGCGCGCACGGCGATATCAGAACCGAAACCTTATGTTCACCGAACGGATATGAGGGAGTCGCCGTTCCGATCCAATCCGCTTCGTAGGCTCTGCCCCTGACATGCATTTTGTTTGGGGCGGAGCATGGCGACCATCGAACTGAGAGAGGTCCGGAAATCCTACGGTGAGACCCAGGTGGTTCACGGGCTGGATGCGCGTTTCGAGCCGGGGGAGTTCGTCGTCATCGTCGGACCCTCCGGCTGCGGCAAGTCCACCCTGCTGCGCATGATCGCCGGGCTCGAGGCGATTAGCGGCGGGGAGATCGCCATCGGCGACAAGGTGGTGAACGCGCTCGCGCCGAAAGAGCGCGACGTCGCCATGGTGTTCCAGAATTACGCGCTCTATCCGCATATGTCGGTCTTCGACAACATGGCCTACTCGCTCAAACTGGCGAAAGTGCCGAAGCCCGAGATCCAGGAACGGGTCGCCAATACCGCCGGCATCCTCGGCCTCGGCGAGCTCCTGCACCGGCGCCCGAACCAGCTGTCGGGCGGTCAGCGCCAGCGCGTCGCCATGGGCCGGGCCATCGTCCGCGAACCCAAGGTATTTCTGTTCGACGAACCGCTCTCGAACCTCGATGCAACGCTCAGGGTGCAGATGCGGGTCGAGATCAAGCAGCTGCACCGCGAACTCGGCGCCACCAGCGTCTTCGTCACCCACGACCAGGTCGAAGCCATGACCATGGCGGACCGGCTGGTGGTGATGAATGCAGGTCTGGTGGAACAGGTCGGCCGTCCCGTCGATGTCTATAACCGGCCGGCGACGCGGTTCGTCGCGAGCTTTATCGGCTCGCCCGCGATGAACTTCCTGAAAGGCACGCTGGACGCCCGGACCGACGGTTATACGGTCCGCCTGAAGGACGGCACGCCGGTCGATGCGGGCGCCGTCGAGGGCGCGCGGAGCGGCGAAGAGGTGAGCCTCGGGATCCGCCCGGAACATCTCCGCCCTGCCTCGGCCGAGGCGGGGGCCAGCCTGAGCGGCCGCATCTCCCTCATCGAGGAACTCGGGTCCAGCCGTCTGGTTCATCTCGAAACCGCGAACGGCCGGATGGTCAGCAACATCGCGGTCGAAGAGTCCGGCGACTGGCAGATCGGCGAGGATATCGGCCTCTCGGTCGCGCCGAAACATACGCATCTCTTCGACCGGGAAAGCGGCCTCCGCCTAGATCATCCGGAACATGCGGGCGGAAATCAGGTCGCGAACGAGGCCGCGGCCTAGTGTCCCGGAACCGCAACAGGAACGACTCAACACATTCAATCTTCGTCCAAAAGATCCACACGGAGCTTTGCGACACTTACGCTGGGGCAGTCTGTGCGCCCCTGAAATCCAGGGAGAATTTGACATGAAACGGAATAAGTTCTGGCTTGCCGGCATGCTCGCCGCGGCCGTGACGTTCGGCGCTGCGGATGCGTCCGCCGAGCGTATCAAGATCCAGTGGTGGCACGCGATGAGCGGCGGCCTCGGCGAGGGTGTGGACGAGATCGTCCGCCGCTTCAACGAGAGCCAGGACAAATACGAGGTGGTCGCCACCTGGAAGGGCCGCTACCGGCACCTGCTGACCCAGACCATCGCCGCGATCCGCGCAGGCGAGCAGCCGCACTTCTTCCAGAACAACGAGACCGGCGTCATCACCCTGATGCTCTCCGGCGCGATCGTTCCGGCCGAGGACATGCTGGCCAAGCACGGCGTGACCCTGAACAAGAGCGATTATCTCTCGCCGGTCACCGGCACCTATACCGACCCGAACGGCAAGCTGCTCGGGATGCCGTTCAACAGCTCGACCCCGATCCTCTACGTGAACAAGGATCTGTTTGACGCGGCCGGCCTGACCGAAATGCCGAAGACCTATCAGGACATGGAAGCGCAGATCCGCCAGCTTCAGGCCTCAGGCGCCGAGGTACCGCGCGGCGGCAAACCCTGCGGCTACGGCTTCTATGCCGGCATGTGGGGCGATCTCGAAAACCCGATGGCCCAGCAGAAGCAGTTCTACGCCTCCAAGAACAACGGCCTCGACGGCCTCTCCGCCCGGCTCGTCTATGACAAGCCGGACGGCTGGGCTATCATGCACATGAAGCGCATCAAGCGCTGGCTGGACGAGGGTCTTGCCGAGTTCGGCGCCGAGTCCCAGACCGACTGGAGCAGCGGCGCGCTGAAGAACTTCAAGGCCGGCAACTGCCTGTTCCATATCCGCTCCACCGCGAGCCATGCGACGATGGAGGACAACCCGTTCAACTGGACCGCCGCGCACCTGCCTTACGAGGCCGGCACCACCCCGGTGAACACCACCATCGGCGGCGCCGCGCTCTATGTCCTCAAAGGCTTCTCCGACGAGGAATATGCGGGCGTGGTCGAGTTCTTCAAATCGCTGACCTCGGTCGAGATCCAGAAATACTGGCACAAGAAAACCGGCTACGTGCCGATCACCAAGCAGGCCTATAACGAGCTGAAGGCCGAAGGCTACTACGAGGAGTTCCCGACCAAGGAACTGGCGGTGATCCAGCTCCTGCGCGGCGGTGACAATCCGCATCCGGCGGCCCGGGTCCCGCGGCTCGGCAACTTCGAGAATGTCCGCATCGCGCTCGAAGGCGAGCTGCGCAAGGTCTGGGCGAACGAGCAGACCGTCGAGCAGGCCTTCGCCAATGCCGTGCGCCGCGGCGACGAGATCCTCCGCCGCTTCGAGAAACAGAACTCGCGTCAGGCCGAGGAACTCTACCCGATGCTGGTCGAGTAACGGCCGACCTCAATCAACGACCGGGGCGGCATTCCGCCGCCCCGGCTCTCCTTCCAGGTTTTTCGGACGGTTCGCATGAGACGGGTGACCTTCGACGGCCGCTGGCTGCCTTACCTGCTGCTCTTCCCGCAGCTTCTGATCCTGCTCTGGTTCTTCTTCTGGCCCGCGGCTCAGGCGCTCTACCAGGCCTTCACCCTCGCCTCGCCCTTCGGCGGCTACGCGGAATGGGTCGGCTTCGAGAATTTCACCGACATGGTGAGCCAACCCGAATACCACAAGGCGATCTGGGTCACGATTGTCTTCAGCGCCTTCACTACCGCGCTTTCGCTCGGGCTCGGCCTGCTTTTCGCGCTGTTCGCCGACCGGGTGCTCCGGGCGACGGATGCCTACCGGATCCTGCTGATCTGGCCCTATGCCGTGGCTCCCGCCATCGCCGGCGCGCTCTGGACCTTCACCCTCGACCCGCATTCCGGCGTCGTCGCCTTCGCGCTGAAGACCGTGCTCGACTGGGGCTGGAACCCGGAGCTGTCGAGTTTCGACGCCATGGTGCTCGTGGTCTTCGCCGCCGCATGGAAACAGGTCGCCTATAATTTCGTCTTCTTCCTTGCCGGGCTGCAATCGATCCCGCGCTCGGTCATCGAGTCCGCGGCGATGGACGGCGCCGGGCCGCTCCGGCGGATCCGCGACATCATCCTGCCGCTGCTCTCGCCGACCACCTTTTTCCTTATCGTGCTGAACGTCGTCTACGCCTTCTTCGACACTTTCGGGATCATCCACGTGACCACCGAGGGCGGCCCCGGCGATGCCACCACGATCCTGGTCTACAAGGTCTTCCGCGACGGCTTCATCGGGCTCGACCTAAGCGCCTCGGCGGCGCAGTCGATCATTCTCATGGTGGTGGTCATCGCCCTTACCGTCTTCCAGTTCCGCTTCCTCGAGCGGCGTGTCCATTACGCGGGCTGAACAGATGACCGAACGCACACCGATCCTCGACATCCTGACCCATGTCTTCCTGATCCTCGGGATCCTGGTGACGGGTTTTCCGATCTATGTCGCGCTGGTCGCCGCCACGCTAACGCCGCAGGAAGTGAACGGGTTGCCAATGCCGATGTTCTTCGGCGATCAGCTGCTGGTGAACCTGCAGGAGACCTGGAGCCGGGCCGATCTCGGCCTGCAGCTCTTCAATTCGGCGGTCCAGGCGATCGGCATCACGATCGGAAAGGTGGCGATCTCCATCCTCTCCGCCTTCGCCATCGTCTATTTCGACTTCCGCTTCAAGATGACCGCCTTCTGGATCATCTTCATGTCGCTGATGCTGCCCATCGAGGTCCGCATCGTGCCGACCTACGAGGTGGCGGCGAACGCTTTGACGCCGTTTATCTGGCTCGGAGAGGTCCTGGGGCTTGACGATCTCGCCTCCTGGATCGCGGGCGAGCGCGTCAGCTTCGACGTGAAGGTCAGCCTGCTCAACTCCTATGCGGGGCTGATCTTCCCGCTGATCGCCTCGGCGACCGCGACCTTCCTCTTCCGCCAGTTCTTCCTGACCGTGCCGAACGAGATGTGCGAGGCGGCCAAGGTGGACGGCGCCGGCCCGATGCGCTTCCTCGCCGACATCCTTCTGCCGCTCTCGCGCACCAACATCGCAGCGCTCTGCGTCATCCTCTTCATCTATGGCTGGAACCAGTATCTCTGGCCGCTGCTGGTGACGACGGACCCGTCCTATTCGACGGTCGTGATCGGCATCGCCAAGCTGATGCCCTCGCCGGAGGCAGTACCGGAATGGAATCTCGCCATGACCGCCGCGCTGATCGCCATGGCGCCGCCGGTGCTGGTGGTCGTGTTCCTGCAGCGGCTCTTCGTCAGGGGGCTGGTGGAGAGTGAGAAGTAGCGGTTCAGCCGAACATGTCCCGGCAAAGCCGGGTCTCAAAGTCCAGCGTGCCGGCATCAGGCAAATCGGCTTCGACGAGAGCCTTCATATCGAGCATCCCCGCCTCGTTGTTCGCATGCGAATCCGATGGCAAACCCTGGTGCGTGGTTTTCAACAAGGAGCGGAAGGCCTCAACGACCATCCATGCATCGTCCGGCGGATATGCCGCTTCGATGTCCCGCGCCCGGCGCGCAAGCCAGACCGCTGCCGCACCTGAAACGGTCGCGGCAGCGTAGGAGGAGCCATTTCCGTCTGGCAGCGGATAATAGTCATCCTGCACATCGCCGCTGCGCCGTTTCGGATGGGCTCTGAAGATCGATTCGGCGGGCGCCCAGACGTCAATATGCTGATAATCGACCGCATCGAGCGGCTCCGGCTGTGGCTTCCACATCTCGACAGCGGTAAGCCGATCGCCTTCGAACTCCGGCTCAAGGCCGGCAGCGCAGATCGACCGCCAGTACTTGCCGGGATAGGTCGCCTTGCTGTGCACATTGTTTCCCAATGCGCCGACAACGATGACACCGTTCTCGTACGCATTGTCACAAGCCTTTCCGAGCTTGCGCATTGCCCGGCGAAATGCTCCGAACGGATTGAATACCGGTCTGGCGCCGAGGCTCATGTTGATGACGGAACAAAAGCTCTGCTCCACGGCATGGTTAATCGAGTCCGCGACCTGACCGATCGTTTCCGCCGTGATCAGCGCAACCGAAGTCACCGCCCGGTAAGGAACGACAGGAACTCTCGGAGCTATGCCGACCAGCACATCCGGATCGAAACCGTACATGACACTTCCAATCCTCGTGCCGTGGCCGGGATTGAGGCCGCCATCGACCGGGTCCGTCGGCCGGACCTCCCGGTCCGGATCGACCGCGTTCAGGCCCTGATCGACCAGAATATGCTCGCTCGCTCCCTGATTGTTCCACGAACCAAAAACCGAGTGCTCGACATAGCCCGTATCCACATGGCCGATGCGCACATCGCCGTAGTCGAAATCGTCTCCAGCCGTGTCTTCAAGCAACGGCGCCCATGCCGCCGCCGAGCGTACGAATTTCGTATTCCAGTCCTTGCGACCGCGGACATGCGTGACCATTGCTTCCTCCCGCTACGGCGAATTCCGCCAACAACGAGTGGAAGGCGAAACCAACTTCTCCTCATGATAGCAAAAATAGAAAATGAATACGCGGTTAGATTTTCGTGAAATAGTTGGTTGAATTGTTACTCATCGGCATCGTTGCCGCCATTCTTGATCAGCGCTTTCAGCTTCTCGCCGTCATACTCGGCCTGCAGCGCTTCCGCGGCCGCTTCGGCTGCCGCTTCGAGATCGTCGCCGCATTCGACCGGATCGGCGCGGCGCCAGCCTTCGAGATAGGCGTCCTCGTCCTCGGAGCCGTCGCGCATCGCCGCCATGTCGATGGCATGGATGAAGCGGACCGGCAATTCGACCTTGGCCTGTTTCCGGCGCCGGCCGCGCCCCTCCTCGGCGATCACCTGGGCTGGGATGTCCCGCCAGTAAACGGTGATGAGATGCGCCATGGCTTCCGCTCCTCTCAGTACCCGTTCCGGGCATCTTCGATAAAATCCTGCAGCTCGCCATAGCCGCAATAGCGGTACTCGAAGGCGAGCCCGAGCCGTTCCGCCGCCTGTTCCGCTTTCGCTTTCAGGCGGGCGTCCTCCGTCTGGGCAATGTAGACCAGCGCCGAGTAATTGCCGAAATACATCTCGCGCAATTCCGGGAATCGGTCGAGGCCGAGCCCCTTCACGATCAGGCGGTCGAAATGGCGGACGAGATAGTCGGTCAGGAAGAACCGGGCCGGGTCGGCATCCGTCATCTCTGTGAAAGCCTCGGTCCCCATGAAAAACTGGTAGCAGTGCGGGCCGGCGATCCGTTCGACGCCGAACTCCTCGATCACCGCATCCACCTCGCCGCCGGTCCCGCAATCGCCATAGGCGACGAACACCCGGTCATAGCCGGACGCCGCCCTCAGTTTCCGCCGGAGGCCGGGCGCGATCTTTTCCGGGTGATTGTGCCAGATGGCGGGCAGGCAGGTGATGTCGAGCGTGTCCCAGCCGGTCGATTCTTTCAGGGCGACCAGCTCGCGTCCGAGAGCACCGCAGGCCACGACGAGGGCCCGCGGCGTGCGTTCCGATGCAGGGGCGGCCATCGCCGCCCCGCTCAGCTGACGCCCATGGCGGCCGAGTTGGACCTCTCGCGCTCGGCGATCAGGTTCTTCGCGGTCTCCACGGCGACGGCAGCGTCGCGGCAATAGGCATCGGCACCAACGCTCTCCGCGAAGGCCTCGTTCAGCGGCGCTCCGCCGACGAGCACGATGTAATCGTCGCGAATACCCTTTTCCTTCATGGTGTCGATCACGACCTTCATGTAGGGCATCGTGGTGGTGAGCAACGCCGACATGCCGAGGATGTCCGGCTTGTGCTCCTCGATCGCGGCCAGATAGTTCTCCACCGGGTTGTTGATCCCGATATCGATCACCTCGAAGCCGGCGCCTTCCATCATCATGGAGACGAGGTTCTTGCCGATATCGTGGATATCGCCCTTCACCGTGCCGATCACCATCTTGCCCATGCGCGGCGCGCCGGTCTCGGCAAGCAGCGGGCGGAGGATCGTCATGCCGGCCTTCATCGAGTTGGCGGCCATCAGAACTTCGGGCACGAAGAGAATACCGTCGCGGAAGTCGATGCCCACGATCCGCATACCTTCGACCAGCGCCTCGGTCAGGACCTTGTAGGGCGTCCAGCCGCGCTCGAGCAGGATGTTGACCCCCTCCTCGACCTCATCCTTCAGGCCGTCATAGAGATCGTCATGCATCTGCTGCACGAGCTCTTCATCGTCCAGTTCCGACAGAACGATATCGTCTTCTTCGGCCATATCGCCTCCCTGCGAATAACGCCCGAGATCCGGTTCTCGTCACATCATTTACGTGCCAAGCGTCATCTTTCCATGCCCGCGTGCGACACCAAGTATCGGTTTGACGACCAAATCAGGACAATCGGGGACTGGATTTTTTCGTCATAAAGTAGCATTATACAGCCATCTATTCCCCCGAAAATTCATCCAGTGGAGACCGCCATGCTGCTCGTCACAGCCGTCGACGGCCCCGCCACCGCTGATACCGGCTCTGTTGCACGTTACGAGGCCACTGCCTTCAACCAGCCGAACCCCACGCCGGCCGATCTCGCGAAAATCAACTGGGAGGTTCGGGTCGACGGCGTCCGGGTGATGCGGGCCATCGAAAAGGGTCCGCTGCTCGAGGTACCGGTAAAGGCCGAATATGCCGGCCGCGACCTGCTGGTCATGCCTTTCGCGAACAGCCCGACCGAACGGGTCTCGAAGACCACGCGCGTCGCCGGCGAGCAGCAACGGATTGACGCTCCGGCCGAGGTTGCGCTGCGCATCGACGGGCAGCGCCACTACGCTCGGCTGAACGACGGAGCCGAGTTCTATGTCGGCAGCGACGTCAGCTATGGGCAACGGCGCGGCCTGATGAACACCACGCCGGGAACGGACCTCTATGCGCCGGAGAACTATCACGAGCAGTTCGGCTTCTGGGCCGACGTGATAACGCCGACGGCGATGTGCGAAAGCAAAGGCAGCTTCCACTGCCTCAACACCTATGATCGCGCGGCCTTCACCTTCGGCTTCTACCAGGAGGCGGCACATGTGGCCGGCGAGAACTTCATCCTCCAGCTACGTCGTTTCCTGCTCCTGCCCGAAGCACGGTTCTATTTCCCGGACCTGACGCTGTCTGGTGGACACGTTGCGCAGAAGACGGCGGACGGTATCACCATTCTGGAAGATTCAAACAGCAGCCAGGGCCTTATGGACTATCTCAATCCGGACCCGGACGCCGTCGGTGAGCAGGAGGCCAAGGTCGCAGCGAAGTTCGTGCACTGGGCGGAGAACAGCGAGGACAACCGGGCGAACCAGGTCGCCTTCGCGGTCGAGCAGCAGCGGCAGAAATTTTTCAGCTATGCCGGGGAGTACGATCTCGACGGGGCGGAGGACAGTGTCTGCATCGTAATCGCCGATATCCGTCATCAGGGCCGCGCCAAGAACACGGTCATCCAGCCGGCGGTCCGCGCGGACGATCCGCTGAACGCTCTCCTGGAGATCGGCGCGGACAAATATCCGGAGCGAATCAAGACTCTCCGTAGCGAGATCGAGCGGATGACCGAGGAAGGCATCCTCGGCCATCACAGCTACAGCCTCGTGAACCGGGACTTCGTGCTCGACTAGGCGGCCCGAACCTCCTCAAGGCTGATCTCGCCCTCATGCAGGAAGCAGCATTTGGTGAAAAGCGTGAGGTCCACCGGATTCGGCAGCCGGACATCGGCAAGCCCGGGCAGACCGCTGCCGCGCGCATCGAACGTCCGGTCGATCTGCGAGATCAGCACGGCGATCTGGCCCGACGCGACCGTGAAGGCCTTCAGAGCGCGGAGCTGCTCCGCAAGCGCGGGCCTGTCGCGGCGTTGGTCCAGAAGCTGCAGATAGTCGATCACGGACAGCGTCCCGCGCGGCGCGCCGCGCATCCGGCCGACGATATGATCGGCGCAGATCCCGTCAGACGTATCGAGCGCGAAATCCCGCCCTGCCGCCTCCGGTTCGCCCCCCATGGAACGGAGCCTCTGCGCCACATCCTCCGCGTGATAGTCGAGGGTGAAGAACGTGCCCTTCCTCCCGGCTTTGGCGGCTTCGAGCAGCAGTTCGAGGCCGAGCAGGGTCTTGCCCTGCCCCGGCCGCGCGCCGAGCAGGACCAGATCCCCCGGCTCGAGTTGCGCGAACAGGCCGGCGCCCGGCCGATGGTCGCGCGCGACCTTGGCCGCGAGCTGGCTCCAGCTCCGGAAGCCTTCGCCAGCGGCAATGCGGTCGAGCGCCTTGTTGAGCGGGATGCCTTCTTCGCGGGAGAGCAGGCGAGCCTGACGTTTCAGACGGAACAAGGGTGCTGAGAGTTTCATTGCGGAACCTCCTGATGCGGACGAAATCGCAATCCCTCCTTATGCGCATGCCCGAACAGTGGGTCCGATGAAGAACGCGCCCAACATGTCGGATGCTTTCCCGTCGGAGGGGGGAGGCGCGGGCCGTGCCTGTGCGGTGAATCTAAGCGCGGCCCGGTCGGAACTCAAGCGGTCAGACGTCCGCCTTCAGGGTGTGCGCATGATTGAGCGGGCCGTGCCCGTGGCCGAAGCCCGGCGCGGTCAGAATCGCCTTGCGGACATAGTCGCGCGCCCGCGCGACGGCCTCCTCGACGCCGAGTCCCTGTGCCAGACCGGCGGCGACGGCGGAGGCCGTGGTACAGCCGGTGCCGTGGGTGTGGGCGGTGTCGATCCGTTCGCCGCGGAACTCCACCGGCTCGCTGTCGGCCGAGATCAGGATATCGATCAGCTCGTCGCCTTCCATGTGCCCGCCCTTCATCAGCACATGCTTCGGGCCGAGCCTCAGCAGGGTCTCGCCGGCGCGCAGCATGTCGTCGCGGGACTTGATTTCGCTCGCGGTCAGGAGGGCGGCTTCCGGGATGTTCGGTGTCAAGATGGTCGCGCGTGCCACCATCTTGCGCTTCATCGCCTCCAGCGCCTGGGATTCGAGCAGCGGATGGCCGCCCTTGGCGACCATGACCGGGTCGACCACCAGAGGCACATGCGGAGCGAAATCCTCCAGCGCCTTGCGCACGGTCTCGATCACCGGAATCGAGTGCAGCATGCCAGTCTTGATGCAGTCCGCGCCGAGATCCTTCAGCACGACTTCCATCTGCTTGGCGATGAACTCCTCGTGGATCTCATGCACGTCGTGCACGCCCTCGGTATTCTGCGCGGTCAGTGCGGTGATCGCGGTCATGGCGAAGCCGCCGAGGCACGTCACCGCCTTGATGTCCGCCTGAATGCCGGCGCCGCCGCCGGAATCCGAGCCGGCGCAGATCAGCACCCGGCCGCGCATCCCGTGCAGGCCCTCCGTCGCCGTCGCATCATCCTGCGGCACGTTCGATCTCCCGTGCGATATCGTTCACCACGGCCTCGACGAGCTTCTTGTCCTCGCCTTCGGCCATCACCCTGATCAGCGGCTCGGTGCCGGACTTCCGGATCAGCACCCGTCCGCTCTCGGCAAGCCGCGCCTCGCCGTCGGCGATCGCCGCTTTCACGGCCTCCGCACCGAGCGGCGGTTCGCCCTTGTAGCGCACGTTCTTCAGCAATTGCGGCAGAGGCGTGAAGATCGAGGCGACCTCGCTCATCGGCTTGCCGGAGGAGATCAGCACCGCCAGCACCTGCAGCGCCGCGATCAGCCCGTCGCCGGTCGTCGCATGGTCGCTCATGATCATGTGGCCGGATTGCTCGCCGCCGAGATTGAAGCCCTCGGCGCGCATCTGCTCCAGCACGTAGCGGTCGCCCACCTTGGTCCGGTGCATCCCGACCCCGATCCCGGCAAGATATTTTTCCAGACCGAGATTGCTCATCACCGTGGTGACCAGCGCCCCGCCTTTCAGCAGGCCCGCCTCGGCCCAGGATGTGGCGATCAGCCCCATGATCTGGTCGCCGTCGATGATCCTTCCGCGCTCGTCCGCCATGATCAGCCGGTCGGCGTCGCCATCCAGCGCAATCCCGAGATGAGCGCCGCTTTCGACCACGGCATTGCACATGGCCTGCGGAGCGGTCGCACCGCAGCCCGCATTGATGTTGGTCCCGTTCGGCTGCACGCCGATCTCGACCACCTCGGCCCCAAGCTCGAAAAGCACCCGCGGCGCGACCCGGTAGGCCGCCCCGTTGGCGCAGTCGACCACGAGCTTCAACCCGTCGAGGCGCAATCCTTTTGGAAATGTGTTCTTGGCGATCTCGATATAGCGGCCCTGCGCGTCGTCCAGCCGGCGGGCGCGCCCCAGCCGGTCGGCCGGCGCCCGGTCGCCGGCATCGAGACGGTCGATCCGGTCCTCGATCTCCTGCTCGACCTCGTCGGATAGCTTGAAGCCGTCAGGTCCGAAGAGCTTGATGCCGTTATCCTGGTAGGGATTGTGCGAAGCCGAGAGCATGACGCCGAGATCGGCGCGAAGCGAGCGGGTCAGGCTCGCCACCGCCGGGGTCGGCAGCGGGCCGAGCAGCACCACATCCATCCCGATCGAGGTGAACCCGGCCACCATCGCCGGCTCCAGCATGTAGCCGGAGAGCCGCGTGTCCTTGCCGATCACCGCCAGCGGCCGGTGCCCGGTCTTCGGCGCGCCGTTGCTGTGCACGAAGTGGCGGCCCGCGGCCATCGCGACGCGGAGCGCTGTCTCGGCGGTCATCGGCTCGCTGTTGGCCGTGCCCCTGATGCCGTCGGTTCCGAAAAGGTCTCTGGTCATGAAATGCCGAACTTACGTAACGATTGCGTAACCGGGCGCAGTCTACCGCTCTCCGGCGATACCCGCCCATATTTTTAGTGCCTGCACGGTCTCGGCGACGTCATGCACGCGAACCATCTGGACGCCCTTCTCGACACCGGCGAGCGCCGCGGCGAGAGAGCCCGGAACCCGCTGTTTCGCGGGCTCATCGCGGCTGAGCGCGCCGATGAAGCGCTTGCGAGAGACCCCGAGCAGAATCGGACAGCCGAGGGAATGCAGCAGGCCGAGCCGGGCCAGCACCTCGAGATTGTGGGTCACGTTCTTGGCGAATCCGACGCCCGGATCGGCGATGATCCGCCCCCGCGCGATGCCGTCCCGCTCTGCATCGAGGACCCGCCGCTCAAGTTCTTCCACCATCTCCAGCGGCGAGAAGTCGTAGACCGCCTCGGTCTGCATCGATTGCGGTTCGCCGCGCATATGCATCAGCATCGCCGGCACGCCGGCCTCGGCGACGATGCGGCGGCTCTCGGGATCCTTCAGACCGGTGACATCGTTGACGATATCCGCGCCGGCATCGAGTGCGGCGCGCATGACCGCCGGGCGGCGGGTATCGACGCTGATCACCGGACGCTTGGCCCCGGCCCGGCTGCGGATGCCCTCGATCACCGGCACGACGCGGCGAAGCTCCTCGGCGACCGGCACCGGGTCGGCGCCGGGTCGGGTGGACTCTCCACCGATATCCAGGATGTCGGCCCCCTGCATCAGCAGCTCGAAGGCATGATCCACGGCCACGTCCCGGTCCGCGAAATCGCCGCCGTCGGAAAAGCTGTCCGGCGTGACGTTCACGATCCCCATGACCAGCGGACGGTCCTGCGGCAGACCGCAAAGTGCCGGACGAAAGGCGATCAGGGCCGCAAGTTCCTGAACAACAACGTCCCCGAAACCTTCTTCCTCTGCCCAGTCTTCCGCATCCGCCACAGGCACAGGCCCTATCAGATGAATGGCCTCATCGGAACGGGCAATCAGTTCAACCGATGTGAATGCGCCGGGCCCCCCGGCCAGTGGTCGTGCTGCTCCGGCCCCGATAAGGCGCGCCGCGCTCTCGCCCCAGAGGATCCCTTCAGGGCGAAGACGAATGCGGGCGCCGGACGGCAAAAGGCCGCGCCGAAGCGCGGCCTCTCGAATGATCTGGACCATGGACTTATTCGCCGGGCTGGGGATCGGGCTCCATGCCACCACCGGTCTTGCCGGTACCCTCGGCGCCGCCGGTCGGCACGGACGAGCGGCGTCCGGCGCCAGGCTTCGGCCCGTCTTCCTTGTTCTCCTTGTGCAGGCTCTCGCCCGCCAGAAGCGCACGGATCTCGTCGCCGGAAAGGGTCTCGTACTCAAGCAAGCCCTTGGCGAGAGTTTCCAGCTCGTCGTGGTTCTCGGTCAGGATCCGGCGCGCGTCGGAATATGCCTCGTCGACGATCCGGCGGATTTCCTCGTCGATCACCTTGGCGGTCGCGTCGGAAACATTCTTCTGCTGGGTCACGGAATGCCCCAGGAAGACCTCCTGCTGATCCTGCGAATAGGCAAGGAACCCGAGTTTGTCGCTGAGCCCCCATTCGGTGACCATGCGTCGCGCCATGTCGGAGACCATGCGGATGTCCGAAGAAGCACCGGTGGTAACCCGGTCCTCGCCGAAAATAATCTCTTCCGCCAGACGGCCGCCGCAGGCGACGCGCAGGTCGGCATAGAGCTTGGCGCGGGAGAGAGAGATCCGGTCACCTTCCGGCAGGCGCATGACCATGCCAAGCGCACGGCCGCGCGGGATAATGGTGGCCTTGTGGATCGGGTCGCTGTCCGGGCAGTGCAGCGCGACCACGGCGTGACCGGCCTCGTGATAGGCGGTCAGCGCCTTTTCCTCGTCGGTCATGACCATGGAGCGGCGCTCCGAGCCCATCATGACCTTGTCCTTGGCTTCCTCGAACTCGGCCATGCCGACCACACGCTTGCCTTTGCGGGCGGCGAGCAGGGCAGCCTCGTTCACGAGGTTGGCGAGATCGGCACCGGAGAAGCCCGGGGTGCCGCGCGCGATGACCTTGGCATCGACGTCCGGCCCCAGCGGAACCTTCCGCATATGCACCTTCAGGATGCGCTCACGGCCGAGAATATCCGGGTTCGGCACCACGACCTGACGGTCGAAGCGGCCGGGACGCAGCAGCGCCGGGTCGAGCACGTCCGGTCGGTTGGTCGCGGCGATCAGGATCACGCCCTCGTTCGCCTCGAAGCCGTCCATTTCGACCAGCAGCTGGTTCAGGGTCTGCTCGCGCTCGTCGTTACCGCCGCCGAGACCGGCACCGCGATGACGGCCGACCGCGTCGATTTCGTCGATGAAGATGATGCAGGGCGCGTTCTTCTTACCCTGCTCGAACATGTCGCGCACACGGCTCGCGCCGACGCCGACGAACATCTCGACGAAGTCGGAACCGGAAATCGTGAAGAAAGGCACGTTTGCCTCGCCGGCGATGGCGCGGGCGAGCAGCGTCTTACCGGTGCCCGGAGGGCCGACGAGAAGACAGCCCTTCGGGATCTTGCCGCCGAGGCGCTGGAAGCGCTGCGGATCCTTCAGGAACTCGACGATCTCCTCGAGCTCGGTCTTCGCCTCGTCGATGCCGGCGACATCGTCGAAGGTCACGCGGCCGACCTTCTCGGTCAGCAGACGGGCCCGGCTCTTGCCGAAGCCCATGGCCTTGCCGCCGCCGCCCTGCATCTGGCGCATGAAAAAGATCCAGACGCCGATGAAAAGCAGCATCGGGAACCAGGAGATGAGGATGCCGAGCAGGCCGGACATACCCTCTTCCGGCGGCGCGGCGGAAATCCGGACACCGCCTTCGCGCAGCCGGTCCACAAGGCCCGGATCGCTCGGCGCATAAGTGGCAAAGTTCCGGCCGTCGTTGAAGTGGCCCTTGATCGTATTGCCCTGGATCATCACGTCGGTGACGCGGCCCTGTTCGACGGCACCGAGGAAATCGGAGAACGCGAAGTTCGGGTAATTGCCGGTCTTGTTCGAGCTGTTAAACAGATTGAACAGCGCCACGAGCAGGACGCCGACGATCATCCAGAGTGCGAGATTCTTGCCGAAATTGTTCACGCTGATCGTGCCTCGGTAGGGTTCATATTTAGCCGGAGGCCCATTCTTAGTCTCTCACCCCGACCCTGTCATCCCTGCCGGACCGGTACGCCTGAGCGACCCAGGGCACGGCGGGACGAAATTCTACTTGGAGGCTGCCGTCGTTCGAGCGCGGCGCCCCTGTCCATGTTTCGCAAAAGTGGGGGGCAAAGAGGCGTCCGTCAAGGTCGGTCACCACCGGGAGGGAACAGCGGACGCTCTGCGGCAGCCCTATTTCCAGCCCAGCCGGAGTGATCAAACGGCGCAGACGGCGTTCCCCGTCCCGGGTCAGCATATGTACCCAGGCAGGTCGATCGCCTTGCCAGGTTACGTCGAAACGGCCGTCCCAGCGCAATCCGCCGCGCGCCCTCAGCACTTCCGGACGCGGCTTCCGCGGCACCTCACGCGCGATCCAGATCTCGCCGGCACCGGACCGCCAAATGAGACAGCCGCCCAACGTCACCCGGCGGCGGCGCCCCTCCGTCACCCAAACATCGAGCCGTTCCAGACTCTCCCGGCGCGGCGGGTAGGCGCCGCCGCCGATGGATTGCAGCAGGCCGCTCGCCAGTTTCAGGCGAAGCGGACGCGGCAATCCGGCGACCGCCTCCGCATTGAGCCTTGCAAATCCGCGCCGATCCAGCACCGCGTGGTCCGTCAGGAAGCCGGCGAGCCTGTCGTCGCTCCAGTCCCGAAGCCGGGAAAAGATTTGCGCCATGCGAGAAAGCCTCCCGGCGCCGAGGCCCACCGCTTCCAATCCGTCCTGCTCTTCGCGAATGCGGATCCGCTCGAAGCGCCGGTCCCGGTTGCTCGGATCCTCCACCCACGACAAACCGCCGGCGAGGCATGTGAGCCGCAGCCTTTCCGGCGACACGGGCAGCAACGGACGCATGACCCGAACTCCCGCGCGCATTTGACGCGGCCGGATTCCCGCGAGACCATCGGCACCGCTCTCCCGACCGAGACGCATGACCATGGTCTCTGCCTGATCCTGAAGGTGATGGGCGAGGAACAAGGCCGACGCGCCGAGTTCGACCGCCCGTTCGATCATGAGGCCGAACCGCGCCGCTCTCGCCGCTGCCTGAATACCGCTCCCCGGTTTAGGCCCCGTCCAGCGGAGAATTTCGGCACAGATGCCGACGACACCGAGACGCGCCGCAACGCGTCCAGCCTCCTCGGCCGCCTCCGACCTCAGTCCATGATCGACAATGATCGCGCGGAACGCGTGCCCTCTTGCCCGGCACCACCGGGACAGCAGAAAACTGAGCGCCGTGCTGTCCGCACCGCCGGAGACGCCGGCAAGGAAAAGTGACGGCGGCATACCGGCGAGGTCGGGGTCGGCCTCAGCGAGGAGATCGCTGAATTCGGTATCGGAGATCGGCCCGAATGCGCTCAGTACGGCCTCCCGTTCCCCGGGGGCCGGATTAGCAGCCGATGCGCTGGCGTTCCGCATCCACCCGGCGCTTGATGTTGCTCGACGCATTTGGGAAGTCGGTCAGCAGCTTGTCGAAAGTCACGCAGGCATCGTCCTTGCGATCCATCCGGGCAAGCGAAAATCCCAGTTTCAAAAGGTTGTCCGCGGTCTTGGAACTCCCCGGATACTCGGTATATCCGGTCGCGAAGGTCTTGGCCGCCCGCGCAAAATCTTTCCGGACATAATATGTCTCGCCCAGCCAGTAGATTGCGTTGCCGGCGAGCGGATTCTTCGGATGCCGTTCCAGGAACAGGCTGAGCGCCTGTTCGGCAGCGTTGAAATCCTGTTTCTGCAAATACGCGAAAGCATGCTTGTACTGCTCTTCGGGCGTGCCATCCGGCAGAATTCCGCCGTTCGCGGGCGCACTTGCGACCGTCTCCGGTGCCTCGGCGGGCTCCGGTGCAACGCCGGCCGCCGGAGTCGGCTCATCCTCTAGAGACTTGATTTCCGATTCCTTCAGATAGCCGAAAACACCCTGTCCCTGACCTGGAACCGGGGTTTCTGCTGGCGCCGGCGCGCCTTGTGCCGCCGTGCCTCCTGCTGCCTCGGCACCGGCGGGCAAGCCGCCCTGTTCCAAGGTCTGCAGCCGGAAATCGATGTCGCGCACCAGACGATCCAGACGACCGGAGTTCTGCTCGACCTGGAACTCGACCTCCTCGATCTTGCCGGTAAGGGTCCGGATAAGGGTCTCAAGCTGCTGAAGGCGGACCTCAACTCTGGCCGCATAGCTGGAGTCCAGGGTACCGCCCTGCTGCAGGCCGGCGGAGACGGACGAACCGGAATTGCCGCCGGTGATCGGCGCAGGAGTAACCGGCGTCGCTGTGATACCGCTCCCGCCGCCGCGATAGAGCTGGCGCTGCAGGTCCTGCATGTCGCGCTCCATCCGGTCGAGGCGGTTCAGCAGGTTCTGTACGTCCTGCGCCGCCACGGGCGCTGCCACGGATGCGGCCAGCACGAAAACCGCTCCGGCCAGGCACACGCCGCGCATTCCAAAACGCCTGATCATCTTCCGAACTCCCGGCCTTTCTTCACCGCGAAAGCCTATCGTCACCGACCATTCGAGCAGGAATATGGCACCGCCCCGGCAATACCCACAGAAATTCCTCATCCCGAGAAACCCGACTCCACAACGACAACGCGCCGGCCTGGATGCCCAGACCGGCGCGGTCTTATTAGATTCTGGTCAGAACCTTAGTTGATGGTGCTCACACCACGGCGGTTCTGGGCCCAAGCCTCCTCGTTGCTGCCGAACGCGACCGGGCGCTCCTTGCCGTAGCTGATGGTCGCGATCCGGCCAGCGTCGATGCCGAGCGCCACCAGATAATCCTTCACGGCTGACGCGCGCCGCTCGCCAAGGGCGAGGTTGTATTCACGGGTTCCGCGCTCGTCGCAGTGACCCTCGACGGTGACCGTCGTGCTCGGATACTTGCGCAGCCAGAAAGCCTGACGCTCAAGCGTTGTACGCGCCTCAGCGGTGAGGTCGTACTTGTCGAAACCGAAGAAGACCCGGTCGCCAACTTCCGCGACGAACTCTTCACGCGAACCCGGAGCGGCCGTAACCGCGCCGCCGGACGCCGAAGAGGTGGGCTGGTTCGCAGCCGGAACTGTCGATCCTGCGCCGCCCGACTGGGAAGCAGTCTCCTGGTCGGTCGAACACGCAGCAACGAGCAGAGCCGCAGCTACGATTGAAAGAAACTTCTTAGCCATTCTGATACACCCCCACGGAAGTGAGCCTTCAATCCAAGTTAACGGTCGTGCCCCTTAGACTCGATAGCCGGACGCGCCAATCCTTTGTGTTCTCTAACAGATTTCAGTGGATTGGGATACCCGCTCGTTTCCGGATTTGCTCGATCGCGCGAAATATATTTGCACGCGATTAGGGAATCAAGGGAGACCACGCCGGATCGGAGGCATCCACGGGTGTGACGATTTCACGCTCGTTATACCCAGTAAGGTCAATGGAATAGAGCTTGGTCTTGCCACCTCTCCCGGATGAATCGGACGGGAACTGCTTGAAATATATCAATACTCGGCCGTTTGGAGCCCAGGTTGGCGCCTCCACAAGATAGCCTTGGGAGAGCAGACGCTCGCCGGTTCCGTCTGGCCGCATGACCCCGATATAAAATTGTCCGCCAGTGATCTTCGTGAAGGCGATCAAATCTCCGCGGGGAGACCAGACCGGCGTCGCGTAGCGCCCCTTGCCGAAGCTGATCCGCCGGACGTTCTCGCCGTTCGCATCCATGACATAGATCTGCTGGCTGCCGCCCCGGTCCGAGTTGAAGGTGATCTGCGCGCCGTCGGGAGAGTAGGTCGGCGAGGTATCGATCGACGGGCTGTTGGTCAGCCGCCGGACCCGCCGGGTCGCGAGATCCATCGTGTAGATATCGGTGATGCCGTCACGGGCAAGGCTCATAATCACCCGATTCCCGTCCGGCGAGAAACGCGGCGCGAAGGTCATGCCCGGGAAATCGCCCAGCACTTCCTGCTGGCCGGTCTCGATATTGAAGATATAGACCCGCGGCTGATCGTTGTAATAGGCGAGATAAGTGATCTCCTGCAGGGTCGGCGAGAAGCGCGGGGTCAGCACCAAATCGCTGCCGTCGGTCAGGAACCGGTGGTTGGCGCCGTCCTGATCCATGATTGCCAGCCGCTTGTTTCGCCGGTCCGGCGGGCCGCTTTCCGCGATATAGACGATGCGGGTGTCGAAATATCCGCTCTCCCCGGTCATCCGCTGATAGATCGCGTCGGAAATGATATGGGCGACGCGGCGCCAGTTCGCGGGCACCGTCGTATAGGCGTTTGCGACCATCTGCTGCTCTGCGAAGACGTCCCAGAGGCGGAATTCAACCTTGATCGCCCCGCTGGACTCGAAACTGACCGCGCCATGCACCAGCGCCTGCGCGTTGATGATCCGCCAGTCGCCGAAGCGCGGCAGGGCGCTCAGCGAGACGTTCTGCTGGATGAAGGCGGATTTGCTGATCGGCGCAAACAGCCCGGAGCGTTCGAGATTGGCGGCGATCACTGCGGCGATATCACGGCCGATCTGCGCGCTCTCTCCGTTATTGCCGCCGAAATCGGCGATCGCGACGGGCAGCGGATCCACCTTACCCTGCGTGATGTCGATCCTGAGCTCCGCGCGCGCCGTGCCGGCGAAGAAGAGCGCGGCCAACAGAGCGGGGAGCAACAGATGCCAGAACAGGGCAGTACGGGTGAACTCGATGACGCGGGACGGTCCAGCGAACCTCATGATCGGCCTCTCAAGTCGGTCGTGATCGCGGATCTTCACAGCAGATCCCTCGGGTTGAAGGTCATGGTGATGTTCTTCCATGACTCGTATTTCTCCGGCGGCAGCGGAAGCTTGCCGCAGCTCAGAACGGCGCGCCGCGCACTCTCGGCGGCGGTGCGGAAGAAGGTGTCGCGCGACAGCCGTCCCTGATCGACGATGCGGGCATCGCGCACGGTGCCGTCGGCACGCATCTGCAGCGCGATCTCGATATAGAGGTCCTCAGCATCCTTCGCGCCAGCCGGTACGTTCCAGCACTGAGCGATCTGACGGCGCACAGCGTCGATCTCGCTGATCGAAACCTGGCTCTCCGGGTCGAAAGCCTTGTCGGAGCGGCTCCGCGCCGGCGCATTCAGCTTCGCGAGCACGTCCTTCAGTGGATCCGGCTTGTCCTTTTTCTCCGGCTCCTCTTTCTTCGGCTTTGAGGCGACTTCAGGTTCGGTCTTCTCAAGCGTCTTCAGGAGGCGCGAGAAATCCTGCTTCTTGTCTTCCTTCTTCGGCTTTTCCGCCGTGTCCTTCGGCGTCGGCGCGGGCGCCTTGGGCTTTGGACGCGGCTTCGGTGCCGGCTGCGGCGCCTGGGCGACCTTTTCCGGTTCCGGCTCCTTCTCGGGCACCGGTTTCGGAATTGGCGCGGGTTCCGGCTCCGGCGCTTCCGCGACCGGTTTCGGTGCTGGCTCCGGCGTCGGGGCAGGCGGCGGAGGCGGTGGAGGCGCTTCGGCCTGCGGCGGCGGAGGCGGCGCCTCCTGCGGTTCCGGCGCCGGCGCGTCCGGTTCCGGCTCCTTCGCCTCCTCCGGTTCGGCCTGCGCCGTCGGGGTGTTCGTGATCTCCGTGATCGGGACCATATCGACGATCACCAGCTGTTCCGGAAGGATATCGTCGTTCCGGAGCTGGGGCAGCCCGAACCACGCGAACGCGAAGACCGCCGCATGCAAGCCGACCGATATGGAAAGGCCCGTCCGCATCTCGTCTAGTTCGCCCCCTTCACGTCCGGAATCTCGGCCAGCAGGGCGACCTTGGTAAAGCCGGCGGCGCTGATCAGCCCCATGACTTCCATCACCGTGCCGTACTGGATCGACTTGTCGCCGCGCACGAAGATGCGCACGTCCGGACGCTGCCCGGTCACGGCATTGAGCCGCGGGATCAGGTTTTCGCGCGGGACCTCGGTCTCCTGCAGAAAGATCACGCCCTCGGCGTTCACCGAAACCACGAGCGGCTCGACCTCGTCGGTGAGCTGCGCCGCTTCGGTCTTCGGCAGGTCGACCGGAACGCCCACGGTCAGCAGCGGCGCCGTGACCATGAAGACAATGAGCAGCACCAGCATGACGTCGACCAGCGGCGTCACGTTGATCTCGCTCAGCGGCCGGTAGCGCTTGCGCCCGCCGCCGTTACCGCGTCCGTTTCCGACCATGAAAGCGGCCATGGATCAGCCCCCTTCGTCGAGCTGACGCGAGAGGATGGACGCGAACTCGGCGGAGAAGTTTTCCAGCCTGCCGGCGAAACGGCCGAGATCCGTCGAGATCTTGTTATAGGCAATGACCGCCGGGATTGCGGCGATCAGGCCGAGCGCAGTGGCAAAGAGCGCCTCGGCGATGCCGGGAGCCACCACCGCAAGAGAGGTGTTCTTGGTCGCGGCGATCGACTGGAAGCTGTTCATGATCCCCCAGACCGTGCCGAAGAGCCCGACGAACGGCGCGACGGATCCGACCGAGGCAAGGAAGGTCATGTGCTTTTCCAGCCGGTCCATCTCGCGGCCGATCGAGAGATGCATCACCTGCTCGATGCGCTGGCGCAGGCTGGCGCGGATCTCCGAGCCCTTGGCGGCGAGCCCTTTGGCGGCAGAGCGGCGCCATTCCCGCATCGCGGCCGAGAAAACCGCCGTCATCGGATCGCCCGGCTGCGAGCCGATCCGGTCGTAGAGGTCTTCCAGAGACCCGCCCGACCAGAAGCTTTCCTCGAACTGTTCCGCGGCTTTCGAGAGGCGCCGCAGCTTCATCGACTTGTCGACGATGATCGCCCAGCTCCAGATCGAAGCGCCGATCAGCACGATCATCACGGTCTTCACGATCCAGTCCGCGGCCAGGAACAGGCCCCAGATGCTCATGTCGGTGGCGGCCGTACCCCCAAGCGCTACGGTGTCGACGACTGTTGTTTCCATCTAGATGCTTATCCCCGGATTCCTGAACTTGCGTCTCGCGCGGTCACTCGTTCGTCCCAGCCATGGTCTGCCGGTCCAGTTTCGCCCGGACCGATTTCGGAACCCGGACCGGCCGGCCCTTGCGGTCGAGGCACGCGATGGTGCTGTCGACCCTGACCAGATAGTCAGCGGTTCCCGCTTTCCTGATTTCCTGTGCCACCTCGAATGAGGCGCCCTTGGTCTCCGCGATCCTCGTCACGATATCCAAAGCATCGTCGAGACGCGCCGGAAGGCGGAAATCGATGACGCTGCGCCGGACCACGAAAAACACTCCCTCTTCGTCGGAAAGTTCCGACTGGGAGACGCCGGCATCGCGCAGATATTCCGTGCGCCCGCGCTCGGCGAAGCGCAGGTAGTTGGCGTGATAGACCACACCGCCGGCATCGGTATCCTCGTAATAGACCCGTGTGCGGAGCACATGCGCTCCGTCCGCCGTGAACGAAGTCACCGCCGGCGCCAGCTTCCGCTCAGACATCGCACCCCTCGGGATCGTCCTCGAGAAGGGTCATCTGCGCGACTTCGGCCGGCGTTCGGTTCGGCGCGGCGAGCCCGAGATAGCGGTACGCCGCCTCGGAGAGCACCCGACCGCGCGGCGTACGCTGCAGAAGCCCCTGCTGCAACAGATAGGGCTCGATCACTTCCTCGATCACGTCGCGCTGTTCGGAGAGCGCGGCCGCCAGGGTTTCCGCCCCGACCGGACCGCCGCCGTAATTCTCCGCGATGCAGCGCAGATATTTCCGGTCCATCGCATCCAGGCCGCGATCGTCGATATCGAGCCGGTTGAGCGCTCCGTCGGCCGCCTTCTGGCCGATTTCCTCGACCCCGGCGACGGCGGCGAAGTCCCGCACCCGCCGCAACAGGCGGCCGGCAACCCGGGGCGTGCCACGGGACCGGTTGGCGATTTCCGCCGCGCCGTCCGGCAGCAGGTTCATGCCCAGCAGGGAAGCCCCGCGCATGACGATGCTCTGCAGTTCCTCCGGATTGTAGAACTGGAGGCGCAGCGGAATGCCGAAGCGCTCCCGGAGCGGCGTCGTGATCAGGCCGGAGCGCGTCGTCGCCGCCACCAGCGTAAACGGCGGCAAATCGATGCGGATCGAGCGCGCGGCCGGTCCCTCGCCGATGATGAGGTCGAGCTGAAAATCCTCCATGGCCGGATAGAGCACTTCCTCTACGGCAGGATTAAGGCGGTGTATCTCATCGATGAAGAGAACGTCGCGCGCCTGGAGATTGGTGAGCAGCGCGGCGAGATCGCCCGCCTTGGCGATCACCGGGCCGGAGGTCGCCCGGAAGTTCACCCCGAGCTCGCGGGCGACGATCTGCGCCAGCGTGGTTTTGCCGAGACCGGGCGGGCCGAAGAACAGCGTGTGGTCCATCGCCTCTTCGCGCGCCTTGGCGGCTTCGATGAAGACCTTGAGGTTTTCCCGGCTTTGCTTCTGGCCGACGAAATCGTCAAGGCTGAGCGGCCGGAGTGCCCGCTCCGGCGTGTCCTCGGTCGAGCGCTCGCCATCGACGAGCCGGCCGCCTTCCTCGTCTTCCCAGGCGCTCACGAGGCGAGTTCCTTCAGGCCGCCGGTGATGAGCTGGTCGAGCCCGGCATCGGCGCCGGCGGATTTGGCGGCCGCATGGACGGCGCCATAGGCGACGCTGCGGTCATAGCCGAGATTGACCAGGGCGGAAATCGCATCGGCCACGGCAGCGGACTCGTTCGCGGGCGCCGCGCCCTTTCCGGCCGGAGCCGTGGCCGCGATATCGGCGCCGAGCGAGACATTGACCGCCTTGTCCTTCAGCTCGTTGACGATCCGGCCTGCGAGTTTCGGGCCCACCCCGTCGGCGCGGGTCAGCATCTTGGCGTCGCCCGCCGCGACCGCACGGATGATCTCGTCGGGCGAGAGCGCGGAAAGGATCGAAAGCGCCGCCTTGGCGCCGACACCCTGCACCGTCTGCAACAGTTTGAAGCAGTCCTGCTCGCCCTTGTCGGCAAAGCCGTAGAGGTGGATATGATCCTCGCGGACATGGGTCTCGACATGGACCGAAACCTCGCCGCCCCGGTCGCCAAGCTTCGCGAGCGTACGGCTGGAGGCAAAAATCAGATATCCGACGCCGGCAACGTCGATCACCGCCGAGCCGTCACCGAAGGAGTCCAGGATTCCGCGCAGTTTCGCGATCACAGCCCCATCTCCTTTCTGAGCGCCGCCTGTACGGCCTTCTCGTAACCGCCGGTCGCGGATTGTTTGCGGATACGGGAGACCCCGACCTTGTCTCCGAAGGCATGCCGGCTCTGGGCGAAATGCGCGTGGCAGACCGCGACGGCCAGCGCATCCGCCGCGTCCGGCGACTCGAAGGCTGCATCCGGCAACAGCTTGTTCACCATGACCTGAATCTGGTCCTTGTTGGCGTGCCCCGCACCGACAACCGTCTTCTTCACCCGGTTCGGCGCGTACTCGGTCACCCGCATGCCTTTCTTCGCTGGGGCGAGCAGAACCGCGCCACGGGCAAGACCGAGTTTCAAAGTCGATTCCGGGTTCTTGTTGACGAAGGTCTCCTCGACCGCCGCCTCGTCCGGGCGATGGGTCTCGATGATTTCCAGCACGCCGTCATGCAGCTCCAGAAGCCTCTCGGCGATGCTCCGGGACGCCGTCGACCGCAGCGTCCCGTTAGCGACGTGACGCAGGCGGTTGCCGTCCACGTCAATCACGCCCCAACCGGTGAAGCGGAGTCCCGGATCGAGACCGAGAAGCCTCATGTCAGCTGCATCTCCCCGTTTCGTCCCGACCGCCGTCAGGCCGCCGCCGTCAACTTGCGCATGACATCATCCGGAATCTCGAAATTGGCCGAGACCGACTGCACGTCGTCATTGTCCTCGAGAACCGCGAGCAGCTTCATGATGGTTTCGGCCTGCCCCTCGTCGACCGGCACCGTGTTCTGCGGCTTCCAGGTCAGTTCCGCGTTTTCCGGCGCACCGAATTGCTCCGACAGCGCCTCGCGGACAGCGCTCAGGTCGTCCGGCGCGCAAGTGATGACGTGGCCGTCGTCGGAGGATTCGACATTCTCCGCGCCGGCTTCGAGCGCCGCCTCGAACATCGCGTCCGGGTCGGCCTTGTCCGCCGGATAGCTGATCTGCCCGATCCGGTCGAACATGAAACTCACCGAATTGGTCTCGCCGAGCGTGCCACCGTGCTTGGAAAAAGCCGCGCGCACCTCGGAGGCGGTCCGGTTGCGGTTGTCGGTCAGCGCCTCGACGATCATCGCGACACCACCCGGCGCATAGCCCTCGTAGCGGATATCCTCGTAGTTATCGTCCTCGCCGCCGCCCTCGGCCTTCTTCAGGACACGGTCGATATTGTCCTTCGGCATGTTCGCCTCGCGGGCTGCCTGGATGGCGGAGCGCAGGCGCGGATTTGCGCTCGGGTCGGTACCGGATTTCGCCGCAACGGCGATTTCACGGATCAGTCGCGTGAAAAGCTTGGCGCGCTTTTTATCCTGCGCGCCCTTCCGGTACATGATGTTCTTAAATTGGGAATGCCCAGCCATTACCTTCAGTCCTCAAGTGAGTCCGGCTCCTGCGAAACACCGGCGCGGCGGCGTAAGCGCCCGACCGTTCCGGCGGGCCGGAACAATCTGCGAATCGGTCGCCAAGTCAAGAGCGCCGGACAGAGAGTTCCTCCACCAGCCCCGGATTTCCGCCAAAACCAGCCAGACCCTGTCTAGTCGATTTAAATAAATTCTATACCAGATATTGTGTCCTAGCGCACCTTTGTCGGTGGCTTTTTGCACTTACTCTACAAATCGCCATATGCGGCATTTGCTAATTTTATTCGCCACTTTGGATTGAGAGAGAAATAATCTGACTATAGCCTTACCTATCGGAAGTCGATTAAACTCCTCGATCTCAAAGCGATTTTCGAAGGCCCCCGGAAAGTTCAAGGCAATGGGGCCGGGAAACAGGGTTCGTAATGTCACAAGGGCCGATCAACGAAGCGCGCTTTCAGCGCCTCTGCGTGATGATCGTCGAGGACAGCCAGCCGATGCGGGAGGTCCTGCGGGCGATTCTACAATCGATCGGCGTCAAGAACATCATCGACGCCCGGGACGGCAATCACGCTATCCGCAAGCTCGGCGAGTACCAGGTCGACGTCATCATCACCGATTGGGTGATGGAGGAAATGGACGGGGTCGAGCTGACACGCTGGATCCGCACCTCGGAGCACAGCCCGGACGAGTTCCTGCCTATCATCATGGTGAGCGGCTATACGGAATCCAATCGCATCGAAATGGCGCGCGATGCCGGCGTGACGGAATTCATGGCCAAGCCCTTTACCGGTGTCGGCCTGATCCAGCGCTTGGTCGCGGTGATCGAGCATCCCCGCCCATTCGTGCGGACAGACGATTACTTCGGCCCGGACCGGCGCCGCAAGGTTGAGCCGTTCGACGGCGAGGAACGCCGGGAAGCCGAGATTCGCAACCGCGATGCGCGGGCGAAGAGCGCGGCGCGAGAGCCCAGTCATGCAGGATCGTGAGGGATAGAGGATGGCCCAGTCACCGAAAGGGTCCTACGAGGTCATCCATCAGCCGAACAAGCTGAAGGACCTCGTGGGCGGTACCGCGCGTATGGACGAGCGCCTGATCGCCAAGGCCGAAGCCGCGCTTGCGGACGCAGTCGCCAATATCGATCTCGCCGAAACCGCGAAGGACAGCATCGAGAAACTGGACGCGGCGGTCGAGCTTCTCGCGGCGGATGGCGCGGAGCCGGAAGGGCCGGAGCGCACGATCTATACGGTCATGCACGATTTACGGTCCCAGGGCGCGAGCTTCGGCTACCCTATGGTCGAGAAGATTGCGACCTCGATGAACCGCTATCTGGAACTCGGCGCCCCCGGCGCGCGCGGCCATAACGATATCGACGCCATCAAGGCCCATGTCGACGCGCTAAAAGCCGTCGTTGCGACCAAGATGAAAGGCGAGGTCGGCGCCATCGGCCAGCAGATCGTCGACGGGCTCTACAAGATCTCCCGCACCAGATAACGCCGGCGGATCAGCCGAGCAGAAGAGGCACCATCGCCGCGCGCATTCGCTCCGGAATCGGCACCGGCGTCTGGGTCTCGCGCTCCACATAGACATGCACGAAATGGCCGAGCGCGGCGATCTCGTCGTCGCCCGCACGGAACAGGCCGACGGAATAGACCACGCTGGAACGGCCGATCTTCTCGACCCGGATGCCCGCGTCGACCGTCTCCGGAAACTCGATCGACTTCTTGAATTGGCAGCGGGTCTCGACCACGAGACCGATCACCGGGCTGTTGTGAATGTCGAGGCCAGCCTCGCGGATGAGGTGACTGTTCACCGCGGTATCGAAATAGGAATAGTACTGCACGTTGTTGACGTGCCCGTAGACGTCGTTGTCCATCCAGCGGGTCGGAATCTCCAGCCACCAGCGGAAACGGTCCCGGGTCTCGACAACAGTCTCCTCGCTCACACCTTGTCTCCAAAGAACTCCGCGAGCGCGTCCAGCGTCTCGTCCGGTTGCTCGATCATCATCATGTGCCCCGCCCCCTTCAGCACCGCCATAGTGCAGTCCGGCAGGGCCTTGCCGAGCGGCTGGGCGAGTTTGGCCGGGGTCATCTTGTCATCGGCCCCGCACAGCAGAAGTGCGGGACAAGTGACTTTTGCCGCCGTTTCCAGAGCCCCGCCATAGGCATCGCAGGCGGCAAGATCTACAGCGAGGGTGGCATAGTCGCCCGCTTCCAGCAGGCGCATACTTGCGCCGGAGACCCAGCTCCCGGGCGCACGGTGGCCGCCAATCTGCGCCCGGCGTCCAACACCCCAGCCGACCATGGTCTCAAGCGCGGCGTGATTGCCGCTCCGGGCAGCGCCGAGCAGGTCCGGATGCACCTTCATCTCCGGCACGGAGCCGAGCAGCGCCAGCGCCTTCGCGCGGGTCCCAAGCCGGGCCGCGACCTCAAGCGCGATCAGGGCCCCCATAGAATGCCCCATCACGAGGACGTCGCCCGCGCCCGCCGCTTCTAGAGCCGAGAGACACCACTCGGCGAAGGCCGGAATGGTCTCAGGGACCGGTCCGGCGCTGCGCCCATGCCCCGGCAGATCGACGGCGAGCACCGTATAGCCGTGATGCGCGAAATAGCGAGACTGCAGCGACCAGACCGTATGGTCCATGCCCGCGCCGTGCAGCATCAGCAGAGCCGGTTTGCCTCCGTCAAAGGGGCGGCCGCCGGTCGCGGCGAAAGCCTCCCGGCCCGTAACGTCGAACTTCATCTTCTTATCCCGCCTTGCGCATGGTTGCGGCGCGCAGCGCCTGTTTCAGATCGGCGATCAGGTCGTCCGCATCTTCCAGACCGACCGAGAGCCGCACGAGGTCTTCCGACAGACCCGCAGCCTTCATCATCTCCGCATCCATCTGCTGATGCGTGGTGCTGGCCGGATGGATGACCAGCGACTTCGCGTCGCCGACATTGGCGAGATGCGACCAGACCCCGAGCCGTTCGATAAAAGTCTTGCCCGCATCCCGGCCGCCCTTGATGCCGAAAGCGATCATCGAGCCCGCGCCTTTCGGCATCAGGCGCTGCGCGAGCGCCTTGTCGGGGTGGCTGTCCAGCTCCGGATAGAGCACCCATTCGACCGCTTCGGAATCTTCGAGGAAGGCCGCAACCTTGCGCGCGTTGGCAACATGGCGGTCCATCCGCAGCGGCAGGGTTTCGATGCCCTGCATCAGATGAAAGGCGTTCTGCGGCGAGAGACAGGCACCGAAATCGCGCAGCCCCTCGGCCCGCGCCCGCATGCAGAAGGCCTGCGGGCCGAACTCCTCGGCGAAATCGAGCCCGTGATAGCCGGCATAAGGCTCGGTCAGGGTCGGGAATTTACCCGACGCCTCCCAGTCGAAACGCCCGCCGTCGACCAGCACGCCGCCGATCGCAACACCGTGCCCGCCGAGCCATTTGGTCGCCGAATGCATAATCAGATCGGCGCCATGGTCGAAGGGACGGCAAAGATAGGGCGTTGTGAAAGTGGAATCGATCATCAGCGGAATGCCCGCTTCATGCGCCACTTCGGCAAGCGCCTCGATGTCCAGGACCTCAAGGCCCGGATTCCCGATCGTTTCGGCGAAGACCAGCCGGGTTTCCGGCCGGATCGCCTTCCGGAAGCCCTCTATGTCGCGCGGATGCACCTTTGTGGTCTCGATGCCGAAGCGCGGGAGCGTGTGGCTGAAAAGGTTGTGGCTACCGCCATAAAGCGCGCTGGACGCGACGATATGGGAACCGGCCCCCATCAGGGTCGCGATCGCGAGATGCAGCGCCGCGTGCCCGCTCGCCGTCGCGACCGCGCCGACCCCGCCCTCGAGCGCGGCAACCCGCTCCTCTAGCACCGCGACTGTCGGATTGGAGATGCGGGAATAGATATGCCCGGCCCGCTCGAGGTTGAA
The DNA here is from genome assembly GCF_024662015.1 of Nisaea acidiphila. Classification (NCBI taxonomy): domain Bacteria; kingdom Pseudomonadati; phylum Pseudomonadota; class Alphaproteobacteria; order Rhodospirillales; family Thalassobaculaceae; genus Nisaea; species Nisaea acidiphila. The sequence goes on along the minus strand of NZ_CP102480.1, from coordinate 3,279,776 downwards.
CAAGGAGGCCGCATGCTCGACGTCGCGGAACACGTAAGACGTTGTCTGATAGATCGGCACCGCACGTGCGCCGGTATCGCTGTCCGGTTGCTGGCCCGCATGCAAGGCGAGCGTGTCGAACCCGAAAAGATTGCCGTCGGAAGCCATCCTCTGTCCCTCCCTGATGGGCGCCGGTCGTATTTTGCGGCGATCTTCAACGGATGCCGAGCGGGACGCAAGGAAAGACAGATAAGGGGGCGGGCGGAGGGTGCTCGGGGTGATTCCCGGAGGGTTCGAACGCCGCCTCGGAACCACCGCTCCAGAATCAAAGGACCGCGCCGAAGCGCGGCCCTTTTTGTATTCTTTTTTAGACTTTGAGCACCCTGTTCAACTTGCCCGGGACAGACGGTAAAGCCCCCAGAGGAAATGTCAAGTCAGAGTCAGCGGGGCGACAGAAATGTGACATCGAACGGTTCAATCGAACGTTGCGCAGCGCCTTATTCAGCGTGGCGTATCGTGAGAACCATGTGCCTTAGTGAAACCGTAACATCCTGAAATTGAAGCGCTCTGGGCTCCACGCCCCAGGCGACGAAGCCGAATCCCTCGTAGAGCGCCCGTGCCGCGGACGCCCGGTCCGAAACACCAAGATGTATGTCGGTAACACCCTCGGTCCGGGCGCAATGAGCGAGGACCGCTTCAAGCAACGCCCGGGCCACCCCCCGGCCGCGAAATTCCGGTTCGACGAACATGGTCCAGAGATGGGCCTTGTGGCGCTCCTTGATCTTTTTGTCGCGATAGAAACCCGCACATCCGACGAGCCTCTCCGCGAACCCTCCGAATACCGCCCCATCCCCGCGGCGCGCGAAAAGTGTGCGCACATCCGCTTCGGATTGCAGAAAATCATCCTCGGGAGCGGCGCCGAAAGCTGCCGGGCAAGATTCGAGCGCCAGCTGCCTCAGCGCGAGGAACGCACCGGCGTCACCCGCCTCCAGCCGTCGGATTGCAAAGCCGCTCACCGGCTCTCCCCATCCTTCCAGCGATGCACCGTACCGCTGTCGAGATCGAACAGATCGAGGGTACGGCCGAGAGAATGGTCGACCATGTCTTCGATCGTCTCCGGCTTGGCATAGAAGGCGGGCACGGGCGGTGCGATCACCGCCCCCATATCGGAGAGCGCGAGCATGTTCCGCAGGTGACCGGAATGGAGTGGCGTTTCACGCACCATGCAGACCAGGCGCCGGCGCTCCTTCAGCACCACATCGGCGGCACGTGACAGTAATGTATCGGTCACACCTGTGGCGATCTCGGCGAGGCTCTTCATCGAACAGGGCGCGATGATCATGCCGAGCGAGCGGAACGACCCGGACGCCACGGATGCCCCGATATCCTTGTTGGCATGCACGACGTCCGCAAGCGCCTCGACATCTCGGACCTTGAGGCTGGTTTCATGTGCCAGCGTAACCTCCGCGGCGCGGCTCATGATCAGGTGGGTTTCCACCTTTTCTTCGTCGGGGAGCGACTTCAGCAACTCCAGCAAGCGCACGCCGTAGATCACTCCGGACGCCCCGCTGATGCCGACAATCAGCCTCTTTTTTTGTGATTTTCTCATGAAAAGAATTTGCTTCGCGAATCCAGTGCGTTGCACCCTTTAACCAAAAAACCGCGCAACATGCCCGAGGCAGAATGATTGCGCAAGCCCCAAAAGACACCTATCCTCTAATTGTTCGAGGAAACTCTCACGACAAAACAAAGGAGGGTATTGGGCATGGCAGAAGCAGAGCGTATCGAATCGCTTAAGGAACGCCACGCATCTCTGGAACGCAATCTCGAAGTCGAACGTACCAGACCCATGCCGGACAGCTCGGTAATCGCGGAAATCAAACGGATGAAACTCGCGATCAAGGACGAAATGAGCAATCTCCGGCCCTAGAACACCAATGTGCCTGTAGAGAGCTTTCACCCCCGAAAGCCATCATCACCCGCCGAAAAACTCGGCGGGTGTTTGCTTTCTGAGCGCTTAGAGCGCAGTCCATCCCCCATCCTGGGTGATGCTGCTCCCCGTCATGTTCGCCGCCGCATCGCTCGCCAGAAAGAGCGCGGCGGCGCCGAGCTGCTCGAACATCGTGAACCGGCCAGAGGGCTGTTGCTCGATCAGCAACCGCCAAGTTGCCTCCTCGATGTCGAGACCGTCCCGCGCTGCCCGTGCCTCGATCTGAGCATCCACGAGAGGCGTCTTCACCCAACCGGGACAGATCGCGTTGCAGGTGATGCCGCTCCCGGCGGTCTCAAGAGCCGTCACCTTCGTTAGCCCCAGAACCGCGTGTTTGGTCGCGACATAGGCGCATTTGGTGACACCTCCGCCAAAGGCATGGTTCGAGGCGACATTGATGACCCGCCCCCATCCCTTGCGCTTCATCAGCGGCAGCGCGGCAGCCGTCGCATGGAAAACTGCCGTCAGATTGATCGCGATCAGCGCATCCCACTTCTCCGGCGGGAAGTCCTCGATGCGGTCGGTATGCTGGACGCCGGCGTTGTTGACCAGAATATCGACCGCGCCAAAACGCCGCTCGGTGCTTGCGATAAGGTCCGAGATCTCCTCCGGGCGGGTCATGTCCGCGCCGTGATAGAGCACCTCCACACCATGTCTTTCAGCGAGGGTGCGGCGCGCCGCCTCGATCTCTTCGGCTCCGCCAAGACCGTTCAGCACGACGGTCGCGCCGGTACCGGCAAAGGCGCCTGCGAGCGCCGCGCCGATTCCGCTGGTCGAACCGGTGACGATAACGGTCTTCCCTCTCATGAGGCGCCTCCGCTTCGCGTCTTATTGCGCGGTCCAGCCGCCATCGAGAGTCATCGTGGTCCCTGTCATGTTGCTGGCCGCCTCGCTACAAAGGAAGACAGCCGCTCCCGCGAGTTGCTCGACCGTGGTGAACTGTCCGGACGGCTGCTTCTCGAGCAGCAGGGCCTGGGTTTCCCGCTCGATGCTGGTGCCGTTCTTCTCCGCCCGCGCCTCGATCTGCGCGACAACCAGAGGCGTCTTCACCCAGCCGGGGCAAATCGCGTTGCACGTCACACCCGACTGGGCATTCTCCAACGCAGCCACCTTGGTCAGGCCTACGATTCCGTGCTTGGCGGCAACATAGGCCGACTTGTTGACGGACGCGACGATCCCATGCGCCGAGGCGATATTGATGATCCGGCCCCAGCCCCGCTTCTGCATTCCCGGAAGTGCGGCCCGCATCGTGTGGAAGGCGGAGGAGAGATTGATCGCAATGACGGCGTTCCAGCGGTCGACCGGAAAATCCTCGATCGGGTCGGTATGCTGGATACCCGCATTGTTCACCAGCACGTCGACGGAGCCGAAACGGTCCTCCGCAGCACGGACCATGTCGGCGATCTCGTCCGGCTTGGTCATATCCGCGCCGTGATAGAGCACGGAGACGCCATAATCGGCTTCCAGGGCGGCACGGCCCTTCTCGATATCGGCCGCATCGCCAAGTCCGTTGATGACGATATTCGCGCCCTCTGCCGCGAACGCGGCGGCCATGGCCGCGCCGATCCCGCTGGTCGAACCGGTGACGAGCGCCGTCTTTCCCTGCATGAGCCTGTTCCCGTACAAATCGTGAGATTACCGCACCTGCGATATAGCGATTGCGGCCGCGCCGCAAGCGCCGTCGGGCCGCCTCTAGCGTTTGAAGAGGGATTCCGCCGCGGAGCTTACCGACTGCTTTTCCGCGATCGCCGCTTCCGCTCGGACAATCTCCGCTTTCATATTCTCGATATATTCTTCGAGATCCTCGATGTTCCAGGTCGAGAGATCGACCTTCTTGCGCAGCTTGTTTTTCGGCTCCAGATCTTCGAAATCCACGGTCATGTCTCCCGTCGTCCGGTCGGTTGCGGTCCCTGCCCCGGAAATCGCGCCGTCTTGAGGCCATTTCCGGAGACTAATGATTGGACCCTCTCGCATCTTGGTCTATATATCCACCATTCAGAACAATTCGGAAAACCAAGCAAGAACGGATCCGCTGGCTGGATGTAGGCAGCGCAGTCCGTCAAAGGAGATATCATGGCGCAACCGCTGATGCCGAAGGCCACCGCCGTCTGGCTGATCGACAATACCGCGCTGACCTTCGAGCAGATCGCCGACTTCTGCGGCCTGCATTCGCTTGAGGTCCAGGCCATCGCCGACGGCGAAGTGAGCTACGGTATCCAGGGCATCGATCCGGTACAGAACGGACAGCTCGACCGGGGCGAAATCGACAAGGCGCAGGAAGACACGTCCTACCGTATGAAGATGCAGGTGAGTACCCTGCCGAAGCCGCAGGCGCGCTCCAAGGGGCCGAAATATGTTCCGGTTTCCAAGCGCGGCGACAAGCCGGACGCCATCGCCTGGCTGGTCAAACACCATCCGGAACTAAAAGACGCGCAGATCGCCAAGCTGGTCGGCACGACCAAGGACACGATCAACAAAGTCCGCGACCGGACTCACTGGAACTCCCAGAACATTACGGCCCGCCATCCGGTGCTGCTCGGTCTCTGCTCGCAGCTCGATCTCGATCAGGCGGTGACGAAAGCGGGCGGCACCGCCGCGCCGCCGGAATCCCAGCTGGAATCGATTTCCGAAGTGCCCTGAACGGCGCGAACGAGGATATGCAGACGGCCGGTCCCAGACCGGCCGTTTTGCTATCCGGGCAAGCCGTCCAGAAACGCCGCCATATGGAACGCGGCGTGGTCGCTCTCATAGCGGTACTCGACGCCGACCGGACAGGCGCGGCGCGCAAGACAGGATCCGGTGAGACATTCCGCCCCCTCACCGGAACGCAGATGCGCACGGCAGGACATCACATCGTAACCGCGATCGCCGAACGCCCCGACCGGACAGGTGTGGAGACAAGGACGATCGACGCAAGTCTCGCAAGGACTGCGCGCGGAGACCGGCTCCGGAAGATCCAGACGGCGTTCGAATAACAACGCGCCGCGATAGCCGTGCCAGAGACCGAACTCGGGATGAATGAGGATTCCAAGCGGCGACGGAAACACCGGTTCGGCGCGCATCGCCCAGCGCTGGAACGGCCAATAGGGCGGCCCATCCGAAGGCATCACGACATGACCGCCATACTCCTCGGCAACCCGCCGGATCGAGGTTCGGCTCCATGCATCCAGCGGATCGGGCCCAGCCGTTCCGGCAGCGGTGAAACTAGCCCAGATCCGTGAACCCGAATGCCCGACGAGCAATACGGTTTCGACAAGCTCGCCCGATTCGAGCACGACCTCCCCCCGATCCGGATGAAATCCCCCTCTAAGACTCATTCCGCTCGCCGAGAGGCTCATACCGATCAAGCCATACAGTGAATCGTACCCGCCTGTTTCCGAGCCTTTACCCATAGAAGAAATCGCCTATTCCCGACCTAGTATCCAGCACACGACGCACAAGGCGATCCTAGCTATCGAAAACGAAGCTCAACGCCTTATTTTCATTGCTCGGCACCCCCAACTTGGATTTATCCTTTTCGCGACGTGCCGGCATGGGACGGGAAGCAAAAACAAGAACCCGCTCGGCGGAGAGTACGACCACGAATGTTCGACGACCCTAACGACGTTCCGCTAACCGTTGACTTTTTTCTGACGCCGAACTTCTCGCTGCTTCCCTTTACCGCGGCGGTCGAGCCACTGCGCTCGGCGAACCGGATGGCCGGAAAGACGCTCTATCACTGGCGCGTTTTCGGCGAGGACGGCAGTCCGGTCGCAGCCAGCAACGGCGTCGAGGTCATGACCGTCGGCTCGATCTTCGACCTCAAGGATTCCGATGTCATCATCGTCGCCTCGGGGATCGACGCACACCACTACAGGAACGACCGCGTATTCGGCGCGCTGCGCCGCTTGTCTCGACAGGGCGCGGCGGTCGGCTCTGTGTGCACCGGCGCCCACGTGCTGGCCCGGGCCGGATTGCTGGAGGATCGCCGCTGCACGATCCATTGGGAAAATCTTGGCGGTTTCACCGAGGAATTCCCCGAGATCGACGTGACCTCCGACCTGTTCGAGATCGACCGCGATCGCTTTACCTGTTCCGGCGGGACCGCGGCGCTCGACATGATGCTGCACCTGATCGCCCGTCAGCACGGCTTCAAGCTGGCGAACGAAGTCTCGGAGCAGTTCATCCACGACCGCATCCGCGAGCCGCACGACCATCAGCGCATGGAGCTGCGCGCCCGTCTCGGGGTCAGCCATCCGAAGCTGATCGCCGTCATTGCGGAAATGGAAGCCAATCTGGAAGAGCCGCTGAGCCAGACCGCTCTCGCCGACAAGGCCGGTCTCTCGACCCGTCAGCTTGAGCGGCTGTTCCGCAAGTATCTTTCCAGCACGCCCACCCGCTATTACCTGAATCTGCGCCTTCAGCGGGCGCGCCAGCTGCTTGCCCAGACCAGCATGTCGATTCTCTCCGTCGCGCTCGCCTGCGGTTTCGTCTCCGCCAGTCATTTCTCTAAATGCTACCGGGAATGTTTCGGCCGCACCCCGCGGGCAGAGCGGGCCGTCCGGCACGACGCACCGACCCTGGTGATGCAAAAACTCGCCGGCTGACCAAGCGGGCTTTAGCCTTCCTAAATTGCATCGCAACAAAATCTCGTTTGACCCCGAAGCGTTGCCGCGCGCATGCCTTGCGCTCGAACGATTGGATCGAGCATGGAAACGACATTCACCCCCGCGGGCCTGCGCCGCGGCATGGCGCTGATCTGGCACGTCGCCATCAGCGGCTTTTTCTTCGCGGTCGCCGTCGGCGTGGTCGCGCGCGATGCCGGGATGAGCTGGCTGGAAGCGGTGGTCATGAGCGGGGTGGTCTTCGCCGGTGCCTCGCAGATCGCGATCATCGATCTCTGGCAGTCCCCCCTTCCGCTCCTGGTCATCGCGCTGACCACCCTCGGGGTGAATTCGCGCATGCTGTTGATGGGCGCCTCGATGCGGGAATGGTTCCGCCCGCTGAAACAGCGCACCATCTGGGCGAGCTTCTTTTTCCTGACCGACATCAACTGGGCGATGGCAATCGGCGAGCGCCGGAAGGGCGAGACCGACGCCGCGCTGCTGATGGGCTCCGGGATGCTGCTCTGGTGCACCTGGGTGACCGGCACGGCCATCGGGCATGCCATCGGCGGCGCCGCGCTCGATCCCAAAGCGCTCGCCTTCGATGTTCTCGTGCCGGCCTTTTTCGTCATCATGATCAAGCCGATCTGGACCGGCCGAAAGCAGCTTCTGCCGTGGGCGACGGCGGCCATCGGCGCGATTCTCGCCGACTCCTTCATTCCCGGGAACGCCCATGTCATCGTTGGCGGGGTCGCTGGATCCCTGGTCGGAGGACTGATCCGTGACCGCTGATCTGTTCGCCCTCGACATGAGCTTCGACACCACCGCGCTGGTCGCCATCCTGCTGATGGGCGCCGTCACCTATTTCACCCGCCTCGGCGGCTTCCTGATGATGCGCTGGATCCCGGAAGGCGGTTTCGTTTCGCGCTGGCTGCAGGCCATTCCGGGGGCGGTGCTGGTTGCCATTCTCGCGCCTACGGTCTGGAATATCGGCTGGCTGGAACGAGCCGGTCTGGTCGTGACACTGGGACTCTCAGCACTCGGCTCGAATGCGCTTGTTGCCGTTCTGTGCGGCACTGCAGCCGTCGCCGTCGGGAGAGCGCTCTTTTAGGCTCGGCAATTGCATTGGAAGGGGCTGATCAGGCAGACTCTTTGCGATGACGTAACGTTACGGGTACCCAATGCGGACTCAAGAGGCCGAACTACTGTCCCTGACGAAGAGACCCGCTTCCGGTCACGAGGATCTGACGGCGGTGATCGTCGACTTCTCCGCAGTTCCGCACATCAGCGACCCGATCTTCTTCCGCACCCTGATTGCCCGGGTCAATGTCGTCCCCGGCGACCTCTACCGCCTGCCGCACAACCTTGTCGCGCTCGTGACCCCGAGCAGCAAAGCTCCGAAAACCGTCGCAGCCGTCGAGCAATTGGGAGCTTTCCTAAAGCGCACCGGTCGCGGCGGTGCGCGACAGCAGCAATTCCGTCTCGCCGACGACGGGGGCCGATTGGCCAAACTTTGCCATCGGCTAATGGAAGAGCAGCCGGACGCACCACCGGTCTCGGATCAAGACGATCATGTCTTCGGCGGCTACATGAGCCTCTTCACCTCGTTGCGTAACGCGGACATTTCGAACCTGGTCCGGGAGCAGACGATCTGGGATCTTTCCCAACAACACCATCCGGTGCCCATGGCGGGAGCCCTTACCGTTTCGATCGACGCACTGGACGACATGTTCGCCCAGAACATCCGGGCCAACCCATGGCTGTTCGAAAAGATCATCGAAGTGATCGATGTCCGTATGCTCGACCATCTGGTCGACGATCGGCTCAAAACCGGCAAGACCTTCACCGTCAACGTGAACAGCACGGTGGTCAACGAGGGCGAATTCGAGGAGTCCTTCGCGGCCATACCGATCAGCGCCCGCAGCCGCGTCATCCTCGAAGTGCCCTATGTCGAGGCGCTTCATGAGCGCCCTGCCTTCGACCGCATGGTGTCGACGCTGGAGCAGGAACAGTTTCCGGTCGCGCTCGACGGCATCCGTTGGAACTCTTTGCCGAAACTGGAGGTCGATCACACGCGCTTCGATTTCATCAAGTTCATGTGGGACCGGCACCTGACGCCGGAGCACGCAAAGGAATGGGCGTCGCTCGAAACCGCGCTTCAGGCTATCGGACCGGAGCGCTGCATTGTTTTCAACTGCATCGAGGAAGGCGCCATCGAGGCACTGAAAAAGCTCGGTCTCTTCCGCTTCCAGGGGCATGCAGTTAACTCCTATGTCCGCCACGCCCGGAAGGAGACAGCGCCTGCTGCCGACCGGAAACCGGCACGGGAAGCCGTCGCCGACGAGACCGGCAACGGTAAGCCGCAGGAAAGTATTCTCGGCAAATTATTCGGCTGACCGCAAGACGCCTCTCCGCCTCGGCATGCGGCAATCTGGGACTTGATTTGCACCCCCGCGCCGTCAACGATGGGTCGCAACAAGCTGAACAAGAAGATGCTGAAGGGGAGGTCCGGGAAATGGGCCAGTTTGACGAGGTCTACAAGCGATCGCTGGAAGATCCGGAAGGATTCTGGGGCGAGGCCGCAGACGATGTTTTCTGGTTCAAGCGCTGGGACAGCGTCCTCGACGACAGCAATCCTCCATTCTACCGCTGGTTCGAGGGCGGCACGACCAACACCTGCTATAACGCGCTCGACCGTCATGTCGAAGAAGGCCGCGGCGAACAGGCGGCACTGATCTATGACAGCCCGGTCACGGACACCAAGCAGAGCTTCACCTACCGTGAGCTGACCGACAAGGTCGCCGCTTTCGCGGGCGCGCTTGAGAAATATGGCGTCGGCTATGGCGACCGGGTGATCATCTACATGCCGATGATCCCTGAGGCCGCGATTGCCATGCTTGCCACGACCCGGATCGGCGCGGTCCATTCCGTCGTCTTCGGCGGCTTCGCGTCGAACGAGCTCGCGAAACGGATCGACGACTGCAAGCCGAAACTGATCGTCACCGCCTCCTGCGGCATCGAACCCGGCCGTACCGTTGCCTATATGCCGCTGCTCGACGGTGCCATCGAGATGGCGAAGCACAAGCCCGACCATTGCATCGTCTATCAGCGGCCAATGGCCGAAGCGGAGCTGACCGAGGGGCGCGACGTCGAGTGGAACGCGGCCCACGAGGGCGCGTCGCCCGCCGCCTGTGCCGAGGTGAAGGCGACCGATCCCGCCTATATCCTCTACACCTCCGGCACCACCGGCGTACCTAAGGGCGTGGTGCGGGCCACCGGCGGCCATATCGTCGCGCTCAAATGGTCGATGAAGAACATCTACAACGTCGATCCGGGCGAGGTCTTCTGGGCCGCCTCTGATGTCGGCTGGGTGGTCGGCCATTCCTACATCGTCTACGCACCGCTCTTTCACGGCTGCACGACCATGCTCTACGAGGGCAAACCCGTGGGGACGCCGGATGCCGGCGCCTTCTGGCGGGTGATCTCGGAGCACAAGGTCTCCACCATGTTTACTGCGCCGACCGCGATCCGCGCGATCAAGAAGGAAGACCCGGACGGCAAACTGCTGGCGAACTACGACATGAGCCACTACAAGGCCCAGTTCCTCGCCGGCGAGCGCTGCGATCCCGACACCCTGCACTGGTGCGAGGAGAAGCTGAAGGTACCGGCAGTGGATCACTGGTGGCAGACCGAGACCGGCTGGCCGATCGCCTCCAACTGCCTCGGCATCGAGCAGCTTCCCGTCAAGGCGGGCTCCCCGACCCGGGCGGTTCCCGGCTGGAACGTGCAGATCCTCGGCGAGGCCTGCAACGAGGTGAAGCGCGGCGATATCGGCGCGATCTCCATCAAGCTGCCGCTGCCGCCGGGCGCTCTGCCGACGCTCTGGCAGAACGACGAGCGCTATGTGGAAAGCTACCTCGCCGACTATCCCGGCTACTACAAGACCGGCGATGCCGGATACATGGACGAGGACGGCTACATCTACGTGATGACCCGGACCGACGACATCATCAATGTCGCCGGCCACCGCCTCTCCACCGGCGGCATGGAGGAAGTTCTGGCGAACCATCCGGCGGTCGCCGAATGCGCCGTGATCGGCGTCGCAGACCAGCTGAAAGGTCAGGTCCCGCTCGGCTTCGTGGTGCTGAAGGACGGGGTGAACACTCCGGAAGAGCAGATCGTCCAGGAACTGGTGCAGATGGTGCGCAAGGAGATCGGCCCGGTCGCCGCCTTCAAGCAAGCCACCGTGGTCCAGCGCCTGCCGAAGACCCGCTCCGGCAAGATCCTCCGCGGCACCATGCAGAAGATCGCCGACGGCCAGGACTATCCGATGCCGGCGACGATCGACGATCCCGCGATCCTGCCGGAGATCAAGGAGGCGCTTGAGGAGATCGGCTACGCCAAGTAGCCGGCCCCCATTTTCGGCGCTCAGTGTGCCGGCGCGCGCCGGAAGAAGGTCAGGATGTAACCAAGGCCGACGAGGATCGTCGTCGCGTGGAACAGCACCATGAGGCTGAGCCCCGCGGTCGCGAGGCCGTTGTTCAGCAGCAGCGGCTCGAAGGCCTGATCGACGATTTCCATGACGAGGCCGACCAGCAGCAGGACGGCGCCGTAGAACTCCGCATGCTCGTTCATCATATGCTCGCCCTCCGGCATCTCCTCGCCGAAGATCCGTTTGGCCAGCAGCTCCCGTTCCTCGAGAAACACACCAAAGGTCACAAGGATCACCGCGATATCGTCTGTGAGTTCGAGATCGCCAGCGACAACATCCGGTTTCAGGCTTTCGAGAAAAGCCGGCAAGATCCCGCCGCCGACCACGCCCGCCATGGCCATGACGAGCAATGTGGAAACGATGAGCGTGGCCGGATGGACGAGAATGGATATGGCGGTCTTACGCACGTGAACTCCCCCAGAACAGAACCGGGGGAGTTGAACAAATCGGCGTACGGAACTCAATTGCTTAGAGTAAGCGCCAAGATAGTTGTTATCCCCACGTAAGTGGGGACCCAGGGAACGTGAACTTGGCCCGGCGCCCACTGGGTCCCTGCTTTCACAGGAATCACGACAGCGTTGAAGTTAGGCGTTCAGCCCTTCCGGCACCGGCACCTTGCCCATGATCGGATCGTCCGGCACGCGGCCCTCCTCGACGCCGTGACAGGCGACGAGCGCCCCGTCCCCGGTCGCCCGCGGCTCGGGGCGCTCGGTCTTGCAGCGGTCGTTCGCGAAAGGACAGCGCGGATGGAAGGCGCAGCCCGGCGGCGGCGTGATAGGGTTCGGAACCTCTCCGCCCACCGGCATCCGCTCGCGACCCGACATCTCAAGATCGGGGATGGTGTCCAGCAGCATCCGCGTATAGGGATGACGCGGTCGGCTGAACAGGGTCTCGGACGGTGCCACCTCGGCGAGCCGGCCGAGATACATCACGCCGACCCGGTCGGAGACATGGCAGACCACGGCGAGGTTATGGCTGATGAAGAGGTAGGTCAGCCCCAGTTCCTTCTGCAGGTCGCGCATCAGGTTCAGGATCTGCGCCTGCACCGAGACGTCGAGCGCCGAGGTCGGCTCGTCGCAGACCAAGAAGTCCGGCTCGCTCGCAAGGGCGCGGGCGATGGAAATGCGCTGGCGCTGGCCGCCGGAGAATTCGTGCGGGTATTTCTCCCCGTCGACCGGGGAGAGGCCGACCTGGGTCAGCAACTCGCCGACCCGGTCCGACACCGCGTCCTCGCTGCTGGCGAGACCGAAGGCCTTGATCGGTTCGGCGATGATGTCCCGGACCTTCCAGCGCGGATTGAGACTGGCATAGGGGTCCTGGAAGATCATCTGCAGGCGGCGCCGGATCGGTGCCATTTCGGTTCGCGAGAGACCGGCGATATCGCGGCCCTCGAACTCGATCGAACCGCTGCTCGGGCCGTGCAGGCCGACGATCAGCTTGGCGACCGTGGACTTGCCGCAGCCGGACTCGCCGACGAGGCTGAAGGTCTCGCCCGCCTTGATCTCGAAATCGATGCCGTCGACAGCTTTCAGGATCTGCTTCGGCTGGCCTTCCAGCACGCGGTTCAGCCAGGGCGCGGAAACGTCGAAATAACGCTTCATGCTTTTCACCGCGAGGATCGGCGCACCTTTCTCCAGATGCTCGTGATCCACGGTGTCATGCGTCGCGACAGCTTGCTCAGACATTGGCCGTCTCCTTGTCATAGAGCCAGCAGGCGACCTTGGTGCCGTCGACCTCCATCGGGTCGGGGCGCTCCTTGAAGCAGCGGTCGAAGGATTTCGGGCAGCGCGGATTGAAGGCGCAGCCGGTCGGGATGCTGGTCAGGCGCGGCATCGAGCCTTCGATCTGGCGCAGCTTCTCCTCGGTGTGCCCGATGACGGGGATCGAGCCCATCAGGCCTTCCGTGTAGGGGTGCTTGGCCTGTTTCACCACCTGGCGCACCGGGCCGATCTCGGCGATGCGGCCGGCATACATGACGGCCACACGGTCGGCGGTCTCCGCGATAACGCCCATGTCGTGGGTCACCAGCATGACGGCCGTACCGTGCTCGCGGCAGAGCTTCTTCAGGAGCGAGATGATCTGCGCCTGGATCGAGACGTCGAGTGCCGTGGTCGGCTCGTCCGCCACCACGAGGCGCGGATTGACGCAGAGCGCGAGCGCGATCACGACACGCTGGCGCATACCGCCGGAGAACTGGTGCGGATACTGGTCCACACGCCGCTCCGGCGCCGGGATGCCGACCTCGGTCAGCATCTCGATCGCCCGCTCGCGCGCCTTGGTCGGCGTCATGTCCGTATGGGTCATGATGGTCTCGACCAGCTGCCGGCCGACCGTATAGAGCGGATTGAGGCTGGTCAGCGGATCCTGGAAGATGGCGCCGATCTGGCGGCCCCGGATTCGGCGCATCTGCTCGTAGGGCAGATTGTCGATCCGCTTGCCTTCCAGCAGGATCTCGCCGCCGGCCACATGGCCCGGCGGCTCCAGAAGGCCGATGATGGCCGCACCTGTGAGAGACTTACCCGCGCCGGACTCACCGACCACGCCGAGCACTTCACCTTCGTCGATATGGAAGGACACATCGTCGATGGCGGTCAGAATCCCCTTCCGCGTCGGGAACTCGATCCGGAGGTTTCTGACTTCGAGAAGATGGTTCGACATTAGCGCAGCTTCGGATTGAGAGCGTCGCGGAGCCAGTCTCCGAGGAGATTGACCGCGAGAACGAGGATGGCGAGGGTCGCACCCGGGAAGATCGAGATCCACCAAAGGCCCGAGAACAGGAAGTCGTTGCCGATCTGGATCAGCGTGCCGAGCGACGGTTCGGTCGGCGGCATGCCCACGCCGAGGAAGGACAGGGTCGCTTCCGTCAGCACGGCGAAGGCCAGGCCCAGCGTGGCGATGACCAGCACCGGTCCCATCACGTTCGGCAGGACATGCCGCAGCATGATCAGCACCGGATGCAGCCCGATCACCCGGGCCGCCTGGACATATTCCTTGTTCCGCTCGACCAGCGTCGATCCGCGCACGGTACGGGCATACTGCACCCAGTTCGAAATCCCGATCGAGAGCACGAGGACCGGAATCACCATGGCATCGTGCAGTTCGCGATCGAGAATGCCGCGCGAGATGCCGTCGATCAGAAGCGCGATCAGGATCGTCGGAAACGAGAGCTGAATGTCGGCGATCCGCATGATCACCGCATCCACCTTGCCGCCGACATAACCAGCGACGAGGCCGGCAACGATCCCGATCACGGCCGAGAGCACGACGCTCGCAAAGCCCACGAGCAGCGAGATCCGCATGCCGTAGAGAATGGTGGAGTAAATGTCACGGCCGAGATTGTCGGTGCCGAGCAGGAAGCGTATGTCCCCGTCCTCGACCCAAACCGGCGGCAGCTCGGAATCCATAAGATCGATGGAAGCGGTATCGAACGGGTTATGCGGCGCAATGACGGGCGCGAAAACCGCCGCCAGAATCAGCACCAGGGTGACGACAGCCGCCCCGATGGTCAGCGGGGAGTTGCGGAAACTGTAGCAGAGCTCGTGATCCCAGATCCGGTAGAGCAGGCTGGGACGGACGGCGGATTTTGTGGTGGTTGTATCGGTCATGTCCCTGCCCTCAGTGCCCGCCGCCGTGACCTTCGACGCGAAGGCGCGGGTCGACGACGTAGTAGAGAATATCGACGATCAGGTTGATCACGACGAAGAGGAACGAAATCATCACCAGATAGGCGGACATCACCGGCAGATCGACCTCCTGGATCGCTTGCAGGAAGAGCCGTCCCATGCCCGGCCACTGAAAGACGCTCTCGGTGATGATCGCGAACGCGATCAGGTTGCCGAGCAGCAGACCTGTCACGGTGATGACCGGAACCAGCGTGTTTTTCAGGGCATGGCCGAAATTCACCGCCCGGTTGGTCAGACCGCGGGCGCGCGCGAACTTGATGTAATCCGTCCGCAGAACCTCCAGCATCTCCGCCCGGATCAGCCGCATGATCAGCGTCAGGGTAAAGAGGCCGAGCGTGGTCGCCGGCAGGATGATCGCTTTCAGGCCACTGACGGTGAACAGCCCGGTGGTCCAGCCGCCCGGCAGCGTGAGCACATCGCCGCGCCCGAATGACGGCAGCCAGCCGAGAATGACGGCGAACAGGTAGATGAAGAGAATGCCGATCAGGAAGGTCGGGATCGAGATCCCGATCAGCGACAGGGTCAGCAGCGCCTTGCTGCTCCACCGGTGTCTGTAGAGACCGGTATAGACACCCGCCGGCAGCGCCAGGCAGAAAGCGATGATCGCGGAGACGAGGCTCAACTCGATCGTCGCAGGCATCCGCTCCATGAGCAGGTCCACGACCGGCTGCTTGTGCTGGTAGGACAGACCGAAATCCAGCTGCGCGGCGTTCATCACGAACTTGCCGAAGCGGATGATCATCGGATCGTTGAGCCCGAGCCGTTCGCGCAGGGCCTCGCGCTCGGCCTGCGGCGTGTCGATGCCGACCATCTGGTTGATCGGATCGCCCAGGAACTGGAACATGTAGAAGGCGACGAGGCTGACCACGAGCATCACAAGGATGGATTGGGCCAGCCGGCGAAGAATGAATGCGGCCATTAAACGGTCACGCTTTCCGGCAGGTTGGCAGATCTCTCAAAAGGCAGGGGCCGGTCCCGAAGGACCGGCCCGCTGTTTGTCGCCCGTGAGTTACTTCACGTTGACGTAGTAGAAGCGGAACTGGTTGTCCGCACGCTGCTTCAGCTCGATGTTGTCGCGCTTGCCCCAGGCGAGTGCCTGCTGGTGCAGCGGAATGGTCGCGACCTCTTCCGTCGAGATCTTGAAGGCCTCTTCGATCAGCGCGTCGCGCTTGGCCTTATCGGTCTCGACACCAATCAGATCGGCGAGTTCGTCGACCCTGGCGTTGCTGTAGCCGGAATAGTTATAGAGGCCACGGCCCATGTCCGGAGTCGGCGTCGCGAGCAGGTTCCAGAGCACGTTCCAGGAGTCGAAGCTGCCCGGGGTCCAGCCAAGCAGGCCGAACGCGTAGTCGCTGCCGCCCTTCGGGGCGATGCGGGCGAAGTACTTCGCCTTCGGCTCGGCCACCAGGGTGGACTTGATGCCGACCTTGGCGAGCATGGAGACGATCGCCTGGCAGATCTGCTCGTCGTTGACGTAGCGGTCGTTCGGGCAATCCATCCGGGTCTCGAACCCGTCCGGATAACCGGCTTCGGCCAGCAGTTCCTTCGCCTTGGAGCGGTCGTAGCCGAGGCGGGCGAAGCCTTCGGACTTATCGAACAGCTTCGGCGAGATCATGATCGCGGACGGATCGGAGAGACCACGCATGATCTTCTTCTTGATCGCCTCGATATCGATCGCGTGATACATCGCCTGGCGAACGCGCACGTCCTTGAACGGGTTCTTGCCCTTCACGTTGGAATAGAGCAGCTCGTCGCGGAACATATCCATGTAAAGGAAGATCGTGCGCAGTTCCGGACCGACCAGAACGCTGGTGCCGTCGTTCTTGTTCACCCGGTCGATATCCTGCACCGGAACCGGATAGACCATGTCGACTTCGCCGGAAAGCAGCGCGGCGACGCGGGTCGCGTCCTGCCCGATCGGCGTCATGATGACTTCGGTCAGGTTGTGCTGCGGCTTGTCCCACCAGTTCGGGTTCGGAACCAGAACGGTCTTAACGTCGGTCTGGCGCTCCTTGATCATGAAGGCGCCCGTACCGTTGGAATTGTGAGCCGCGAAGCTCTCAACGCCCTTGGACAGGTTGGTCGGAGTGGTCGCGCCGTTGGCTTCGGACCATTCCTTGTCCATCATGAACCAAGTATCCCATTCGTAGTAGATGATGGGATTCGGCTTTTCCGTGATGAAATCGACGGTGTAGTCGTCGACCTTGACCACGTCGGTGATCCCGACGACACGGCCGCGCAGGTTGGCGTCCTCGTTCTTAGTCCGCTCGTAGGAGAAGATGACGTCGTCGGCGTTGAAGTCGTTGCCGTTGTGGAACTTCACGCCCTGACGCAGATAGAAGCGCCAGCGGGTCGGCTCGACGTTTTCCCACTTGGTGGCCAAGCCCGGTTCGAACTGAAGGTCGGCGTCGCGACGCACGAGCCCCTCATAAACGTTACCGAGGAAGCCGAGAGTGAACGTCACGTTGTGGGCGTGCGGATCGAGCGACGATGTGTCGGTCTGAAAGCCCCACTTAAAGGTTTTCGCGTCCGCTACGCCTCCGGAAGCGACAACGGCTGCCGCGACCGCAAGGGCGGTGAATGCTTTGCGCATAAAATGCTCCCCAATGATGCCTCTGTCACGCACCGCGCAGGTCCTTCTCTAACTAGACGAGGATTGAGCAAACGGTGCGGCCCGGCAAACCAGGTCGGCCGGGATCGAAGCATAAAACCCCTTCACTGGAACGCCGTCAATGACCTTGGACACTCTGAAATGTAGGAAAACTGCGGCATGCAACGCAGAACGCGAAGAACCCCATCACCTGAAACACCTATGCTTCCGGCGAATTGGTGCAGCGCAACATTGCCGCGTCAACATGGAGGGACCGGTTCCGGGTACGCGGTCTTTTCAAGCGGCCTCGGCGTGATATGCTGCGCTCTGTCCCCACGGCCCGCCCGGTGCCGTCCCCGAAGGAGAACAGAAATGACTTTCCAGCCGAATTCCCCGGCGGCACGCGATGTCGCCTATGTGCTTCATCCCTACACGAACTTCGTGGCGCACGAGGAAAAGGGTCCGCTGATCATCGACCGGGGCGAAGGCGTCTACGTCTATGACGACGCCGGCAAGAAGTACATCGAAGGCATGGCCGGACTCTGGTCGACGTCGCTCGGCTTCCACAACGACCGCCTCAAGCAGGCGGCGATGAAGCAGTTCGACATCCTGCCATACTACCACACCTTTGCGCACCGCTCGCACCTGCCCGGCATCGACCTCGCCGAGAAGCTGATCTCCGTTGCGCCGGTGCCGATGTCGAAGGTCTTCTTCAACAATTCCGGCTCGGAAGCCAACGATACCGCGATCAAGATCGTCTGGTATTACAACAATGCCCTCGGCCGGCATCACAAGAAAAAGATCATCGGCCGGGTGAACGGCTATCACGGCATTACGCTGGCCTCCGCGAGCCTTACCGGCCGCTCGATGAACCATCGCGGTTTCGATGCGCCGATCGCCAACTTCATCCACGCCGAAGAGCCGAACCACTACAACAACGCGCTCGAGGGTGAGAGCGAGGAGGATTACGCCACCCGGCTCGCGGAAAATCTCGAGAAGATGATCGTCGAGGAAGGTCCGGACACGGTCGCCGCCTTCTGGGCCGAGCCGGTTATGGGCGCCGGCGGCGTGATCGTTCCGCCGAAGACCTACTTCGATAAGGTCCAGAAAGTCCTGCAGAAATACGACATCCTGTTCGTCGCCGACGAGGTGATCTGCGGCTTCGGCCGGACCGGTAATTACTGGGGTTCCCAGACCTTCGACATGAAGCCGGACATCCTGGTCTGCGCGAAGGCCCTCTCTTCCAGCTACCTGCCGATCTCCGCGACCTTGATCAACGAAAAGGTCTACGAGCCGGTGAAGAACGCCAGTGCCGAGCTCGGCGCGTTCGGCCACGGTTACACCTATTCCGGACACCCGGTCTGCGCCGCCGTCGCTCTGGAGACGCTGAAGATCTATGACGAGGAGAACATCATAGAGAAGGCGCGCGACATGGCGCCGGTGTTCCAAAAGCAGCTCCGGTCCTTCTCCGACCATCCGCTGGTCGGCGAGGCGCGCGGCGTCGGTCTGATGGGCGCGATCCAGGTGATGCAGGACAAGGCCTCGAAGAAGCCGTTCGAGGCCAGCGCCGGCGTCGGCCCGATGATCGCCAACCTCGCCACCGAGGAAGGCGTCATGCTGCGCGCTGTCGGCGACAGCCTCGCTTTCTGCCCGCCGCTGATCATCTCCGAGTCGGAGATCGAGGAGATGTTCGCCTGCTTCCGCCGCGGGCTCGACCGCGCCCTCGATCACCTGCGCAAGGAAGGCCAGGCCGTCGCCTGATCTCGACAGACAGCTTCAGAGGGAAGGGCCGGCTGGCATGCCGGCCCTTTTGTATTTTCCGGGACGGCCGCTTAGCGCCGGATGAATTCCAGCACATCGGCATTGAAGCGTGCGGCCTCCAGTTGTGCCAATCCGTGGCCGCTGCCCTCGTAAACTTTCAGCTCTGCACCATCGACCAACTCCGCAGCGCGGTGGGCGGAGGCCTCGATCGGGACAATCTGATCGTCGCCGCCGTGAACGATCAGGGTCGGACGCCGGATTGCCGTCAGATCATCCGAGTAGTCGACTTCGGAGAATTCCCGGATGCAGTCGAACTGCCCTTTGATGCTGCCAGCCATTCCCTGCAGCCAGAAACTGTCCCGGAATCCCGGCACCTCCTCGACGCCATCCCGGTTGAATCCGTAAAACGGCACCGTCAGATCCCGGAAGAACTGGGAGCGGTTAAGTGCCGTTCCCTCGCGAATCCCGTCGAATACCTCGAGCGGAGTCCCGTTCGGATTAGCTGCGGTTTTCAGCATGAGCGGCGGAACGGCGCCGACAAGAACCACCTTTGCGACGCGGTCGTTTCCGTGGCGGCCGATGTAATGGGAGACCTCCCCGCCGCCCGTTGAGTGGCCGACTAAGACCACGTCGCGCAGACCGAGATGCTCGATCAGTTCAGCCAGATCATCGGCATACCGATCCATGTTGTTATTGTCCCAGGGCTGCGCCGACCGGCCGCGGCCTCGGCGGTCGTGGGCGACGACCCGATAGCCTTGCTGGCCGAAGAACAGCATCTGCGCATCCCAGGCATCGGCCGAAAGCGGCCATCCATGGGAAAACACGATCGGCAGGCCTTTGCCCCAATCCTTGTAAAAAATCTCGACATCGTCGGTCGTGGTGAAAGTCGCCATTTTGAATTCTCCATTTCTTTCTTGCGTGATTATCGCTTCGGCCTGAGCCGAGGTCGCGAGACTGAGGCCGAGAGCACCGCTGCCGATCAACGCGGCGCGGCGCGAAAGACGGGGACCGGATTGGGGGTGTTGCATTTCAAACAGCCTTTCGATGCCTCGAAAATGCACGATTTTATCGTGCACGATTTAATTAATCGCTCGAAGATAAATTTCAATAACTCGATTAAATCGTGTGCGATTTTTTTTGCTTTCATGCGGTAACCGGGCATCAAGTTGGTTTCCGCACGAAATTCGCGTATCTTTTCAAAGGAAGTGCAGCTTGCGGAGTTTCGAGATGTCGGCACCGGACGATTCAGACGGCACGAAAGGCTCGAAGACCAAACCGGAAGCCGAGAATGAGGAAGGTCAGGAGACCGTTGCGGCCGGCGCCGAGAAAAAGGCGCCCACCGGGAAGGAAACCGACGCGACAGAGAAAAAACGGCCCTCCAAAAAATCTCCACGCAAGCCACCCGAACTGACTGCGGGTAAAAAACCCGCCGGCGAGACGAAATCCGGCGCCGACACGCCCCCGAACAAGGGAGCGAAACCGGCCAGCCGAAGACGTTGGGCTCTAGTTGCTGCACTCCTTGCTTTTGTTCTTGTCGGCGGTCCAGGGCTTTTCCTGCTCTGCCTCTCCCAGTCCGACACCGCGATCGAGGCGAGCTTGTCGCCGACCGGCGCACCTGTCGCCTGCACGCCGGTCGCGGGGCATTTCAACGATTGTTATCTTTCCGAGGAAGTCACCGTCTCCACCCCGGACGCACCTCCGAAATCCGGCTTCGAGCAATTTTGCTGCGATTTCATCGTCGAGCGGCAGATCCCCATAGCGGCCCACTACAGCGACGGCTCCGGCGCGGTACCGAACACGCTCGAAGCGGACGGCACGGAGCTGCCGCTTGCCGACGGCACGCGCCGCACCGGACGCCCGGTTCTGCACGACGGAAGTGACCTGCAGCGTAGGCTCCACCTGGCCGCCACGCCGCAATTCACTGTTCCGGCGATCGAAATACTTGAAGGCTCGCTGGGTGTGACGGTTCCGTTCGATGTAGGCAAGATGATCGCCACGCTCTCTCCAAAGGCGGCCGCACGGTCGGAAATGGATCGAGACGTTCCGCTCACCGAAGGCGGCACCATCGTGCGAATATCTTCAGCTTCCGGCGGGCAGACGCAAATCAGTGTCCGGGCCCGGACGAAAACCAGCCTACTCTTCGAGGATCTTCTCTCCGGAGGTATCGCCGCCGAGGATATCCTGATGTCCGCAGATCTGCCGGCGGCGTCCGATGGGGCTCTCATCGAACGGATCGACAGCCTCGCGCCCGCTGGCCACGGTGATATCCGTTCAGCTTTTGCCGCCTTGCGGCAGATTTCCGTCTCCCGCCATCCCGAGCAGGACGAAGACGCGGCCGTCTTGCAGGCCGCAGGCCGGGCCTGCGTCGGATTCTATGAAGCCTTACGCGGTAAGTTCAATCGCTACGACGCCGCCGTTGCGGCCTATGCCGCGGCGCGCCCGACCGGGCTGCTGACTTCGCGCTCCCCGGAAGACCCGCACGGTTGCAGGGACGCAGGCCGGGCCGCGCTGTCTGCCGAGCTTGCCGCTGATTGGGCCACTCTCAACGCGCCATTCGTGGAAATCGCGCCTCCGCCGGTCGAGCCCGCGCCGGAGCCGGAAGCGGCCACTTCGCCCAGTGGCGAGGAGAACGTCAGAAAGCTTCTCCTCAGCCTTGCCTCGACGGCGAAAAGCGGCGCACGTCTGCAAGACATGAAGGCGGCGATTGCCGATCCCGTCGCCGTGAGTTTCGCGCGGGACGGAGAGGCAAACTCCGGCTCCCGCGAAGCGGTTATCCGGATGCTCCATCGCCAATGGTCTCATGTCGGCTGCTGGATCTATTCCGCCGGACCCGATGGCAGTGGCTCTGCGATGCTGCTGGCCGAAGCGCAATACCCCTATCTGAATCGGATCATGCTGGGCTTCGATACAAGCGGCCAGGTGAAACGGGTTCAGGTCACCGGTGTGACCTTCGACGACCTGATCAGATTCAAAGCGGCCAACCGCGGCGACGACTGTCAGGACTTCCTCAACCCGGCACGACTGGCGGATTATCGTGACTGGTATGCCGAAAACCCGGTCGGAACGCCGACCCCCTCCGACCATGCTGAGCGCCTGTTCCATGAAGGGCTGCAGCAAAAGTTCCGCCTCAACTGACCTGCCCCGGCACAATGCCGTATCCCCGACCGCCGGCGACAACCGGGCGAAAACCTTAAAAACCGCAATAATTCTAGACAATAACCAAATAGTCCTGAAGAATATCCCCGCACCCGAAACGGCATCGTCCCAAGGATAAGAAAAATTGTCGTATCCGGAGGAAGCTCCCAAACCGCGTACTTGGCGGTTCGACACTGATCTCACCCTGTCGTTTCAAAGCAAGGAAATCACGGAATTCCACAGTTTGTGGCGGTCGCTTTCGAAGAACGGCGAGTTGCCCGACAGGAAGCAGCTCGATCCACTCGACCTGAAATCTATCCTGCCGCACGTATTCATTATTGGGGTCAGCTACGAGCCGAGACCACGCTTCACTTATCGTCTGGTCGGCACGCAGATCGTCGAAACACTGGGGCGCGACTCCACCGGCATCTCGCTCGAAGAGATCCACGCCACTACACCCGAGGTGATCCAGAGTCTTGTGAGCGCGGTCGACAGTCGTCGTCCGCTACGAACATTCGGATCGGTCTCCTGGATCGACAAGGAGTTTCTCGACTTCGAAACCGGGGTGTTTCCCTTCCTCACCGACGGCGACCGGATCGGCCAGCTGGCCGGCGCCACCGTCTATCATCCAAGCCGGCGACGCGACGGGAACGCCTAGCTTGTTCCAACACCGTCATCACTGGTCGTGCCGGAACAACTTGCCCTAGACAGCAGAGACTACGGTCCGGATCATTCTGACGTTTCAGGGTCCTGACGGGGGCAATTGGCGATGAAGGGTTCCGCGAGCGGCATGCGGGCACTGAAGGGCGGCTCGTCCCGCTATTCGATCTTCGCACTGGCGCGCAATGCGCTCAGCTATCACGAAAACTGGCAGAAGGCCTGGCGCTCGCCGGAGCCAAAGCCGGAATATGACGTGATTATCGTCGGCGGCGGCGGCCACGGTCTCGCGACCGCTTACTATCTCGCCTCGATCCACGGCATCCGGAACATTGCCGTGATCGAGAAGGGCTGGATCGGCGGAGGCAATACCGGCCGGAACACGACCATCATCCGCTCCAACTATCTCTGGGACGAGAGCGCAGGCATCTACGAGCACGCGCTGAAGCTCTGGGAAGGGCTGACGCAGGAGCTGAACTTCAACGTCATGTTTTCTCAGCGCGGAGTTCTCACCCTCGCCCACTCAGAGCACGAGCTGAAGGAAATGCGCCGACGGGTCGAGGCGATCCGCCTCAACGGCATCGACAGCGAGGTGATGACCCCGGCCCAGATCAAGAAGCTGGTGCCGATCATCGATACTTCGCCGACCTTGCGCTATCCGGTCATGGGCGGCTTCATCCAAAAACGCGGCGGCACCGCGCGGCACGACGCCGTGGCCTGGGGCTATGCCCGCGCGGCCGACGATCTCGGCGTCGACATCATCCAGAATTGCGAGGTCACCGGCATCCTGCGCGAAGGCGGCAAGGTGACCGGCATCGAGACCAGCCGCGGTACCATCAAGGCGAAGAAAGTGGGCTGCGTGACCGCGGGCCATTCAGGAGTGGTTGCCGAGATGGCGGGCCTGCACCTGCCGATCGACTCCCGTCCGTTGCAGGCGCTGGTGT
This sequence comes from Nisaea acidiphila, assembly GCF_024662015.1. Taxonomy (NCBI): domain Bacteria; kingdom Pseudomonadati; phylum Pseudomonadota; class Alphaproteobacteria; order Rhodospirillales; family Thalassobaculaceae; genus Nisaea; species Nisaea acidiphila. The sequence goes on along the minus strand of NZ_CP102480.1, from coordinate 3,255,962 downwards.
CCGAGCCGATCAAGCCCTGCCTCGACACGGTGATCATGTCGAACGCGGTGCACATGTATATCAGCCAGTCCGACAAGGGCGAGCTGGTGTTCGGCGCCGGGGTCGACAGCTACAATTCCTACAGCCAGCGCGGCAGCGTCCCGACGGTCGAGGGCCTGCTCGCCGCCGGTGTCGAGCTCTACCCGATCATCTCCCGGCTACGCGTGCTGCGCACCTGGGGCGGCATCGTCGACACCTGCCCGGACGCCTCGCCGATCATCTCGAAGACATCGGTCGACGGTCTCTATTTCAATTGCGGCTGGGGCACCGGCGGCTTCAAGGCGACGCCGGGCTCGGGTCACGTCTTCGCCGACCTGATCGCACGGGACGAGCCGAACAAGATTGCGGCGCCGTTCAGCCTGAAGCGGTTCGAAACCGGATATCTGATCGACGAGCACGGCGCCGCCGGCGTCGCGCACTAGGGAGACACGACATGTTGCAGATCACCTGTCCCTGGTGCGGGCCGCGGGACGACAACGAGTTCCATTATGGCGGCGAGGCTCATATCAGCCGGCCGCTCGATGCCGGCAAACTGAGCGACGCGGAATGGGCCGAGTACCTGTTTCTGAAGCAGAACCCGAAGGGCCCCTTCACCGAGCGCTGGTCGCACAGCGCCGGGTGCCGTCGCTGGTTCAACGTGGTGCGCAATACCGCCACCGACGAGATCATCGAGACCTATCCGATGGGCGAACTGCCGAAGAGCCCGGAGGGCATCAAGGCCTATGAAGAGAACTGGCGCCGCGACAGCGCCGCCGAACAGAACGCGAAAGCGGGAGCCTCTGGCAAATGAGCGGGCAATCCTTCCGTATCCGCGACAAGGGTCGCATCGACCGGACGAAGCCGGTTCGCTTCTCCTTCGACGGCAAGAGCTACGAGGGCTACGAGGGCGACACGCTCGCCTCCGCCCTGCTTGCCAACGGCGTGCATCTTGTCGGCCGCAGCTTCAAGTATCACCGTCCGCGCGGCATCCTCGGCGCCGGCTCTGAAGAACCGAACGCGCTGATCCAGCTCGGCGCCGGCAACAAGACCGAACCGAACCTGCGCGCGACCCAGATCGAAATCTTCGACGGGCTGCAGGCCGAGAGTCAGAATCGCTGGCCCTGCCTGAAATATGACGTCGGGGCGATCAACTCGGTGTTCCACCGGCTGCTGCCGTCCGGCTTCTACTACAAGACCTTCATGTGGCCGGCGTCGCTCTGGATGACCTACGAGCACGTGATCCGGAATGCCGCCGGGCTCGGAAAGGCGCCAAAGGACCGCGATCCGGACCGCTACGAGAAAATGCATGCCCATGCCGACGTGCTGGTGGTGGGCGGGGGCCCTGCCGGTCTCGCCGCCGCGCTCGCGGCTGGCAGGAACGGCGCCCGCGTGATCCTGATGGAAGAGACCGCGGACTGGGGCGGCGCCCTGCTCTCGGAAAACGACAGCGAGATCGACGGCAAGGCGCCGGCACGCTGGGCGGCGGAGACGGTCGCCGAGCTGGAAGCCATGCCCGACGTGACCCTGGTCAAGCGTTGCACCGTTACCGGCTATTACGACCACAACTACCTGACGGCGCTGGAACGGGTGAGCGACCATCTCGGCGCGGCACCGGAGCATACGCCGCGGCAGCGGCTCTGGAAGATCCGGGCGAAACGCGTGGTGCTGGCGACCGGCGCCCTCGAGCGGCCGCTGGTCTTCTCCGATAACGACCGTCCGGGCGTTATGCTCTCCTCCGCCGTGCGGACCTATGTGAACCGCTATGGCGTGCTGCCGGGCCGCAAGGTGGTGATCTTCACCAACAACGACGACGCCTACCGCACCGCGCTCGCGATCGAGGAGGCGCACGGCAAGGTCGCGGCCATCGTCGATGCACGGACCAAGGTTTCCGGAGCGCTTGCCGACGCGGCCCGTGCCAAGGGGATCACGATCTACGAGAACCACGGCATCGTCTCCGTGCAGGGCAAGAACAGGGTGAGCGGCATCGAGGTCATGCAGCTCGATGCGACCGGTGCCGGCGTCACCGGCTCGGCCAAGTCGGTGAACTGCGATCTCGTCGCCATGTCCGGCGGCTGGAATCCGACCGTGCATCTTTTCTCGCAGGCCAAGGGCAAGCTCGCCTGGAATGACGAGATGGCCGCCTTCCTGCCGGGTACGGCAAGCCAGGCGCTCGCCAGCGCCGGCGCCTGCAACGGGACCTTCGCCCTTGCCGACGCCCTGAAGGAAGGGCTCAAGCTCGGTGCCGAGGCGGCCCGCGAGGCCGGTTTCAAGGGCCGCGCGCCCGCCGCGCCGAAATCGAGCGAGCCGGAACAGGGCGCGCTCCGCCCGCTCTGGATCGCACCGGGCAAGGCGAAACTCGGCCGCAAGGGCAAGCATTTCGTCGACTTCCAGAACGATGTGACCGCCGCGGACGTGCAGCTCGCCGCCCGCGAGGGATACCGCTCGGTCGAGCACCTGAAGCGCTACACGACGACCGGCATGGGCACCGACCAGGGCAAGACCTCGAACGTCAACGCGCTGGCGATCCTCTCCGACGTACTCGCCTCCGAGATCCCCGCGACCGGCACGACGACCTTCCGCCCGCCCTATACACCGGCCACCATCGGCGCCTATACCGGGCGCAATGTCGGGCCGCTCTTCGAGCCGGTGCGCAAGACCCGGATCGACGAGTGGGCGCGGTCGAACGGCGCCAAATTCGAGCATGTCGGCCAGTGGATGCGCGCCTGGTACTTCCCGAAAGCGGGCGAGACTTTCCGCCAGGCGATCGACCGCGAGGTGAAGGCGGTGCGCGACTCTGTCGGCATCCTCGACGCCTCGACCCTCGGCAAGATCGACATCCAGGGTCCGGACGCCGCCGAGTTCCTCAACCGCATCTACACCAACGCTTGGGCGAAACTCGGCGTCGGGCGCTGCCGCTACGGGCTGATGCTGAAGGAAGACGGCATGGTCATGGATGACGGCGTCACCACCCGCATCGGCGATAACCATTTCCATATGACCACCACCACCGGCGGCGCGGCAAACGTGCTTTCCTGGCTGGAGGAATGGCATCAGACGGAATGGCCGGAGCTGAAGGTCTTCTTCTCCTCGGTGACCGAGCAATGGTCGGTCGTCGCCGTGAACGGCCCGAAGAGCCGTGCGCTGATGGAAAAGCTCTGCTCCGATATCGACTTCTCCACCGAGGCCTTCCCTTTCATGTCGATGAAGGAAGGCACGGTCGCCGGCATTCCGGCGAAGATCTACCGGATCTCCTTCACCGGCGAATTGTCCTTCGAGGTGAACGTGCCGGCCCGCTACGGCCTCGCCCTCTGGGAGGCGCTGATGGAGGCGGGCAAGGAATTCGACATCACGCCCTACGGCACCGAGACCATGCACGTGCTGCGCGCCGAAAAGGGCTTCATCATCGTCGGGCAGGAAACCGACGGCACGGTGACGCCCCTCGATCTCGGCATGGACTGGATCGTCTCCAAGAAGAAGCCGGACTTCATCGGCAAGCGCTCCCTCGAACGCGAGTCGATGGCGGCCGAGGACAGGAAACAGCTTGTCGGCCTGCTGACGGAGGATCCGAACGTGGTGCTGCCGGAAGGCGGGCACGTGGTGGAAAACCTGAAACCCGAACCGCCGATGGAGATGCTGGGGCACGTGACGTCGAGCTACTACAGCCCGAATTGCGGCCGTTCCATCGCCATGGCGCTGATCAAGGGCGGACACAAACGGCACGGCCAGACCCTGCATGTCCCGCTTGAGGACAAGGTCGTGAAAGTGACGGTGACCGAACCCCGGTTCTTCGATCTGGAAGGAGAGCGGATCAATGGCTGATCTGGCAGACCTGAAGACGCGCTCCGCGCTCGCCCCGCTCGACATCATCCATGGCGGCCCGGCCGATGCGGGCGTCGTGCTGACCGAGATCCCGTTCCGCTCCAAGCTGGTGCTGCGCGGCCATCTCTCGGAAAAGGCTTTCGTCTCGGCCATCAAATCCGTCCTCGGTGCCGTCCCCCCGGCGGAGGCCAACACGGTCGCCGCCACGAAGGATGTCCGCATCCTCTGGACCGGCCCCGACGAGTGGATGGTCTATGGCGACGATACGGAACTCGCGGGCAAGCTCGCCACGGCACTCGACGGCCAGCATGCCGCGGTCACCGAGGTGACCGAGCACCACACCATGATCCGGCTCTCCGGCCGCCATGCCCGCGACGTCATGGCCAAGGGCTGCGCCATCGACCTGCATCCGCGCGAATTCGGCGCCGGACGCTGTACCCAGAGCCATATCGGCCGCATCACCGTGCTGTTCGACCAGATCGACGAGACACCGACCTACGACATTCTCGTGCGCGCGAGCTTTGCCGAATACCTCTGGACCTATCTGGAAGATGCCGGGCTGGAATTCGGGGTCCGAATAGAAAATCTGGGCTGAACCACATCCGGTGCGTTACACTCGCGCCATGAAGTTCGCCGCCATCGCCGATATCCACGGCAACAGCCTCGCCCTTGAGGCGGTCCTCGCCGATATCAGGAATCAGGGAATCTCCGAGATCGTCAATCTCGGGGATTTCTTCAGCAGCCCGCTCGATGCGGAGGGCACAGCCGAACTCCTGCGCGGCATCGACGCGGTCTCGATCCGCGGCAATCACGACCGTTGGCTTATCGAGCAGGCGCCCGAGGAGATGGGCAAGTCGGACCGCATCGCGCACGATCAGCTTGGCTCGGACACGCTGGACTGGATCCGCGAGCTCCCGGCGACCCTGATCTGGCGCGACGAAATCTTCCTCTGCCACGGCACGCCGGAAGACGACAACACCTACTGGCTCGAACAGGTGACGCAGGACGGACGGGTACGCAGCGCCGCGCTGAAGGATATCGAGGCGCGGGCACAGGGTATCGAGCAGAAACTGATCCTCTGCGCCCACACGCACCTGCCGCGCACCGTGGCGCTTGCGGACGGACGCCTGATCGTCAATCCGGGCAGCGTCGGCTGCCCCGCCTATATCGATATCGAGCCGGCGCCTCATAAGGTTCAGGCCGGCAATCCGAACGCCTGCTACGCAATCCTGGAGCAACAAGGCGAGGACTGGTCGGTCACGCACCGGCACGTGCCCTACGATCATCTGGAGATGTCCCGGATCGCGATGGAGCGCGGCAGCCCGTCCTGGGCGGAAGGCCTCGCCACCGGCTGGATCAGCAACGAGACTTTCGCGGCAATCGCCGGGCGCTGATCAGGCGGCTTGCCCCGTGCCTGCCGGCGGGCCTAGGCTGCCGCTCCTCCCGAGCCACCCGCTTCAAGAGCCTCCGCGATGAAACTCTCCGACCTTCAGACCCCCTGCCTGATCCTCGACAAAACGCGACTGGCACGGAACTGTTCCCGCATGTCCGCACGCGCGGCCGAACTCGGCGTCGCGCTCCGGCCGCACATGAAGACCGGCAAGTCGGCGGAGATCGCGAAGCTCGCGACGGCGGGCCAGCCCGGCGGCGTCACTGTTTCGACGCTGGCCGAGGCGGAATATCTCTTTGAGCATGGCTTCCCGGATATCCTCTACGCGGTATGCATCCCGCCCTCGAAGCTGGACCGCGCGGCGGCCCTGACCGCGAAAGGCGCCGACCTGAAGATCCTGATCGACAGCCTGGAGGCGGCCGAGGCGATCGCCGCCCATCCGGGCCGCCATTCGGTAATGATCGAGGTGGATTGCGGCGAGCACCGCACCGGCGTCGATCATGACAAGGCCCTGCTGCTGGAGATCGCCCTCATCCTCGCCGACGCCGAACGCGCCACCCTTGCCGGTGTCATGACCCATGCCGGCCATTCCTATCGCGGCCGAACGCCGGACGACATGCGCGCCGTCGCCGCGACGGAACGGGACAGCGCAGTCGCGGCGGCGGAAGCGCTGCGCGCCGAAGGACTCGCCTGCCCCATCGTCAGCGTCGGCTCCACCCCGACGGCGCTCTATGCCGATCATCTGGAGGGCGTGACCGAGATGCGCCCGGGCGTCTATACGCTGGGCGATCTCTTCCAGGCCGGCATCGGCTCCCACGGGATCGAGGACATTGCGTCCTCCGTCGTCGCCAGCGTGATCTCGCACAACAGAGGGCGCGGCACGCTGATGCTGGATGCGGGCGGCATCGCCCTCTCCAAGGACCGCTCGACCGAGGCGCTCGGCGAGAGCGGCGACATGGGCTTCGGTCTACTTGCGGATCTCGAAACCGGCACCCCGCTGGACGGCCTCACCATCCGCGGCACCCACCAGGAGCATGGCGAGGTCGCGGTCGGCGACCCGGCGCTCTACGACAAGCTGCCGATTGGCGCAAAGGTGCGCGTCCTGCCGAACCATGTCTGCATGACGGTCGCGGCCTATGAGGGATACGAAGTATTCGCGGAAGGCTCGGACGAGATCGTCGCGCATTGGAAGCGGCGAAATGGGTGGTGAGCCACGTCACAAAACATGTTTCCGAACAAGGCGATACTGCTCGGGAACATGATAACACATTGGGGGCCGGCCATGAATTTCATCGAAGCCACTTCGACCTGCTTCAAAAAGTACGCAACCTTCCGTGGCCGGGCGAGACGATCAGAGTACTGGTACTTCTTTCTTGCGCTATTCATCGCAGGCCTCATTGCCGACGCACTCGATACGCATTTCCTCAAGAGCGTGGGATTGTATGGGCCGTTCGATGCCATACTGACGTTGGTTGTGATCTTGCCGTCAATCTCCGTGAGCGTTCGCCGGCTTCACGACATCAATCAAAGCGGCTACTGGCTGCTGATCCTGTTTGTCCCGATAGTCGGTTGGGTGGCGTACTTTTTCATGACGATACAGGACGGTACGATTGGCCCGAACCCTTACGGAAATGATCCGAAAGGAAGAGAAGCACCAGCCACGATGCCAACGGGCGAAAGCTGACGTTACATCTAACCGGAGCAGCCCCCCGCAAGATCCAGCTGAAAAGCAGGCGCAACGGCCAGTAAACCGCCGCGCTGCCATCACTCAGATCAAATATTCGAGTCCGGGAAGCTCGCCTTGCGCTTCGCCATGAACTCGACCAGCGCCTCGTCCATCGCCGGATCGATTTCCGGCGCCTGATATTCCGCCAGCATGGTCTTCACCCGGTCGCCCATGCGCGTGTAGGCGTCCCGGGAGCCTTCGGCTGCCCACTGTTCGTAGGTGTTGTTGTCCGCCACCTGGGAGCGGAAGAATGCGGTCTCGAAATTCGCCTGGGTATGGGCGCAGCCGAGGAAGTGCTTGCCGGGGCCGACCTCGCGGATCGCGTCCATCGCCTGGCCGTTCTCCGTGATGTCCACGCCGCCGAGCAGGGTCGGCATCATGGCGAGCTGGTCGGCATCCATCAGCAGCTTCTCGTAGGAGGCGACGAGCCCGCCCTCGAGCCAGCCGGCCGCATGGAGCACGAAATTGACCCCGCCCATCACCGTCGGGTTCAGGGTTTGCGCCGACTCGTAGGCCGCCTGCGCATCCGGGGACTTGGAGCCGCAGAGCGAGCCGCCGGAGCGGAACGGAACGCCGAGACGGCGGGCGAGCTGAGCGCAGCCATAGAGCACCATGGCCGGCTCCGGCGTGCCGAAGGTCGGCGCGCCGGACTGCATGGAGATCGAGCTGGCGAAAGAGCCGAAGATCACCGGCGCGCCGGGGCGCACGAGCTGGGTGAAGGCAATGCCGGCCATCGCCTCGGCCAGCGTCTGCGCCAGCGTGCCCGCCACCGTCACCGGCGACATCGCGCCGGCGAGAATGAAGGGCGTGGTGATGCAGGCCTGGTTGTTGCGGGCATAGGTCTTCAGCGCCCCCAGCATGGTGCCGTCCCAGACCATCGGCGAGTTGGCATTGATCAGGCTGGTGCAGACCGTGTTGTTCTCGACGAACTCGGCGCCGAACAGGATCTTCGCCATGTCCACCGTGTCCTGCGCCCGCTCCGGCGCGGTGACGGAGCCCATGAACGGCTTGTCGCTGTATTTCATGTGGGCATAGACCATGTCGAAATGCCGCTTGTTCACGGGCAGATCGACCGGCTCGCACACCGTGCCGCCGCTATGGTGCAGCGACGGCAGCATGTAGGTCAGCTTCACGAAATTCTGGAAGTCCTCGATCGTCGCATAGCGCCGGCCGCCATCGACATCGCTGACGAAGGGCGGGCCGTAGACCGGGGCGAAAATCGTGTTCTTGCCGCCGACCTCGACCGAACGGGCCGGGTTGCGGGCATGCTGGGTGAAGCTCGAGGGTGCGGTCTCCGCCAGCTTGCGGGCGAGGCCGCGCGGGATATGGACGCGCGTGCCCCGGACGTCCGCGCCGGCGTCGCGCCAGAGGGCGAGCGCCTCCTCGTCATCCTGAAACTCGATGCCGATCTCTTCCATGATGGTGTCGGCATTGGCCTCGATGATCTCAAGCGCTTCCTCGCTCAGGATCTCGTAGACCGGCACGTTGCGCGTGATGTAGGGCGCCTGGACCTGGCTCGGCCTCGCGCGGAGTGCCCGGCGCGCCTCGCGTCCGCCGCCTCCGCCGCGCCCGCGGCGTCCACGTCCCTCGGCCGGAGCGGCCTCGGTTCCAGTCACTTCGAGATCCGGTGCAGCGGCCATCTCGGCTTCCTCCAGAAGACACTTTGTTCAGCCGATATGATCACGATTGGAGGCACGAACTTTCTAATGCGCGTCACTCCCTGTCGGACTTTGACCAAGATCAGGCAAATTCGGCCACTTCACCAAGCTGCGAGGGGCTGCGCTTCGCCATTGAACCGAAGGTCCGGCGGTGAGAAGCTGGGTCAAACGCAAAAGCCGGAAACCCGCGCCGCTCCGGCGCGCCAATCCGGCCCGAACAGGAGGAAATGCCCCATGTTCCGTCAGATTGCGTCCCTCACCCTTACCGCCGGCCTTCTGGCAGGATTCGGCACGGCGGAAACCCGTGCGGCCGCGAAGACGGCCGAACTTCCGCAGGTGCTCGGCCTCGTCGCGACCAAGCTCCCGGTACCGCTGGATTGCGCGGACGGCGCCTGCAGCGGTTTCTTCTCCGCCTTCTGCCTGCAGGAACAGCGCCCGAAGCCGAGTGAAGGCCATGTCTACGACGCCGCCGGCCAGGGCGACATCACCATGGTCGTGGCCAAGAACGACGGCAGCATCGCCGAATTCTCCGCCGCCGGCCTTCTGCATTTCGAGAGCACCGGCGCCTATACCTCCGTCCGGATCTCAATGGACGCGGCCCGCCTCGCCTCGCTGGATGCCGCGTCCGTCTCGCTCCGCGTGCCGCGCCGGGTCTCCCTGCTGCCGCGCGCCGAGCCTTCCATTGCCGCCCGGCCGAGCGCCAAGGATCTGGAAGCGGCCAATGGCGAGCAGCGGGTGCTGGCCGAGGGTTATTTCGAGAACGGCTCGCCCCGCGCCGATGCCGGCGCCATGATGTCCCGTCTGATCAACCTGCTGCCGGCCGGTGGGTACGCCGCACAGCCATTGCGCGACGGGGTCTGGGGAAAGGCGGCGAGCCCAACCAGCCTGAAAGCCTTCTCGCCCGCAGGCATCGAGAAGGCGCGCGAAGCCTATGACCGCTGCAAGGCTTACGGCGACCAAGGCTACAAGGTGCGGTTGCGTGGCTGCCTCGAGAACAGTCACGACGAACTGATGAAGATCCTGAACGACAAGTACTGGGATGGCAGCGCCGGATTCTGACTTCGGCAACGCCCCGACGGGCCATCCGGTTGCGTCAATGACAGCCGGACCGGAAGCTCCTCCGGCCCGGTTTCTGCCGCATTGCAGCAACCCTGAAAAAATTAGGCTCAATCCTGCTGGACAGACATCCGCGAGTCACCATAAGGTACGCACACAAACAACCATTGCCTGACCAAAAAGGCTCTTCTGGAATGCATCAATTGCGGCTCGTCGAAAATCAACCGCACCAGGTTCTCTGGCGCGAAACGGATTTTGCGGATGATATTCCCGCAACCGCGATGGCCGCGCTCGCCGCTTACTATCCTCTCGCCCGCTGCCCCGATCGCAGTGTGGTCGAACAGTGGATCGCCGCGGAGCCCAGCCTATTCGGACCGCAGTTCGCCATGTTCCAAACCGTCGAAGACGGCGTGGAACTCGTCATGCATGGCAAGGATGTCTGCTCCAAGATCGTCGAGACCCTGATCCATATTATCGAGCGCGATGTTCTCGGTACCGAGGACGGCGCACGGCGTTACGAGATCGAAACCGAGGAACGGCGGGACGCAACGCTGCTCCCCCTGTTCCAGAACGCGGGGCTGTGCCTGGCGGTCGTGATCTGATGTCTGCCGCCTACCAGCTCGAAATAATCCAAGGAACAGACCCGGCCGTCGTCATCTCCTACGACCAGCTGGATTTCCGCCTCGGAACGGATAACCAGCTCGCGGAAGTCTTCACCATGTCCGCGCGCGCGGGCAAGCCCGGCATGCCGAGCCTGAAGGGCATCTCCTTCAACGAGGTCTCGAAACGCGCACCGGACGTGTTGCCTTTCATCCATATCCTGAAGACATCCGACGAGCCCGCCACCTTCGAATTCGAACGCCTCGGTTTCGGCACGCGCTTCCATGGCGGCGGGCAACCGCGGTATTTCGGCGAGACTGTCCCACATCTCGGACCCAAACTTTGGAGCAGCCTCGCCCGTCTCTATGCGGATGCGGCCTTCCGCGGCCGCACTTCCCTATCCGAAATTCACGCCAGCGCCGGCGGCGAGTGGTTCGCGTACCGCAGGCTGGTGATGCCGCTCTCTTCCAATGGTCGCGACGTCGACAAGATTCTGTGCGCGGTTATCCATAATACTTTCGAGTTCGAAGGCCTGCTGCCCAGCGATCTCGTCGGCATTGATGTCGATAACGAACAGCCCATCCGCCTGTCCGGTCGGTCGGAAAGCACCTGACAGCGCGAGCCAGGACCGGGAAAATCCATAAATCCGGTTGGCGAAGCCCGCATTCGCAAGCCCGGTCAGGATGATCCCGCAATGGCGGTCGACCCCCCAATGCATTACGGAAAGGGCGCGCACAAGCCTGGGGAGCACCCAGGAAAGACCGGTTTTACGGGCTTTCGGGTGGACCCAGAGGCCGCCCGCATGGCCAATCTTACCCGTCAACCGGGTGCCGAGTTCGTGCCGCTCGTAAGGTGCCGCGAACATGCCGGTCCCCTCGACGAAACCAACGAAATCCTCCGTTTCGATCAAGCGGTCGCAGATGATCGCCACAGTTTGCGCGTTCTTGTTAGATACCCGGAGCCAGAATGCGTCTCCCGGCAGAAATTCCGCTTTTGCGGGGTCGAACATGCTTGAGACCGCGGTCGTCGCCGGCGCGGTCTGCATGATGTGTTTCCACTCCCCCATGTCGTTCTCGATCGAGATACGATAGCCGGAACGGACCAAGAGAGACATGGTCTCGCGGTAGTAGGAACGCGCAGTATCGATTTTGTTTAACATGCCGAGTCTCCTTTGCTGACAGAAGGCACCATAGCATGTGCGACACACTCGTTTATGTCGCGATATCGCCAATGAGCGGTCCTCGAAAAGCCCTGGAAACTCAATGGTACAGTGCCTTGAAGAGACCTCTTCGGGTCAGCGCCGCTCGGCCAGAACGCTCTCCTCGGCGCGGATCCGGTAGGCGAGCAGAACGAGGTTCGCGAAGGCGAAAAGCAGGGCCAGGTCCCACGCCCCGAAGGTAAGCGGCAAAAGCGGAATTTCGACGGCGACCAACAGGTAGTTCGGATGCCGGATCCAGCGATAGGGCCCCGTGCGGATCAGCGGAGTCCCGGGAAGGGTGACGATCCGCGTCGTCCAGTAGCGCCCGAGCGAGCGGATGATCCAAAGCCGAACAAACTGCAGGGATACGAACAACGTCATCAGGACCGGCTCCGGCGGGCGCGCCGGGTGCACGAGAAAAAACAAGGCCAGAAGCCAGGAGCCATGCAGAAGAACGAAGAAAGGATAATGGCCGGGATGCCGTTCCTCGCCGCCGGCACCGAGCAAGCGTTTCAGGTTGCGCCGCGCATGCGCAAGTTCGGCCACCCGGAGCAGGGCCACCGCGAGAACCGTCCATTGCGCCCAGCCCATATCCACGATAGCCGCCTAACCTTCCAGAACAACAAATCCGGTCGTGAAACCGGGACCGAGCGCCTGCAGCAGGACCGTCTCTCCCTGCACGCCCGCATCGAGCATGCGGTCGAGAACGAACAGCACCGTCGCCGCCGACATGTTGCCGTAGTCGCGAAGCACCGCTCTGGAGGTCTCAAGACCGCCTTCCGGCAATCCATAAGCCTCTTCCAGTGCCGCCGCCACCTTCGCGCCGCCCGGATGACAGGCGAAGCGGGTGATATCCGGAAGCCCGAGACCGTGGGAGGCGAGAAACCGGTCGGTTTCCGCCCGCATGCCGGTGCGGACGATCTCCGGGATCTGCGGGCTGAAGATCACGCCGAAACCGTCCTCCTCGACCGACCAGCCCATCACGTCGAGCGAGTCCGGCCAAGTGTGCTCGCCCCATGCCTTAACACAGGTCCCCCGCCCTCCGCCGCGTAGCACCGCCGCCGCCGCGCCGTCGCCGAACAGCGCGGTCGCCACCTGGTTCGACTTGCCGGTATCGCGCCATCGGAAAGTCAGGCTGCAGAGCTCGACCACGACGAGAAGCACGGTCTCGCCCTCCCGGGCCGCCGCCAACTGGGCCGCCCGCCCGAGCCCGAGGACGCCACCCGCGCATCCGAAACCGAAGAGCGGCACCCGCTTCACGTCGTCACGGAACCCGACCCGCCGGAGCAACCTCGCATCCAGGCTCGGCGTGGCGATCCCGGTGCTGGAAACGGTCACCAGCGTGTCGACATCTCCCGGATCGAGACCGGCGCGTTCCAACGCCCGCCCCGCCGCTTCGGCGAGGAGTTTCTCCGCCGTCCCGAGATAGATCGCGTTCGCCTCTTTCCAGCTGCGCGGCTTCCCGAACCAGTCGAGAGGAACGGACAGATAGCGGGTCTCGACACCGGCATTGCCATAGACCGGCGCCAGCCGCGCGAAGGCCGGCGCGCGCTCCTCGAATATCCGGCGGGCGTGGGCGAGAGCCTCGCCCTGTCTCAGGCGGTGACGGGGCACCGCGGTCGCGACGCTCAAAAGACGCGGGATGATCATGCCATGAAATGTGCGCCTATTCCGGCGCACGGCAAATGAAAAACCCGCGACGGCCGGCAACTATCCGCCGGTCTTTCCGAGACCCGGCCTAAGCGATCGCCTGCTGCGGTTCCGACCAGACACCTCTCATGGCTGTTCGCGACACATAGCCCGCGAAGCTTCCCGGTTCCCGCCCGAGGGCCTGACGGACACCGTCGGTCGAATTGGCATTCCGCCCGTCGAGTACGGTGGTGAAGAGATAGAGCAATAACGAAATCTCTTCCGGCGAGACGCCCGCACCGCGAAGCATCCCCGCATAGTCGTCCGGAGATACCCGCCTGAAACCGATCCGCCGTCCCGCTGCTTCCGAAATCGCCGAGACCGCTTCCTCGAAACTGAGAAGATCGGGGCCCGTCACTTCATAGAGCTTGCCCGAATGCCCCGGCATCGTCAGGGCTGCGACCGCAACGGCGGCGATATCCTCCACATCGACGAACGGCTCCTTGACGGAGTTTACCGGCAGAGCCAGTTCCCCCGTCTTCAGCGCGTCGTAAAGGAAAGTCTCGCAGAAATTCTGCATGAACCAGCTTGCACGTATGATCGTCCAATCGGCGCCGGATTCGATCAGGGCCTGTTCCGCCTCTTCGGCCTCGGGCTCTCCGCGGCCGGAAAGCAGAACCAGTCGGGTCACCCCTTCCGCGAGTGCGACGGCCGCGAAATCCCGGATCACGTCGACGGCGCCCGGTACCGCTAGGTCGGGCTGATAGGTGATGTACACGGCCGCCGTTCCGGCAACCGCGGGCGCCCAGGTTTCCGGCGCGTTCCAGTCAAACGGCAGCGCCGCGTTCCGCGACCCGATCCGGACCGGGTATCCTCTTTCGATCAATCCCTTGACCACCCGGTGCCCCGTCTTCCCGGTCCCGCCAATGATCAGCGCCGGCGCTTCATCGATGCCTGTCTTCATCTCGACCTCCATAATGTGAGCATTCCTCATATTTTAAAATCTGATAAACTCTCACATTTACCGAGTCAACGAAATTTGCTCTGATGTGCTGGCCGTTCAGGGAGTGGTCATGTCGAAAGAACTGCCGGACTTCTCAAAAGTAACGCTGGAGAACATCTCGCTCCGGCGCATGCCGAGCCAGGCGCGTAGCCGAGCGAGGGTCGAGCAGATGCTCAATTGCGCGATCTCGGTGATCGCCGAGAAAGGCAGCGAGGCCATGACGATGAGCGAAGTGGCACGGCTCGCGGACGTCTCGATCGGCTCGCTTTACCAGTACTTCCCGGATAAGAGCGCGATCATCAGGGCGCTCGCGGAGCATTACGGCGCGGAGTGCCTCAAATGCATCCAGGACGGTTTGGCGACGGCCGGCACCCCGGACGATCTTTGCACCGCACTGGGCGAACTCATCGACGTTTATTTCGCGCTGTTCCAGGCGGAACCGGTCATCCGGGATATCTGTTCGGGCACCGAGGCGGACAAGACCCTCAGAGACATGGAAATCGCCAAGAGCCGGGAAAGCGGGGCCGTTCTATCGGAGGCGCTGTGCCGGGTGGCGCCGGGATGCGAGCCCGAGCGCGTCGCCGTGAACTGTTTCCTGATCATGCATCTCGGCGAGTCCACCATGCGGCTCGCCCTCGCGGCGGGTCCCGGGGAAGGCCGGGAGCTGGTCGAGGTCTATAAGCGGATGGCTCTGGCCGAACTGCGGCAACTCGCAGAATAGGGACGGATAGGGGCCAAGGCGAACCGCTTTAACGGTCCGTCAGACGCCGCGACCGAATTTCCAATTTTTCCAATTCTTTTCCAATTTTTCCGAAAATTCCCAAAATTCCAATAGCTTAGCAGCACGCTCGCCGACAAATTGCGCAGCCTGAGCCTTCGTACCCCCAATACAGGACGAACCGTGCGCGGCATGAATTTCAGCAAACGCTATCTCTTCATCGACCCCTCGGTCCGTCAGGCGGACCTTCTTCTCGCAGGTCTTCGCGCCGACACCCGGATCCACCGGCTGGCCGTTGCGGCTGATCCATTCGCCGAGATCGCGGCGGTGCTCACCGGAAAATCGGGCATCCGGCAGATCTCGATCCTGGCGCACGGCGCCCCGGGTACCATCGAGCTCTCCGGCCAGCGGATCGACAGCGCGGCGCTGAGACGGAACGGCCCCGCCCTCGCCCGCATCGGGTCCGCTCTGGCGCCCGGCGCCGAACTCACGCTGATCTCCTGCGAGATCGGAGCCGGACGCGCCGGAGCGGATCTGGTCGCGGCACTGGAAAAAGCGCTCGGCGTCACCGTTCGAGCCTCCTCGCTCCCGCTCGGCGGCGATGCGGGCTGGGCCGGCCTGCCCGCCGCGGCAATACTGTTCACGGGCAAAGCGCTGCACACCTACCCGGAGCGTCTTGCCGTGACCGGCGGCCCGGCCACCACCGGCAACGACACGCTGACCAGCGACGGCGACGCGGACACGATCGATGCGCTTGCCGGCAACGACATCATCAACGGCAATGGCGGCGACGACGTCATCACCGGCGGCGACGGCGCCGACACCATTTCCGGCGGGGCCGGAACCGACAACCTGATCGGCGGCACCGGGGACGACGTCTTCCATGCCACCTCCAGCGAAGTTTCGGGGCTCGCCGAAACCATCGACGGCGGAGCCGGCGGCAACGATGTGTTCTTCCTTAATGGCGGCGGCACGTTCGATCTTTCCAACGCGGTCATTTCCGGCATCGATCTCTTCACCGGTTCGGCGGCGGCGGACACCATTACCGGCACCAGCGGCGCCAACACCATCAGCAGCGGAGACGGCGCCGACCTGATCAGCGGCGCCGACGGCGCAGACCGTCTCAATGGCGGGCTCGGCAACGACATCGTCTACGGCAATACAGGCAACGACAGCCTCTCCGGCGAAGGCGGAAACGACACGCTCTATGGCGGCACCGGCAACGACTATCTCCATGCCGGGACCGGAAGCGACGTGCTTTTCGGCGGCGACGGCAACGACACTTTTGTCAGCAGCAACGACACCGCCGCCGACACCTACTATGGCGGGGCCGGGGACGATTTCACCGAGGGCTTCCGCTTCAATACCGGTGCGGTCTTCTATGGCGGCGACGGGAACGACACCGTCAAGGGACCGGGCGGCTCCCCCACCGGCATCTCCACCGGGGCGGTGCTCTACGGCGATGCCGGCGACGACGTGATCTCCTCGGACGACGGGCCGGACACGCTCTACGGCGGCACCGGCAACGACACGCTGCTCGGTGGCGACGGCGGCGACTCCGGCAAGAGCCTTGTCTACGGCGACGAGGGCAACGACGATCTCTATGCAGGCGGGCAGAGTGGACTCTCGGCCTCGGACGCTTCCACGGTCTATGGCGGCACGGGAGACGACACGCTCCATGGCGGCGGCGTGACCGGAGACATTCTCGTCGGCGGCGCCGGGGCCGACCTCTTTCTGGGGGGAGATCTCGGCGTCGCAAATCAACTGAACGGCGACACGATCTTCGGCCTCGAGATCGGCGACCGTATCTATGTCCGAAACACGGACCTGAGTTCCCTCGCCGGCACCCAGGTCGGCAGCAGCATCAGCCTCGGCGGTTCGAACGCGGTGAATATCTCGAACGCGTCCGGCAGCCTGCAGATCTCCGTCGCGTTCGACGGCACGCATTCCACCCTGAGTTTTTCCCGCTACGAGGCACCCGCCAGCACCGGCCTTACCACGACGGACCGGAGCGGCGGCGACGGATCGGAGACCAACCAGACCCTCACCAACAATACCGGATCCGACGCAACCGGCCTGCTCGTCTACGACACGGGCAGCGGCAACACCATCACCGTCACCCTGCCCGCTGGACTGTCGCTCACCCAGAGCGGTACGGGAGCGGCGGTGAGCGGCACGGCGGCGGGATCCGTCCTGACCGGGCAGGTCCAGGGCTCCGGAGCTTCGGCCGCGAACCAGGCCCTCTTCGACGGCCACGGCCAGAGCTATATCGACAGCCTCGGCGGCACCCCGCTCGACATCCGCACCATCACCTTCTCCGGCTCCAGCGGCACGCAGCAGACCGTGCAGTTCACCGGCTCCGTCTCAGGCGGCGGAGAGGCCTTCGTGATCGACACGTCCGGACTGACATCCGGCTCGACCATTCATCTCGACCGGATCGATTTCGCCGCCATCCTCGGCAACGCAACGGTCACCGGCGGCAACGGCTCCGCCTATGTCGTTGGCGACGATGCCGTGCAGCTCATCTCCCTCGATGCCGGCAACGACACGGTCGCCGCCGGCGGCGGGGCCGACACGATCCGCTCCGGCTATGGCGAGGACATCCTCTACGGCAATCAGGGCGCCGACAGTGTCTTCGGCGGCGGCGGCGTGGATACGCTCTATGGCGGCCAGGATGGGGACACCGTGCTCGGCGACAATGACGACGACGTGCTCTACGGCAATCTCGGCAACGACCTGCTTTCCGGCGGCGAGAACGAGGACGCTCTCTATGGTGGCCAGGGCGACGACGCCATCTTCGGCAATGCCGGCGAAGACACCCTGTTCGGCAATCTCGGCAACGACACGCTTTATGGCGGCAAGGGCAACGACGCGATTGCCGGCGACAGCGGAGACGACCTGATCGCCGGCAACAAGGGCGACGACACGCTCTCCGGCGGCGACGGCGCGGATGTCTTCGTCTTCAGCTTCGAGGGCGGCAACGACACGGTGACCGACTTCCAGGCCGGCTCCGACACCCTCGCGCTCGAGCCCGGGCTCGGGGTTGCCGGAGGAGCCGAAAGCGGCGGCAACACCATTGTCACCTTCTCCGACGGCGGGACCCTAACCCTGATCGGGGTCCAGAAGGCCGAACTCGCCGCCGCGACGGGATGGGAACTCGGGTAACCGCCGCTCTCTTTCTTACACCCCAACAATCGTCATCCCCACGCAAGTGGAAATGACGAACTGATAAATGGAGGAAATAACCCTCACCCCCGCATCAGCGCGCCTTTCGGGTCGTGCAGCGGCTCGGATACCCGGTGCGCTTTCAGGATCTTTCCGAGGATCTCGACTTCGAACCCGTCGGTCTTCTCGGCATATTCTTTCGGCACATAGCCGAGCGCGATGCTCTTTCCTGTCGAGTGACCGTAGCCGCCGGAGGTAACCCAGCCCACCGCCTTGCCGTCCTGGAAGATCGGCTCGTCGGCGATCGGGTCGATCTCCTCGACATCGATGGTGAGCGTGATCAGCCGGTACTTGCCGCCGCCCGCCGCCTGCTCGGCGGCCAGCGCGTCGCGGCCGATGAAGCTGTTCTTCGACATGTCGACGAACCGCTCCAGCCCGGCCTCGAAGGGCGAGTAGTCCGGCGTGAATTCGCGCAGGAACCCGGCGAAGCTTTTCTCCAGGCGGAGCGCATTCAACGCCCGTCCGCCGAAATGCTTCAGCCCGAATTCGGCTCCCGCCTCGACCAGCATGTCGTAGAGAGCGATCAGGCTGTCCTGCCGAACCCAGATTTCGTAGCCGCGCTCGCCGGTGAAGGAGAGCCTTCCGACCATCGCGTGCAGCAGGCCGATATTCATTTCCCGGAAGGACATGAAGGGCATCGCCGCCGTGGAGACGTCCTCATGCGTGACCTTCGCCAGCAGGTCCACCGCCTTCGGCCCCGCGATGGAGAGGCCGACCAGATCCTGGCAGCGGCTGCGGATCTCGACGCCGCTCTCCGGCAGATGGTCCCAGAACCAGCGCATATGGAACATCTCGGCGACGCCGGAGCCAAAGATCATGAAGCGGTTTTCGGCAAGCTTGGCGATGGTGAAGTCGCCGATGATCTTGCCTTGTGTATTCAGCATCGGCGTCAGCACGATGCGCCCAGTGTGGGGCATTTTGTTGGTCATCAGCTCGGAGAGCCAGGCCTCCGCCCCCTCGCCCGTCACCTCGTATTTGGCGAAGTTGGAGATCTCCAGCAGGCCCACGCCCTCCCGTACCGCCCGGCATTCCGCGCCCACCGGTCCGAAGGCGTTGGAGCGGCCGAAGGTCACGTTCTCCACCGGCTCGGTGCCTTCCGGCGCGAACCAGAGCGCGTGCTCCAGCCCATAGGAAGCACCGAACACCGCGTTCTTCGCCTTCAGCCGGTCATAGATCGCGGTCATCCGGAGCGGACGGCCCGCCGGCAGTTCCTCGTTCGGGAAGGTGATCGAGAAGCGGCGGGAATAGTTCTCCTTCACCTTCTCGTAGGTGTAGCCCTTGGTCGCGTAATTGCCGAAGCGGGCGCAATCCATGGCGAAAACGTCCATGTCCGGCTCGCCCTCGATCATCCACTGGGCGAGCGCGAGGCCGACCCCGCCGCCCTGGCTGAAGCCGGCCATGACGCCGCAGGCGAGATACATGTTCTTCAGCCCCGGCACCGGGCCGACCAGCGGATTGCCGTCGGGCGCGAAGGTGAAGGGCCCGTTGATCATCGATTTCACACCGGCATTCGCGAGGAACGGGAAATGCTGGTAGGCGACATCGAGCGAGGGCGCGATGCGGTCGAGATCCGGCTGCAGAAGCTCATGGCCGAAATCCCACGGCGTCTGGTGCGGCGACCAGGGCACGCAGGCCTTCTCGTAAGTCCCGAGCAGAAAGCCCTGGCCCTCCTGGCGGGTATAGATCTCCGCCTCGAAATCGATCAGGTGCGGTAGCTCCGCCTCGAGCGCCTTGATCTCGTCCAGCGGCTCGGTGATCAGGTAATGGTGCTCCATCGCGAGCACCGGCAGCTCCAGCCCGACCATCCGGCCGACCTCGCGGGCCCAGAGGCCGCCCGCATTCACCACTTTTTCGCAGCGGATTGTGCCTTTGTCGGTGACGACGGACCAGGTGCCGTCCTTCTCCGCGACCAGTTCCTCGACCTTGGTGTGGCGATAGATCTCCGCCCCGCCCTTGCGCGCCGAAATGGCATAGGCGTTGGTCACGCCGGAGGGGTCGATATGGCCCTCGTTCGGATCGTAGACCGCGCCGACGAAATGCTTCGCGTCGCAGAGCGGATGCAGGCGCTGCACCTCGTCGAGTGAGATGAAGTCGATATCGAGGCCCATATATTTGGACTTCGCGACCATGGTTTTCAGGTAGTCGACGCGCTCCTGGGTGCCCGCTGCCATGATCCCGCCGGAGAGATGAACCCCGGTCGCCTGGCCGGATATCTCCTCGATCTCCTTGTAGAGGTCGATGGTGTATTTCTGCAGCTTGGTGACGTTCGGATCGCTGTTCAGCGTGTGCATGCCGCCCGCCGCGTGCCAGGTCGAGCCGGAGGTCAGCTCGCTGCGCTCCACCAGCACCACGTCTTTCCAGCCGAGCTTGGTCAGATGATAGAGAACCGAACAGCCGACGACGCCCCCGCCGATGACCACGACCTGCGCATGCGATTTCATTTGCCTCTCCCCTTTCCGCCGGCGCGCCCGGCAGATGACTGCAGAGGCTAGTCGATCAGGTCCCGCCCGCCAACGCGAGCCGGGCGGCGACAAAGCTTCGGTGCCCCGCGTCGCATATGGAGCATTGCTCCTTTTGCCCTAGGGGCTTTGCGGGTTCCGCGGCGGGCGCTACCCTCGGTGGCAGAAAAGTCGCGGGAGGACATGATGGCGACAGTCGATATGAGCGTGAAACTGGCGGCTCCGGCCGCCGATGTGTGGGCAGTCGTCGGGGATTTCCTTAACATCCACCAATGGCATCCGGCGGTCGACAGGATCGAGGCGATCGGTGCCGGCGGGATCCGGCGTGTCCATAGCGGCAACGGCGGACCGGTCTTCGACGAGGTCCAGCTCGAACGGGACGACGAAGGCCGGCGGATGCGCTACGCCATTGTCGGCAAGCCCTTCCCGATGGAGAACTATTCCGCCTGGATGAGTGTCGAGGACTCCGATGGCGGCTCGATCGTCCGCTGGCATTCCGCCTTCGCCCCGGACGAAGGCGCCGAGGAGAAGGCCGCCGGCATCGTGAAGTTCATCTACAAGAGCGGCTTCGACGCGCTGCTGGAACGATTCGGCGCCGGTTAGCGCTCCCGGTCCACGGCGCGCACCAACACCGTCACCGCAAGCCCCGCGATCCCGAGGCCGATCATCGGCAGGTGGCCGTTCGACCAGCCGCCGAAATAGGTCACCACGGTCGCGAAGATCGGGGCCGCCAGCAGATTGCCGAGATTGGAGCCGTGCACCACCACGCCGCTGCAGGTCGCGACCTCGGCGGAGGATCGGGCATGGGCCGGCGCGCCGGAGAGACAGGCCGCCGGCAGGACTCCGCAGATGCAGGACATGGCCACCGCCGCCGGCACCCGGAGCGCATCCGGCGCCGTACCCGCGAAGACGAACCAGGCGGTGCCAAGGACACCGAGGAAACTGATGGCGATGATGCTCCAGCGCGGCACGTTCCGGTGCATGAGCCAGGCCGCGCCGAGATTTCCGACCACGTTCACCAGAACGACGAGCGCGCCGATCAGGGCCGCGCTTTCCAGCGAATATCCCAGCCGCTCCAGCAGGAAGGTCGGCATCCAGGTCATCAGCGCAAAGATCGCGCAGGCATAGAGAAAGAAGGACAGCGCGAACAGGTAGGGGCCGGGCAGGCGCAGGGTCTCCGCGACATCCCTCAGACCGCGACCGCGGCGCGGGCCCGGAACATCCGGCCAGTGCGCCGGACGGACCAGAATGGCAAGCAGGACCGCGACGGCAAGGCAGATCGCCGCGTCCGCCAGCCAGAGCCCGCGCCATCCGGGCCCATTGAGAAAGATCGGCGCGGCCACCATCGCGATCGCGGCCCCCACCGGGAAATAAGCCGACCAGATGCCGAGCGCGAGCGACCGGTCGCGCGGTACGGCGGCGGCGACGATCAAGGTTGGCGCCGAGATCGAGGCGCCGAGGAAACCGAGGCTCTCCAGAGCACGTCCGGCGAACAGCAGAGCCGTGGAACCGGAGAGCGCGCCGAGCGCGGAGCCGGCGGCCATGACCAGCATCGAGACAACCAGCAGACGGGCAGGCCCCACCCGGTCGGTCGCCATACTCATGCCGATGGCGAAGAGCGCTGCGAAAAGATGCAGGAGAGAGGCAAGCCAGCCACCGCCGACCAGCGTGAGGCCGAGATCGGTACGGAGTTCGGGGAGCGCCGGCGGCACCTTGCCGACCTGCAGCGCCGCGATCACTCCGGCGCCGACGGCCAGCGTGACGATGTCCCAGCGGGTCCTCTCGTCCGGGGCGGTCACGGAATCGCGTTGCGGGCCAGCTCGTCCGCGCGTTCGTTCTCCGGGTGGCCGGCATGGCCCTTCACCCAGTGCCAGGCGATCTCGTGCCGTGCCGCCGCCTCGTCCAACCGCTGCCAAAGTTCGACATTCTTCACCGGCTTCTTGTCGGCCGTGCGCCAGCCGCGCTTCTTCCAGCCGTGGATCCACTTGGTGATGCCGTCGCGGACATAAACGCTGTCCGTATAGAGATCCACGTGCATGGATCGCTTCAACGTCTCCAGCGCAGTGATCGCCGCCATCAGCTCCATGCGGTTGTTGGTCGTTTCCTTATCGCCGCCGGAAAGTTCCTTCTCGGCATCGCCATAGCGCAGGATCGCCCCCCAGCCACCGGGCCCCGGATTGCCGCTGCAGGCGCCGTCCGTATAGATCTCGACCTTTTTTCCGGACATCAGATGCCGTAGCCCGCGCTCGAAGTGACGGACTGATGGAAGCTCAGCTTGCGGTGGTACTCCATCGGGTCCTTCGGTTTCACGAAGGCGCCCTCCGGATGGTTGATCCAGTCATAGAGCCGGGTCAGCAGAAACCGCGTAGCGGAGCCCCGGGCCAGCACCGGCAGCGCCGCCATTTCCGCGTCAGAGAGTTTGCGGACCGCGTCGTAGGAGGAGATCATCTGCCGCGCCTTGGTCACGTTGAAGCTGCCGTCCGTCTCGAAGCACCAGGCGTTCAAGCAGATCGCGAGGTCGTAGACCAGCATGTCGGTGCAGGCGAAATAGAAATCGATGAAGCCGGACACCTTGTCGCCGAGGAAGAAGACATTGTCCGGAAAGAGATCCGCATGAACCACGCCGCGCGGCAGGTCCTTCGGCCAGTTCTGCTCAAGGAAGGTGATTTCCTGCTCAAGGAAGGCATAAAGCCCCGGCTTCACGCCGTCGGATTGCGGACCGCAGGACTCCAGGAGGGGGCGCCATGAAGCGACGGAGAGATTGTTCTCCCGCACCATCGAAAAATCGCCGCCGAGATCGTGCATCCGCGCCAGCTCGCCACCGAGCGCGTAACAATGCGCGGGGCTGACCTTGCGATGCCAGACTCCGTCGAGAAATGTCACCACCGCCGCCGGTCGGTCGTTCAGCGAGGCCAGCATCTCTCCGGAGCGAGTCCGCACGGGCTCAGGACAGGACAGCCCCT
>NZ_CP102480.1:2702500-2927500 GCF_024662015.1 Nisaea acidiphila | reverse complement strand
TCCCGGTCGATCCCGGCACCGAGCGGCACCGAATGGCCGTCGCGGGCGGCGAGCATGATCTCGCCCCGTGCCATGGTCGAGGAGGCCTGGTCGAACACCATCGGATGCCCGCCGGGACGCGGCCAGGCGAAGGCCATCGGGTTGGTACCGAAGATCGGCGTTCGCCCCCCCGGTGCGACGACATAGGGAAAGGCGGCGGTGAAAGCGAAAGCCGCCAGCCCCTCCTCGGCCAGGGCCTCGGTCTCCGGCCAGAGCGCGGCGAAGTGATAGATATTGTTGAGCGCCAGGGCGGCGATCCCGTTCTGCCGCGCCCGCTCGATCAGCGGCGCCCCGCCGGCCTCCAGCGCAAGCGGCGCGAACCCGCCGCCGCCATCGACCCGGACCACGCCCGGCGCCAGTTCCGTGATCGCCGGCACCGCCCTGCCGTTCGCCTTGCCGCTCTTCAGGGAGGCGACATAACCGGGAATCCGGAACAGCCCGTGCGAGTGACAGAGATCGCGCTCCGCCGCGGTGACGATGTCGGCCACCGCGCGGGCATTCTCCTCATCGGCGCCGTGGCGCGTCAGGCATTCCGTGGCAAGCGCATGCGCCTCGTCGAGGCTCATCGAGACAGTCTTCATGGGGCTCCCCTTGTTCCGAAGGGAAGCTAACCACGGAACCGCAACGCGGAAAATGCGGAAAGCTGTCTGGCCGAACCCGTGCGGTCAGACCGCGCCGAGTTTCTCGGCGACGAAGTCGAGCCTGTCCTGCCCCCAGAACAGCTCCTCGTCGATGATATAGGAGGGGGCGCCGAACACACCGCTATGCTTGGCATGCTCGGTGTCCTCCGCGAAGGCTGCCCTGGTCTCCTCGCTCTCGGCGGCCTTCAGCAGGGACGCCGCGTCCAGCCCGGCCTTGCGGCAGCAATCGGCCAGCACCTCCGGATCGTCGATCGAGCGGTCCTGTTCCCAGAGCGCTTCCAGGATCAAAGTCGAGAGTCGGAGCGCATCGCCGCCGGCGATACGAGTCGCGGTTACGAGGTGGGCCGAAAGCGGGGTCTTGGCCGGGAAGTTCTCCGGCTCGATGACGAGCGGCAGGCCGAGGCGCTTCTTCCAGCGGGCGAGTTCGACCAGGCGGTAGGCGCGGCGCTGCGGCGCCCGCTTCGGCAGCGGCAGGCCGCCCGACTGGGCGAAGACGGCGCCGAAATCGACGGCATAGACATTCACCTCGGCGCCGACCTTGCGGGTTATTTCCATGAAGCGGCGCGCACCCAGATAACTCCATGGACTGGAGGTGGTCATGAAATAGTCGACGGTCACGGTCATGGCTCAGGCCCTCCCCTGCAACATGCGCCGCTTTGCCGGCGGGACCGGATGCGGTGTCAAATCAAGGTACAGATTCGGGCCGGGATCAAGGTCCGGATTTCCGCAAGGCGAGAATGGCCCGCGCGGTCATCAGGTCGAGATGAGCGCCGCCCGCGTTCTTGAACAGCGTAATCTCGGCCGGATCCCGCCGTGCCGCGCCGCCGGCGACCAGATCGTAGAGATCCGCTATCTCCGCATCCGCGGCGACGATTCCGGACAGGCGCGGAAGGAGGACGTCGCCGACATGATCCAGCGCGGTCTCCCGGCAATCAACGAAAAGACGCGCCCTGCGGACCAGATCGTCGTCGGCCTCGCGCATCTCCGGCGTGAACCCGCCGACGAGATCGACATGGGCACCGGGCCCGACCCAGGCCCCGGGCAGGACCGGCGCGCGGGACATGGTTGCCGTCGAGACGATGTCGGCAGCGGCGACCGCCGCGGCCATATCCGTTTCATGACGCGCAGGCAGTCCGTCCGCAGCGAGCGCCGCGACCAATGTCTGGGCCCGTGCGGGCGAACGGTTGCAGATCGCGATCTCCTCCAGCGCCGGGAACAGCTCCGCATAGCCGCGCGCCAGGGTCTCCGCCACGCGGCCGGCACCGATAACGACCAGCCGGCGGCTCTCCGGCCGCGCCAGCAGCCGCGCACCGAGCAGGGAGTCGGCCGCCGTTTTCCAGTCCGTGACCATGGTGCCGTCGAGTACCGCCTCCGGCGTCGCCGTCGCATCGGAGAAGACCAGCATGGCGGCCTGCACGGTCGGCAGTCCCGCCGCCGCGTTGCCGGGCATCACGGTCGCCGACTTCACCCCGAGACCGAGCCCGTCGATCCAGGCCGAGCGGGAGAGCAATGCGTCCCCGCCCCGTTCCAGCAAGGTGTCGCCGATCCGCGCACGCGGCAGGCGGTGCCCCGCTTCCAATGCATCGACCACGGCACTCCATGTCAGGCGCCCCGCAACGTCTTCCGGTCCGACGTAAGGAAGGCTCATCGGGACGCCTCCCGCCTCAACCGGTAGAGCACATGCCGGCTGAGAGGATGGCCGGGTTCGAGAAGCGGATGATCGAAGTCGTCCGCCGGATCGCGGGTCATGCCGAGCCGCTCCATCACCGACCGCGATCGCCGGTTGGCCGGCACCGTGAAGGAGACGATCTCCTTGAGATCGAGATCGGTGAACCCGAAATCGAGCGCCCGGCGCGCGGCTTCGGTCGCAAAACCGTATCCCCAATGTTCTTCGGCAAGGCGCCAGCCGATCTCGACGGCCGGCATGAAGGGAGCCTCGAACCTCGGCACGGACAATCCGGTCCAGCCGATGCAGGCCCCGCTATCCTTTCGCTCGACCGCAAAGAGCCCGAATCCCCGCGCCTCGAAATGCGCCTCGATCCGGTCCAGCAATTCGTCCGACTCGGTGCGCGTCAGCGGCTTCGGGAGGAACTCCGTGACGACAGGAGAGGCATTGAGCGCGGCAAACGGTTCCCGGTCCTCCGGTTTCCAGCGCCGGAGGATCAACCGGCTGCTCTCGATCATTCCGGTTCTCCGGCCTCGGCGGCATGCAGGGCGCGGAGGTCCTTGCGAACGATCTTGCCAGTGGTGGTCAACGGCAATTCGGCGACGAAAGCGACATGACGCGGATATTCGTGCGCCGCCAGACGCGACTTCACATGTTCCTGGATCTCGGTGGCGAGAGCGTCGGTGCCGTCGACACCATCCTTCAGCACGATATAGGCCTTCACCGCCTGGGTGCGGAGCGGATCCGGCACACCGATCACCGCGGCCATGGCGACGGCCGGATGTCCGACGAGGCAATCCTCGATCTCGCCCGGACCGATACGGTAACCGGCCGATGTGATGACGTCGTCGTCGCGCCCGACATACCAGAAATAACCATCGACATCCCGGATACCCTGGTCGCCGGTCAGCAGCCAGTCGCCGGCGAATTTCTTCTCCGTTGCCTCCTGATTGTTCCAGTAGCGCAGGAACATCACAGGATCGCCTTTCCGGACCGCGATATTGCCCTGGGTGCCGTCCGGCAGCGGGTTGCCGTCATCGTCCACCACCGCGACCTCGTGGCCCGGAATCGCGCGGCCCATGGAGCCCGGCCGCACTTCCATGACGTCGGCGCAGTTTCCGACGACGAGATTGCACTCGGTCTGACCGTAGAATTCGTTGATGGTCAGGCCGAAGGTCTCGCGCCCCCAGTCGAGCAGTTCGGTGCCGAGGGTCTCGCCGCCGGAGGCGAGGGAGCGCAACTGATACCGGAACCGCTCCCGAGGGGCCTCGACCTGCCGCATCAGCTTGAGGGCGGTCGGCGGCAGGAAGACGTTCCGGACCTCATGCTCCTGCATCAGCCGGAAGGCTTCCTCCGGATCGAACTTGCGCGCCCGGTAGGCCAGGACCGGAATGCCGTGATGCCAGCTCGGCAGCAGCACATCGATCAGGCCGCCGATCCAAGCCCAGTCGGCCGGGGTCCAGAAAAGATCGCCCTTCTGCGGGAAGAAATTGTTGGGGAGCTCGACCCCCGGCAAATGGCCAAGCAGCACCCGGTGCGCGTGCAGCGCCCCCTTCGGCGGCCCGGTGGTGCCGGAGGTGTAGATGATGAGCGCCGGATCGTCCGCCATTGTATCGACGATCTCGAACCTGTCCGAGGCCCGCTCCAGCGCGGGACCGAGCGCGACGAAACCGTCTCCGTCCGCCTCCATGTCGGTCACGAAGACATGGCGCAGCTCGGGTAGACGATCCCGGAACGCCCGGATCTTCGCGAGCCCGCCCTCGTCGGTCACGACCGCCGACGCGCCGGAATTCTGCAACCGATAGACCAGCGCTTCCTCGGCAAAGAGCGTGAAGAGCGGGATCGCGATCATCCCCGCCTTGTAGATCGCGGCATGGGCGATGGCCGTTTCGGGACGCTGGGGCAGCAGGATCGCCACCCGGTCCTCGCGGCCGAGACCGCTTGCCGTCAGAAGATTCGCAAACCGGTTCGAAGCCCGGGCGATATCCCCGAACGTAAAGCGTTCGACCGTTCCGTCCTCGGTCCGGTAGATCAGCGCGGGCGCGTCCGGCGCCTGCCGGTCGGCGATGTCGCGGCCGATATTGTAGCGCTCCGGAATCCGCCACTCGAAGGCGCGGCGGATCTCCTCATAGGTGCTGCCGGTCGGAAGCATGCTCGAAAGGTCCCAAGAACAGAGGCACCGAAAAAGACCATGGAATCAGACGTCCGGCCAGAGGAAACCGGCCGGACGTCGCGTGGTTTCCATCGTCAGCTGGCGACGGCCGTCCTGCTTTCGACCACCTGGTCGGCGATTCGCCCGGTGAGTTCGGCCAGATGATCGAACTCGCCGTTATAGAAGCCGATGCCGCCGGTCTGGGAACGGATCTCGATGATCAGGTCGCGGGTCTCGCTCTCCGGCAGATAGGCCTCGATCTCGTCCCAGCCGTTCCAGTTCTCCTTCGCCTGGAAACCGAGGATCTGGCCGCGACGTCCGGTGACGATGCGCTGCACACGGGCCGTCGAATCATTCGGAACCGAGATCACCACCCTCTGGATCGGCTCCAGCAAAACCGGCTGGCATTTCGAGAGCCCCTCGTTCATCGCCATCCGGGCCGCCGTCTTGAAGGCCATGTCGGAGCTGTCGACGGCATGGAAGGAGCCGTCATAGAGCTCGACCGCCACGTCCACGACCTCGAAGCCGAGCGGACCGCGACGCATATAATCCTTCACGCCTTCCTCGACGGCCGGGATGTACTGTTTCGGCACCGCGCCGCCGACGATGCTGCTCTTGAAGGCGAAGCCTTCTCCCCGGCCGAGCGGTGCGATCTTGATCTTCACGTCGCCGAACTGGCCGTGACCGCCGGTCTGCTTCTTGTGCCGGGCATGCTGGTCCGCGCCTTTCCGGATCGACTCCTTGTAAGGCACGCCCGGCGCATGGCTTTCGACCGCGAGCTTGTAGCGTCCCTCGAGCCGCTCCAGCATCACCTTGAGATGGGTATCGCCCTGCCCCTTGATAACCAATTCGCCCAGGCCGGCGCTGTGCTCGACCTGGAAGGAAGGGTCTTCCTCGGAAAGTTTGGTCAGTGCGCCGGAGAGCTTCACCTCGTCACCCCGGCTCGTCGGTGTGATGGCGAGGCCATAGACCGGCACGAGCGGTTCGGGCCAGTCGGCTTCCGCCGTCCCGCCGGGCGTCAGCAGATCGCCGGTCGCCACCTCGTCCATCCGCCCGAAGGCCGCGACGTCGCCCGCCGAAACCGCGGCGGCCTTGTCCAACTTCGCGCCGAGCAGGTGATTGATGCCGCTGACCCGCTGGCCGTTCAGCTCCTCGCCGTCCTTAACCGTGCCGTTCCAGACCCGGGCGTAGGAGAGTTTGCCGACATGTGAAGCGTGGACGGTTTTGAAGATCTGCGCCGCAGCATCGCCCGAAACGGGGATACCCAGCCGCTCCGCCGTCTGGGCAACGCCAGGCGCCTCGTGGCGCAGCGTCTTCAGAAGCCGCTGGATGCCGTGATCCTTTTCCGCCCCGCCGAGCAGGATCGGAACGACGAGATCGTGCTGCAGGGTCTCGGTGAGCTGGGCATAGACGTCGGGCGCCGCCGGCTGCAGGTCCTCCAGCAGCTGTTCCAGCAAACCGTCATCGAAATCGGAGAGAGTCTCCAGCATCTCGTTACGGGCTTCCTGCTCACGGTCGGCGACCGCATCCGGCAGCTGGATCAGCTCGGAGGGCTTGCCGTTCCGGTACTTGTAGGCGCGCTCGCTGACGAGATCGACGAATCCGGTGATTGTCTCGCCGTCGCGGATCGGCACCTGGCGGAGCGCCAGCGGACGATCGGACACGTCCTGCAGCGCGTGCACGATGTCACGCACACGGTCGTTCGACTCCTCGATCTTATTGACGAAGATCACATGCGGGATGTCATGGGCATCGAGAAACTTGAGGTAGTGGGTCAGCGCCGGAACCTTGGCGACCTCGGGCTCAGCCACGACAATCGCGATATCCGCGACCATGCAGGCATTGCGCATGTCCTGACTGAATTCGAGATTTCCCGGCGTGTCGATGAAAGTCCATTTCTCGTCGAGATAGGTTCCGTGCCCGACACTCAACTCAGTGCTCGCCTGGCGTTTGCGGGCTTCCTCGGCGCTGTCGCCAACGGTGTTGCCGTCCTTGACGAAGCCTTTCTTGTGCAGGGCCCCCGTCGCCAGAAGCAGCGCCTCGAACAACGAAGTCTTGCCGCTCAGATAGGGGCCCACAAGCACCGCGCACCGGGCGGTGTCTCCATTCTTGCCTGTCATGAAATCCTCCCTGTGAATGCCGGTTCCGGCCCGAGTCTGGGCGGTCCGGTCCTCCTCTTGCGTGAGGCGGTTTCAAGCCGGCGCTACGCGCTGGCACCAGGGAGCGGCGCGAGCGCGCGCGCCAAAGTTATTCCCGCACGACTCCGTGCGGGAGGCAAGGAGAATCGCCGATTCGCGGGATCAGGAGTTGCCCCCTGACATGTGCCGCGCGGCGATGTAGCCGAAGGTTACGGCGGGCCCGAGCGTGATGCCGCCTCCGGGATAGTTCCCGCCCATGATGCTGGCCGCATCGTTGCCGGCGGCATAGAGGCCGGGGATCGGCTGTCCAACCTCATCCAGTACCTGCGCGTTGGCGTCGGTTGCGAGCCCGGCAAAAGTGCCGAGATCGCCAATCTCCAGCCGCACCGCGTAATAGGGACCGTCCCCGATCGGCGCGACGCAGGGATTGGGTTTGTGCTCCGGATCGCCGAGGGAGCGGTTGTAGGAGGTGCTGCCCTTGCCGAACTCAGGGTCTTCGCTGTGCGCGGCCGGCCCGTTGAAGGTCTCGACCGTCTTGCGGAGCTGGACCGGGTCGGCGCCGATAGCACCGGCAAGTTCTTCCAGCGTCCTGCCGGTGAAGAGATACCCGCTCTTGATGTGCTGCTTGTAGGGCACCGGGAACGGCTTCACGTAACCAAGGCCATATTTACGGAGTGTGCGGTGATCGACGATGAAATAGGCGCAGATCTCCCCGCCCTCTTCCGTGCAGCGCTGATACATCGCCTGGCAGAAATCGTGATAGGAGTGCGCCTCGTTGACGAAGCGCCGGCCGGACCGCGTCACAGCAATGACGCCGGGTTTCGAGCGGTCGACGAAATGCGGGAAGGTGCCGCGCGTGCCGTCCGGCCAGACCGGGCGCGAGATCGGCACCCAGGCAGCCGCATGCGGCAGATCCTCCTGCACCCTCGCTCCGATCCCCTCGCCGAGCCGCAGCCCGTCCCCGGTATTGCCGGGCGGTGCCGGGCTCAGATGCTCGTGGCCGGAGGGCGCATGGGGGAAGAGCTGCTTGCGCCGCACCGGGTCGTGCGGGAAGCCGCCCGCCGCCAGCACAACACCCTTGCGGGCAACGATGCGCACCCGGCCTTCCGGCGTTTCCACCTCGGCCCCGATCACCCGTCCGGCATCGTCCTTTAATAACTCGCGGACCGGCGCACGCGTGCGGATCTCGACTCCCTTGTCGAAGCACGACTTCGCGAGGCGCGCGACCAGCGCGTTACCGTTCATCAGCCGCATGGAACGGCCGTGAAACAGCAGGTCCCGCATATGCTTGAAGAAGAGCAGGACGACGAAATAGGCCGAGACCGGCGAGCGCGTCACATTGAAGAAGTGCAGCAGCTCCTTGCCGGAGCCGATCATCATGCCGAGGAAGGTGATCTCCTTCAGCGGCTTGCGCAGACGCTTGATCTCCGGACCGAGTTCCCGCCCGTCGAAAGGCCGCGCGACGATGGAGCGGCCCGCATCCATGCCGCCCGGCGCGTCCGGGTGATAGTCGGCGAAGGTCGGGCCGAGATCGAACTGCAGGCTGGTCTCGGTCTCGTAGAACTCGACCGCTTTCGGACCGGCATCGAGAAAAGCCTCCACGCGGGCCGCATCGTAGAAGTCGCCTGCCTCGTGCTTCAGATAAGTCTCCGCCGTCTCCCGGCTGTCCTCGATCCCGGCGCGTTTCGCGGGCGCGTTGCAGGGGATCCACATCCAGCCGCCGGAGCGCGCAGAGGTGCCGCCGAAAACCGGCTCCTTCTCGACGACAAGGACCGACAGTCCCCGGTGCGCCGCCGAGACCGCGCTGGCAAGTCCGCCCGCGCCGGACCCGACGACCAGGACGTCATAGCTTTCCGCCGGGCGTACATCTCGCGCCATTGCCGCTTCCTCCATCCGTTCTCTTTTTTCTTTTGACTGTAGCGGCTTCCGCCCGACGGTCTATCGCCATATTTGTCATGAAAGAATCGATGAATCCGGAGGAAACGGGATGTTCGAAGACAGGCTGGTGCTGGTCACCGGGGCGGGACAGGGGCTCGGCGCCGCCATGGCGAAAGGGTTCGCCGAGAATGGGGCCCAGGTGGTCTGCGCCGATCTCGACGCAGCAGCGGCGGAACATACCGCGATCCTGATCGGGACCGGGATCGCTCTTCATCTCGACGTCGCCGACCGTACGGCAGCGGACCGGGCCGCGGCGCGGATCGTCGAGGAGCACGGCCCGATCTCCGTTCTGGTGAACAATGCCGGCATCTGCCCCCGCAACCGGATCGACAGCCCCGACGTCTCGGAGACCTGGCGCAAGGCGATGGACGTCAATCTCGACGGCACGCTTAACGTGACGCTCGCCTTCGTCGACCAGCTCCGTGCGACCAGAGGCACCGTGATCAACATGGCCTCGGTCGCCGCTTATGTCTCGACCGCGACCTCGATCGCCTATTCGACCTCGAAGGCCGCGGTGAAGATGCTAACCCAGAGCCTCGCCCAGGAACTGGCGCCGGATGGGGTACGGGTGAACGCCATCGCACCGGGTCCGATGAAGACGGATATCACGCTGCCGACCCGCGAGGACCCGGAACGCTACGAGCAGTTCCTGAAGCGCATCCCGCTCGGCCGCTTCGGCGACCCCGAGGAACTGGTCGGTCCGGCGCTGTTCCTCGCCTCGGGCATGTCGAGCTATGTCACCGGCACGACGCTGGTGGTGGATGGCGGCTATCTGGCGGTTTAGGCCGAAATCGCCCCGCCGAGTTCGCTGACCGCCATATCGATCGCGGCATCCATCGCCTGTTCCCAGGCCGCCGCGCTATCCGTGTCGGAGCCCGCGGGATAAAGGACGCCGCGCGAGGAACTCACGATCCCGCCCTCGAGGCCGCTCGGCCCCTTGACGAAGCCTTTCACCGCGTCGGCCGCAGTGGCGCCCTGCGCGCCATAACCTGGCACCAGGAAAATCGTCTTGGGAAGGATCTCGCGGATCCGCTCCGCCTCGCCCGGATAGGTCGCACCGACCACGATGCCGAGCGAGGACCATCCCGTCTCCGGGCCCTCAAGCTCGCCGGACATGGCCTTGAGACTGTCGGCGACCGTCTCCGCGAGGCTGCGGTTACCGACCTTCAGGTCCTGATAGTCGCCGGACCCCGGATTACTTGTCTTGACCAGAATGAAGAGGCCGCGCCCGGTGTCTTTCGCGGCGTTCAAATAGGGCTGTAGGGTATCCCGGCCGAGATACGGGTTGAGCGTCATCGCGTCTGCCGGCATCGGCGCGTCGGCTGTGAGATAGGCGCCGGCATAGGCATCCGCCGTGCTGCCGATGTCGCCCCGCTTGGCATCCAGCAGAACCAGCATGCCTCGCTTGCGGGCATGGGCGGAAACCTCGTCCAGCGCCCGGAGACCGCGCCATCCCATGCGTTCGAAGAAGGCGATCTGCGGCTTCACCACCGCGACCCGGCCGTCGGCCCGGTCCAGCACCGCCTTAAGAAAGGCTTCCACCGCAGGTGCGGTCAGCGGATTGCCCGGCGACATGTCGCCGTCGCGGAAAAGCGGCGGGATCCTGTCGAGGTAAGGGTCGAGACCGATGCAAACCGGGTTGCCGAGCGCGCGCACGCGTCCGATCAGGGCATCGCCAAAATGCTGCATGGAAATCTCCGGAGAAGTTTCCAGCTTATAAAGCGATTGCCGGGAAGCTGTCCAGCGCGAGGCTCAGGGAATGCGCTCGACCCTGAGCACGTTGGTGGAGCCGGGTGTCCCCATCGGCACGCCGGCGGTGATGACGATCTTTTCGCCCACCTGCCCGAACTCCTCCGACTTGGCCACCTCGACGGCGCGCTTCACCACGGCGGAGAAGCGCTGCTCCTGCTCGACATGCACCGCATGAACACCCCATGCCATGGCAAGCCGCCGCGCCGTCCGCTCGTTCGCGGTGACACAGAGAATCGGCACCGCCGGCCGTTCGCGCGAGGCACGTAATGTGGTCGAGCCGGAAGTCGTGTAGGTCACGATGCAGGACGCGCTCACCGTCTCCGCCACCTGCCGGGCAGCCAGCGTGATCGCATCGGAGACCGTCGGTTCCGGCTCGTCGTGGCTCGCATTGATGATCTGCTGGTAGATCCGGTCGCCTTCGACCTCACGGATGATGCGGTTCATCATCTCGACGGCCTCAACCGGATACTCGCCCGCCGCCGATTCCGCCGACAGCATGACCGCGTCGGCAGAATCGTAGACCGCCGTCGCCACGTCCGAGGCCTCGGCACGGGTCGGCGCCGGGCTGGTCACCATGGAATCGAGCATCTGCGTCGCCACTACCACCGGTTTGCCGAGGGAGCGGCAGAGCTTGATGATCCGCTTCTGCAGCATCGGCACTTTCTCGGGCGGCATCTCCACGCCGAGATCGCCGCGTGCCACCATGACGCCGTCTGTCAGTTCGCAGATCTCTTCCAGCCGGTCGATCGCCGCCGGCTTTTCCAGCTTCACGATGATCGAGGCCTGATCGCCGATCAGCTTGCGCGCCTCGGCGACGTCTTCCGGACGCTGCACGAAGGAAAGCGCGACCCAGTCAACCCCCTGGCTTAGGGCGAAGGAGAGATCCGTCCTGTCTTTCTTGCTGAGAGCGGAAAGCCCGAGCATCACGTTCGGCACATTGACGCCCTTGTTGTTCGAGAGCGGTCCGCCGGTGATAACTTTCGTCTCGGCGAAGCCCTCGCCGCATTTCGTCACCAGCAGGCGGATCTTGCCGTCGTCCAGCAGCAGCTCGGTGCCCTTGCCGATCGCCTCGAAGATCTCGGTATGCGGCAGGCAGACCCGCTTCTGGTCGCCGGGGTCGCGGTCAAGATCGAGACGGAACTTCGCTCCGGCATTGAGCTCGATCTTGCCGTCCGCGAAGGTGCCGATCCGGAGCTTCGGGCCCTGCAGATCCGCCATGACGGCGATCGGGCGACCGGTCTTCCGTTCCAGGTCGCGGATGATCTTCAGCCGATCTGCGTGATCGCGATGGGAACCGTGGCTGAAATTCAGGCGGAAAACGTCGACTCCCGCCGTGAACAACTCCTCGATCCGTTTCCCCGTTGAACTCGCCGGTCCGAGGGTCGCGACAATTTTCGTGTTTCTATATCTTCTCATGACGCCAGTTAAACGCGAGGCAGATGACAATTCAAACCGTCATTGCGGGTCATCTGCAGATTAACGGATCAATATGGCTCTGAAGTCGTTCACATTGGTCAACGTCGGACCGGTCTTGACCAATCCTCCGGCCTTGTCGAAGAAACCGTAGCCGTCATTGTCCGCAAGATAGGGCCTGGGATCGTCGAGCCCGTCCACGAGACGCCCGAAGATCTCGCCTGTCAAAAGACAACCCGCATTGTCCTCAGTGCCGTCGATCCCGTCAGTATCGCAGGCGATCGCCGATATGCGCTCCCGGCAATCCGGCATCCGCTCCTGCAAGGTCACGAGCAAGGAAAGCAGGAATTCCGCATTACGCCCGCCACGTCCCGTTCCGCGCACGGTGACCGTCGTCTCTCCGCCGGAAAGAAGCACCGCCGGCGCGGCGAGAGGCTGGCCGTGACGCGCGACCTGCGCCGCAATCGCACCGTGCATCTTCGCCACTTCCTGGCTCTCCCCCTCGATCGCGTCTCCGAGAATCACCGGCATGACCCCGGCGGCCGCCGCCGCTTCCGCCGCCGCCTCAAGAGAGCGTTGGGGCGCCGCAACGAGATGGGTCTCGCTGCGCGCGAAGGCCGGATCGCCCGGTTTCGGCGTTTCGTTGCCCGCGTCACCGAAAAGCGCGCGGACGTGATCCGGCAGGGCGAGGTCGTATTTCTCTACGATCCCGCGTGCATCGGCGAGGGTGCTCGAGTCCGGCACGGTCGGTCCGGAGGCGATGACGTCGAGATCGTCCCCGGGCACGTCGGAGATCGCGAGCGTGATGAGCCGCGCAGGCGCGGCCGCTTCCGCCAGCCGGCCGCCCTTGACGGCGGACAGATGTTTACGCACGCAATTCATCTCGTGGATCGTCGCACCGGATTTCAGCAACGCGCCGTTGAGCGCCTGTTTTTCCTCGAAACTTATCCCCTCCGCCGGAGCTGTCAGCAGAGCCGAACCGCCGCCCGAAATCAGACAGAGCGCTAGATCGTCAGGGCCAAGCCCCTCGGCTATTTCAAGGATACGGCGCGCAGCCTCACGCCCGTTCTCGTCCGGCACCGGATGGGCCGCTTCGACAATTTTGATATGGCGGCACGGCACGGCATGCTCGTAGCGGGTAACTACGAGACCGGAGAAAACCCGCTCCGGCTGCCGGGCAAGCATGTAATCTTCGACCGCCTTCGCCATCGCGCCGCTCGCCTTGCCAGCTCCGAGCACGACGATCCGTCCCGCGACCGGCTCTTCGAATACTCGGTCGAGAAAGGGTGGCAGGCAAAGCGCCGGATCGGCGGCCGCAACGGCTGCGTCGAAGAGCGATTTCAACAGGTCCGCGTCCGAATTCATTCCTCTCCCCCGGAAAAGAGGCGCGAGTCTAGTCGCAGAACCTGCCCCGGACAAGCACGCTGGCACCCCTTGCCAGCTCCGCTGAAAACACGATAGATCGCTCACTCGAACGCTTCGATACATTGGACCGCCATGACCCCGATCCTGACCGAACAGGACCCCGCACCTTTCGGTGAGCGCAATCCGGACGGCGCCTCGCGCCTGCTCTTCATCTCGGATCATCACCGCAATAGCGTGCCCGCATCGCTGGCGAACCTCGGCTTGCCGGAGGAGGAGCTCGGCCGTCATATCGGTTACGACATCGGCATCGAATGGGCGGGCAACTATCTCTCGGACCGGTTCGACGCACCGATGGTGCATTCCGGCTTCTCCCGGCTCGTCATCGACTGCAACCGGGTGCCAGGCGCGCCCGGCTCGATGCCGGAAGTCGCGGACGGGACTGAGGTCCCCGGCAACTGGGCACTGAAGGACGCGCAACGGGAATTGCGCCGGCTGGAGATCTTCGAGCCCTATCATGCGGCGGTGCGGCGCCGGATTGAGGCGATGGAGGCCGGCAGCCGCCTGCCGGTCGTGATCGCGCTGCACAGCTTCACACCTCAGCTTCGAGACGGCGGGACATGGCGTCCCTGGGAGATCGGTATCCTCTGGAACCAGGACGAGCGGCTGGCCCGCCCGCTGATCGACGCCTTGCGCGAGGACCTCTCGCTATCCGTCGGCGACAACGAGCCCTATTCCGGGCGCGAAGCCGGCTTTTCACTCTTTGCCCATCCGGAAGCGCGCGGACTGCCACATGTCGCGGTCGAGTTCCGGCAGGACCTGATCGGCGACGAAGCCGGAGCCCAAAAATGGGCGGAGATTTTCGGGAACGCTCTGGAAATCGTGATTTCGTCCATTACTCTTTGAAAAAGAGAACGAACGCGTCCGACGCGAGGGAGAGACGGCTATGAGCAACCCGGCAGACAAATTCGACCAGCAGACCCGCACAGAACTCGAAGCGGCAGCCTTCCGGCGCCTGCTCGCACATCTCGACGAACGTAAGGACGTGCAGAATATCGACCTGATGAATCTCGCCGGGTTCTGCCGCAACTGCCTCTCGAAATGGTATCTGGCGGAAGCCGAGTCGCGGGACCTGGAGCTCGACTATGACGGCGCCCGCGAGATCGTCTATGGCGAGCCGTACGGCGACTGGAAGGCGAAGTACCAGAAAGAGGCCAGCGCCGAGCAGAAGAAGGCCTTCGACGCCGAGATGGCGAAACAAACGCACTGAGCTGCCATGCGGCACTTGCTGGGAACGAACGGTCTGACTATTGTCCGCTCGTTTTTTCCTTCCAGGTACGGGGATCTTCCATGACCGATGTCGGCGGTATCGCTGCGGAACAGCTGCGCTCCTATATCGAGCGGATCGAGCGGCTCGAAGAAGAGAAAGCCGCGCTTGCCGCGGACATCAAGGACGTGTTTGCCGAAGCCAAAGGCAACGGCTTCGACGTGAAGACCATGCGTCAGGTCCTCAAGCTCCGCAAACTGGACAAGGACGACCTGCAGGAGCAGGAACATCTGCTCGAGCTCTACAAGCTCGCGCTCGGCATCGAGTAGGGGTCAGATTTCCATGATGTGAAAGCCGAGGATGCGGCTCACCTCGGCGCCGTCTTCCGAGATCGGCAGAAGAACCACCTCGATATCGACGTCGACATTTTTCAGCGTTTTCATCCGGCCCCACTCTCCATGGACCGGGGCCTTGGCCGCTGCGCAAAGCCGCAGCCCTTCTTCCAGCGCCTCACGCGTCGGCTCCCAGCAATCGACTTGCGAAACCATTTGACGCGTCACCAACCCGTAGATCTTGGAGAGGCCGGTTCCAATCAGGCTGAACTGAAAATCGCCCCCTCGGTCGGCTGTCTTGATCATGGCGAGATGCGGCAGGAAATCGAACAGGTCGAGCGGATCCACCTCGCTGCGCGGCGGCGCCATCCGGTCTCCCCTCAAATCGTTCCAATAGGCGAGGATGCGACCCGCCTGCTTGTTGGTAAGGGCCGTATCGGCCCCGATAACGGCATTCCACCTGCAGTTATCCGATAAAGGCACTGTCACTCTGCTCTCGCTATGAACCATAGGACGTATGCATATATGCAGACTAACGATGCCCGGCCATCCCGCCAAGCACTGTTAAGCCACAAACACCCTAGGGTTTATTTTTACTCAGATCCAGTCCGAAACGAGAACCGGACGGCCGCCGGTAAAAGTCGCGCGAACTTCCGCTCGTCCGCCACTTTCAGGCGGGGCGACAAAGAGAAGGTCCGCCCGCTGACCCGCGGCGATCTCGCCCCGGTCTGTCAAACCCGCAGCACGTGCCGGATTTTTAGAAACGAGGTCCCAGGCGTTCGGTAGATCCGCATCTCCCGCCGCAGCGAGAACAAAAGGCGCCTGCGGCAGGGACGGATAGTAATAGTCCGAGACCAGGGCCGTGCAGCGGCCGGCCCGCACCTCGTCCGCGGCCCGAATGCCGCCGTCCTTCATATGACTGCCGCCGCGCAGCACGTTCGGCGCACCGAAAATCGCTGTGTTACCGAGCTTCTTGCTCTCGTCTGCTGCGTCAAGCGTGAGTGGAAACTCGGCGATTCCGCAGCCGAGCGCGTTGTAATGCCGGCGCTCGTCGCGGCTCCGGTCGTCATGCGAGGCCATCGGGATATTGTTCGCCAAAGCGATTTCGGCAAGCCGGCTCACGGTCGGCTGCACTTCCTCCGTCCGGGCCTCCAGCCCGCGCACCAGAGCGAGGAAGTCCGTCTCGGAAAGACCGGTGCGCCCAGTATAGGTGCCGAGCGGCTCGCCCCGGTCCGCCTTGCGCAGGATCGGCGCCATATGCTCGTTGAAGGCAAGCAGGTCGACGCGGCCGCGCTGCATCCAGTCCGCGACTTCGTCGGCGACATCGAGATTGAAGAGCTCGAAACGCAGATGAAAGCGCGAATCGGCACGCAGACGCCCGCGCGCCTCTTCCAATCCGTCGATCACCTCGACCACCGTGTCCCGCCCCCGCAGGCCCGGTTCCCAGGAATAGGTGACGGCGTGATAGGCCGTGGTGATCCCGTTGGAAATCAGCTGGCGGTCGGTATCGGCGAAAGCGACCTCGGTCGGGAAATGTACTCCCGGACGCGGCATGAGCTGGCGCTCGAACGCGTCGCCGTGAAGGTCCACGATGCCCGGCAGCACCAGCAACCCCGCCGCATCTACGATCCGGTCATTCGGCCCCGCATCGACCCCGACCGCTGCAATCCGGTCTCCTTCGAGTCTCACGCTCGTCTCGACGAGACCCTCTCCGGGGACCAGCACGCGTCCCCCCTGAACCAACGCACCCAACGCTCTTCTCCGACGCGATTACACATGTCATAAGGGCGCGACTATACACGGTCGGCCTGACAGTAAGATGAACCTTTCGGAGCCTCCGGACGATGACCAGCAGTTTGCCGAGTTTCCCCGCACCCGCGCCGAGCGCGGACCCAGAGAGTCCGCGCTACGCGATTTATTTCGCACCGGATGCGGACACGGAGCTGCACCGTTTCGGCTCGGCCTGGCTCGGCCGCGACACGATCAGCGGCGAGGATCTGACGCAACCAAATCTGGATGGGTTCGACGTTGCCGCCCAGAAGGACCTGACAGCGACGGCATGCGGATACGGCTTTCATGCAACCCTGAAACCGCCGTTCCATCTGAAGGCGGGCACGAGCGTGGAGGAGCTGCTGGACGAAGCCGTGCATTTCTCCTCCACCCGCGAAGCCTTCGAGGTTGCCCTCGTTCCGCGCGATCTCTCCGGTTTCATCGCGTTTATGCAGAAGGAGAGCAAGGCCGCGATGCGCGAGCTTGCCGCCGATTGTGTGCGCCAATTCGATCCGTTCCGCGCGCTGCCGGGCGAAGCGGAACTTGAGAAGCGCCGCGCCGCCGGCCTCTCGAGCCAGCAGGAGCTGATGCTGCAGCGCTGGGGCTATCCCTATGTGATGAACGAGTTCCGCTTCCACATGACCTTGTCGAAACGGATCAAGGACGATGCAGAGCGCGCGGCGCTGATGCGCGAAGTGCAGAAACATGGCGCCGATGCCATCGCGGCGCCGGTCAGCATCGATGCCATCTCGGTCTTTTGCCAGGAGAACCGCAAGGCACCGTTCCTGCGCCTTGAGCATTTCCCGTTCGGCGGCTGAACGCCGCCGGCGGGCCTAGCCCGCCAGAACCTCTTTCAGAGCCGCGAGAAAGGCGTCCGTATCGTCCGGGCTGCCGACCGTGACGCGGATGTAGTTCCCGTAGCCCGGATGCATCAGGCGGCCGATCATCACGCCGCGCTCCAGCAATGCCGAAACGATCCCGGCCGCAGGACGATCCATCTTCGCGGTGACGAAATTGGCAACCGTCGGAAAGGGCTCCGCGCCGAGTTCCCTCAGGCCGGCGACCAGCCGCTCCCGTTCGATCCGGGTTTTCTCCAGCAGCATGTCGCGATGCGCCGTATCGTGCCAGGCGGCAAGCGCGCCCGCCTGCGCCACCGCGTTCACGTTGAAGACGCTGCGCACCTTCTGGAAGGCGTTCGCGATCTCGTCGGAGCCGGCGAGAATATAGCCGACGCGGATACCCGCGAGACCGTAAGCCTTGGAGAAGGTCCGGAACACCGCCCATGGCCCGTTGCGGCTTTCCATCACCCGCAGATGATCCTCTCCGCCGGCATGGATGCCGAACTCGTAATAGGCCTCGTCCAGCACCAGCAATGCCGTGTCAGGCACACCCACGGCCAGTCGCGCGACCTCTTCCGAAGTCAGGATGTTGCCGGTCGGGTTGTTCGGCGAAGCGGCGAAGACCAAGCGGGTCCGAGACGTGCAGGCCGCGACCAAAGCATCCACGTCGTTGCTGCCGTCGGCTTTCAGCGGAACCGGCACCAGCGTGCCGCCGTTCAGCGCCGCCGCGTTGTTGTAGCTCGGAAAGGACGGCATCGGGACAACCACCTCATCTCCCGGCGAGACCGCGAGGCGGCCGGCCGAGACGATCGCCTCGTCGCTGCCATTGCCCATGACGATGCGGTGCTGCGGAATGCCGGTTGCGTCGGAGATCGCGCCAGTCAGCGCGCGCCATTGCGGGTCCGGATATCGGTTCACCCTCGCGCAGGCGTCCTGCATCGCGGCGATCGCTTTCGGAGACGGCTGGATCGGCGATTCATTGAGGTTCATCCGCCGCACCGTGCCGCCTTTTGCGACATCCGCCTCGATCGGCGGACGGCCCGGGTCGGGGAGCGCCCTCAGAGCGGGTTTCGGGATGGTGGGCTCGTCGGAAAATTCGGCCATCGGACGGGTTCCAGAAGAAAACTGACTGCGCAGGAAACGCGTGATCCTAGGGTCAATCCTTAAGGCCGTACAGGCGCATTTCAGGAATGACCGCCGTCCTTTGCGGCAACTTTCTTCAGGAGCTCCGTCGCCCGCCCGAGGCACTCCAGGGTCTGTTCCGAGAGATGATGTTCGAGCCCTTCGGCATCGGCTTCCGCGATATTGGCGGGCACGCCGATCAGGTGCAGGAACTCGAGCACAAGATGATGGCGCTGGCGGGCATGCTCGGCAACGGCGCGGCCCTTATCGGTCAGGAAAATCGCCCGGTAAGGCTTGCTCTCGACGAGCCCTTCCTTCTGCAACCGCTGGATCGTGTTGTTCACCGTCGGACGGCTGACGCCAAGATGATCCGCCAGATCGACCAACCGCGCCTCGCCATTGGTCTCGATCAGATCGGCGATGAGCTCGACATAATCCTCCGCGATCTCGACGCTATGGTCGCGCCGGATCCGCTCGAACAGGGCGGCGCGTTTGTTGGAATCGCCGAGATCGATAACCGGCATATCCTTGTCTTCCGTTTTCTTGCTGCTGCGCGCGCGCGTCACGTCCGTCCTCTCGCCCGGTTTCCTGCCGGAATATAAATTAGCATGTGCTAATATTCTATTGACGACCTAACAAATTAATCCATATCTGACTGGTGCCCGCATCCTAGCACGGTCCGCACGCAGGGCTGCCCAATTGCTGCCCGGCAGTTCATGGAGACCAATATGATCATCAAAGCCGCACGCCGGATGACCCTCGCGGTCGCGCTAGCAGCCATTCTCTCGGTCTGGCTTGCGGCAAGTGACAGCACCCGGGCGGGCGAGAAAATGAAGGTGGTAACGACCTTCACCGTGCTCGCGGACATGGCTGCGAATGTCGCGGGAGACGCGGCCGAGGTGGTCTCGGTCACGAAACCCGGGGCGGAAATCCACGGCTATCAGCCGACGCCGCAGGATATCGTGCGCGCCAGCGACGCCGATCTCGTGCTCTGGAACGGGCTCAATCTCGAACTCTGGTTCGAACAGTTTCTCTCCCACCTCGGCGACATTCCGTCTGCGACCCTGTCCGACGGTATCGATCCGATCTCGATCGCAAACGGCTCCTACAAAGGCAAACCCAATCCGCATGCCTGGATGGGTCTCGACAATGCGCTGATCTATATCGACAACATCGTGGCCGCCTTTTCCGGGCGCGATCCGGCGAATGCCGCGCTGTATGCGGAGAACGCCCGGAAGTACAAGGATGCCCTCCGCGCCACGATCGAGCCGCTCAGGCGCCGGATCGCCGAGATCCCGGAACCCTCGCGCTGGCTCGTCACCTGCGAGGGCGCCTTCAGCTATCTCGCCCGCGATTTCGGTCTGAAGGAACTTTATCTCTGGCCGATGAATGCCGATCAGGTCGGCACCCCGCAGCAGGTGCGCAAAGTGATCGACGGCGTCCGAGCGCACAACATCCCGGTTGTGTTCTGCGAAAGCACGGTGAACACGGCTCCCGCCAAGCAAGTCGCGCGGGAGACCGGGGCGCGGTATGGCGGCGTGCTCTACGTCGACTCGCTGAGCACGTCGGACGGTCCGGTCCCGACCTATCTCGATCTTCTGACCGTCACCTCCCGCACCGTCGCAGACGGCCTCGCCGGCGCGACGAATTGAGGCAAGGCATGCTCTCCCGCAAAAACGACACGCCCCCCCGCACAGAGAGAAACATGGCCGCGGAGGGCCTCTCGGCAAGCCACGTCACGGTCACCTATCGCAACGGGCATACCGCACTGTTCGATGCCAGCTTCGAGATCCCGCGCGGCACGGTCACCGCGCTGGTCGGCGTCAACGGCGCCGGCAAATCCACGCTTTTCAAGGCGATCATGGGCTTCGTGCCGATCGCCGAAGGCGAGATCCGCCTGCTCGGCCGGAGCGTCAAACAGTCGCTGCGCGAGAACCTCGTGGCCTATGTGCCGCAGTCGGAAGATGTCGACTGGGCCTTCCCGGTTCTGGTCGAAGATGTGGTGATGATGGGCCGCTACGGCCATATGGGCTTTCTGCGCCGGCCCTCGGCAGCGGACCGGGCCGCCGTCGACCGGGCGCTGGAGCGGGTGAACATGCAGGCCTACCGCCACCGCCAGA
Organism: Nisaea acidiphila; assembly: GCF_024662015.1. Lineage (NCBI taxonomy): Bacteria > Pseudomonadati > Pseudomonadota > Alphaproteobacteria > Rhodospirillales > Thalassobaculaceae > Nisaea > Nisaea acidiphila. Next base: position 2,906,949 of record NZ_CP102480.1, on the reverse strand, counting down.
TCGGCGAACTTTCCGGTGGCCAGCGCAAACGCGTCTTCCTTGCCCGGGCCCTGGCGCAGGACGGTCAGGTCATCCTGCTGGACGAGCCATTCACCGGAGTCGACGTGAAGACGGAAGACCAGATCGTCGCGCTCTTGCGCGAACTCCGTGAGGAAGGCCGGGTCATGCTGGTCTCGACGCACAATCTGGGCTCGGTTCCCGAATTCTGCGACCGGACCGTTCTGGTGAAAGGCACGGTGCTCGCCTACGGACCGACCGAAACGAACTTCACGCGGGAGAATCTGGAGCGCGCCTTCGGCGGCGTACTCAGGCACTTCACCCTCGGCGGCGAGGACCTGCATGAGGACGGGGACACCCGCGAGGTCACGATCTTCACCGACGACGAGCGCCCACTCGTGCAGTACGGAGAGCGCACCCACACGATCCGCAGCGAGGATACCCAGTGATCGCCCTGCTGCTGGAGCCGTTCTCCTACGGCTACATGACCAACGCCATGTGGGTCTCGGCGCTGGTCGGCGGTGTCTGCGCCTTCCTCTCCGCCTTCCTGATGCTTAAAGGCTGGTCGCTGATCGGCGACGCACTTTCCCATTCGGTCGTGCCGGGTGTCGCCGGTGCCTACATGCTCGGCCTCCCTTTCGCGCTCGGCGCCTTTATCGCCGGCGGGCTCGCGGCGGGGGCGATGCTGTTCCTCTCCGAGCGCTCGGGCCTCAAGATCGACGTGATCATCGGCCTGATCTTCACCTCCTTTTTCGGCCTTGGCCTGTTCATCGTCTCGGTCAATCCGATGGCGATCAGCATCCAGACCATCACCATGGGCAACATCCTCGCCATCACGCCGGAGGACACGTTGCAGCTCGCGCTGATCGGCGTGGTCTCACTCGCGGTGCTGACAGCGAAATGGAAGGACCTGATGGTGACCTTCTTCGACGAGAGCCACGCCCGCTCCATCGGTCTGCGCCCGGATCTGCTGAAGGCGATGTTCTTCGTTCTGCTTTCGGCCTCGGTCGTCGCAGCCATGCAGACCGTCGGCGCCTTTCTTGTCATCGCCATGGTCGTGACTCCCGGCGCGACCGCCTACCTGCTCTGCGACCGCTTCCCGCGACTGATCCTCACGTCGGTCGCCATCGGCACGCTGACCAGCTTTACCGGCGCCTATGCAAGCTACTTCCTCGATGGCGCGACGGGCGGGATCATCGTCACCCTGCAGACGCTGATCTTCCTGGCCACCTTCGTCTTCGCTCCGAAACACGGGCTCCGCGCGGCCCGGCGCAGAGCAGCGGATGCGTTGAGAAAGAGCGCCGGGCTTCGGGGGCAGGCATGACGGAGCTCGAAACCCTGCTGATGCCGTTCCGCTTCGGCTTCATGCTGAACGCCTTCGCGATCTCGCTCATCGTTGCCGTGCCGACGGCGCTGCTCTCCTGCTATCTCGTACTGAAGGGCTGGGCGCTGATGGGAGACGCGGTGAGCCACGCCGTGCTGCCCGGGATCGTGCTCGCCTATATCCTCGGCCTGCCGCTGATCCTCGGGGCCTTCGCCGCCGGGATGACCTGCGCGCTCGCCACCGGATACCTCTCCAGCAACAGCCGGGTAAAGCAGGACACAGTGATGGGCGTTGTCTTTTCCGGGATGTTCGGGATCGGCATCGTGCTTTACGTCTCGATCGAGACCAATGCCCATCTCGACCATATCCTGTTCGGCAACATGCTCGGCGTCGGGCCTCAGGATCTCTGGACCGCCGGGCTCATCGCGCTCGTCGTTTCAGGAGCGATCCTGCTGAAATGGAAAGACCTGCTGCTACACAGTTTCGACCCGGTGCAGGCGCAGACCTCCGGTCTGCCTGTCGCCTGGCTGCATTACGGACTGCTGGCCGCGCTTTCTCTCACCATCGTCGCGACGCTCTCCGCCACCGGGCTGATCCTCGCCATCGGGCTTTTGATCTCTCCGGGCGCCATCGCCTTTCTCTTGGTCCGGCACTTCGGAGCGATGCTGCTGGTCGCCATGACGGTCTGCATGAGTTCGATGCTTCTCGGCACCTATCTCAGCTTCTTCCTAGACAGTGCGCCGGCGCCGACCATCATCCTGATCCTGACGGCGCTGTTCGTCGCCGCTTTTGTCCGCCGCATGGTGCTGACGCGGAGAACCTCGCTGCAGAAGACCGGCACGGCCAACGTCAGCTAGCCGATCTCGCGGACTGCAAAAACAAAAAGGACGCGGCCAGACCGCGTCCCTTGGTGGCGTCTATGTCGGTATCGCTCAGTCGAGCCAATCGGCGATCATATAAGGCGCGCGCGCGCTCGGAACTTCCGGATGATGGTGCCGGTACACGGCGACAGCCGAGTTGAAACAGATCTCGTCACGCTGACCGAGCATCTTCATTTTCGTATAGGTGTTCACGACCGCCCGGTAGCAGGCATCGGTCGGTCCACAGCCGAATTCATCGTTGCAAGAACTCATGATCGCTTCCACACCATCATCGTCCAAATTCTCTTCGCAGGATATGAATCCGCCCTGCGAACGCAAGGAAAATCGCAAGGGTTTCAATAATTTGGAATGATTCTAAGAATCTTGCGGCAGCCTAAAACCGCCTAAAGGGACCTAAAATGGTCTTATTTCAATGCATTATTGTGCATCGGCCAGTCGGACCTGCTGTCCCTCGATCACTTGTTCCATGATCCCGCGCATGTCGTACTGCAGGCTCCAGTCGGGGAAATGGGAGCGGAATCTGGAAATATCGCCCACCCACCAAATGTGATCGCCGATGCGGTTTTCTTCCGAATAGGACCAGTTGAAGGTCTTCCCGGTGATTTTCTCGGCCATGGCGATCGCTTCCAACATGGAGCAATTGGCGTGGCGTCCGCCGCCGATATTGTAGACCTCGCCCGGACGCGGCGCCTGGAAGAAGTGCCAGAACGCATTGACCAGATCGTGCGAATGGATGTTGTCGCGGACCTGCTTGCCCTTGTAGCCGAACACCGTATAGGCCTTGCCGGTCAGCGCACATTTGGCGAGATAGGCGAGGAAGCCGTGCAACTCGGCGCCGGAATGACCGGGGCCCGTCAGACAGCCGCCGCGGAAAACTCCTGTCTTGAGCCCGAAATAGCGCCCGTATTCCTGCACCAGCACGTCCGCCGCGACCTTCGATGCGCCGAACAGCGAATGCAGGGTCCCGTCGATGCTCATGCTCTCGTCGATGCCGTTGGCATGGAAGGCATGGCCCTCGTCAATCTCCCAGCGGGTCTCCAGCTCGACCAGCGGCAGCCGGTTCGGCGTGTCGCCGTAGACCTTGTTCGTGCTGGTGAAGATGAAGGCCGCCTCCGGGCAGTGTCGGCGGGTCAGCTCGAGCAGGTTCAGGGTACCGTTGGCATTGACCGTGAAATCGGTGATCGGCTCGCGCGCCGCCCAGTCGTGCGAGGGCTGCGCCGCCGTGTGCAACACCAGAACGATCTCGTCGCCATGCTGCTCGAACACCGGCTCCAGCGCGGCAAGCTCCCGGATATCCGCCGCCACATGCCGGTAACGGTTCCCCAGCGTGTTCTCGAGCTGGCTGCGGCTCCATCCAGTGCTGGCTTCGCCGCCGAAGAAGTATGCCCGCATGTCGTTGTCGATGCCGATAACATCGAGACCCTTTTCCGCAAGGAAGCGGACGGCCTCGGCGCCGATCAGCCCGGCCGAGCCGGTCACGAGTGCAATCGCCATATCTCACCATGGGTTCCGCATTTACAGCGGATGGACTTTACAGTTCGGATTTCAGCGCCTTCGCAGAGGCTTCCAGAGCCAGCAGCATCGAGCTGTGCCGGTTGCCGAGCGAACGCGCGGACTGCAATACGCCAAGTTCGGCGAAATTTCCATCCGGAACCGGCCCGTCCCGCTTCAGCATCGCCTCCATCTGCGCGCGGGCGAGGGCGACTTCCTCCACGCTGCTTCCGACGATGCAGCGGGCGACGATCGAGGCAGCGGCCGAGCCTAGCGCACAGGCATCCACCTTATGGGCGTAATCTGCAATCCGTCCGTCCTCGACTTTCAGATAGACCGAGATTTCGCTGCCGCAGGCCCGGCTGACCGCATGGCCCTTGTGGGTTGCGTCCTCAAGCTTTCCGAGCCGCGGAATGTCGGCAGCATAGGCGAGGATCTTATCCTGATAGATCGCGTCGATACCGCTCACGAACGATCCCTCATCCGCCGGCGGCGGCTTGAGCCTCGGCCTTGATCTTGTTCAGCATCGCGCCAAGGCCGTTCTTTCGCGTCGGGCTCAGATGCTCTTCCAGGCCGATGTCGCGAATGAAATCCGGCTCGGTGGCAAGAATCTCTTCCGCCGTCCGGTTGCTGTAGATCCGCAAGATGACGGCGATCAGGCCTGAGACGATCGCGGCATCGCTGATCGCCCGGAACAGCAGCCGGTCGCCATGCCGCTCACCGACCAGCCAGACCTGGCTCTGGCAGCCCTTCAGCTTGAACTCGTCGCGCTTGAACTCCTCGGGCAGCTCCGGCAGCTTGCGGCCGAGATCGATCAGGTATTGATAACGGTCCATCCAGTCGTCGAAGAAGGCGAACTCGGAGATCAGCTCTTCCTGTTCCTCGGCTATGGACCGTTCCGGCGCCGCAAGGTCGGTCTCAGCAACCATGTTTCATCCCGTGATCTGTGACGGCTCTGACTTGGCGCGGACCGGATCGCTTGTCAATGCGCCGGTCAGTCCCGCTCAAAGCCGAAGGCCGCCAGAAGCCGGTCCGCGGCAGCGCTCGCGGTCAGTTTCGCTCCAGCGACCTCGTCTTCAAGCTGCGTCACCAGTCTGCGGACCGCTTCATCTTCCTCGAAACGCGCCATCAGTCGTTCGCGCACCATTGCCCACATCCAGCGCACCTGCTGTTCCTGGCGTTTCTTCTGGAACTCGCCCGTTCCGCTCAGGATCTCCCGGTGCCGGGTGATCTCGGCAAGAATATCGGCAAGGCCATCGCGCGTCAGCGCGCTGCAGGTCGAGACGGGCGGACGCCAGTTCGGACTCGCGGGGGTCATGATCTCGAGCGCCCGGCGGTATTCCGCGGCCGCCCGTCGGGCGCGCGACTTGATCTCGCCGTCAGCCTTGTTGACCGCGATCATATCGGCGATCTCCAGCACGCCCTTCTTGATCCCCTGCAACTCGTCCCCGGCACCGGGCAGCATCAGGACGAGGAAGAAATCCACCATCTCGGCGACCACGGTCTCGGACTGGCCGACGCCGACCGTCTCGACGATGACATGGTCGAAACCGGCCGCTTCGCAGATCACCATGGTCTCGCGCGTCGCCCTTGCGACACCGCCAAGCGTTCCCGCCGAAGGGCTGGGACGGATATAGGCATCGGGATCGCGGCCAAGTTCCTGCATCCTCGTCTTATCGCCGAGGATAGAGCCGCCTGTCCGGTTGCTCGACGGGTCCACCGCCAGCACCGCGACCTTGTGGCCGGCGCCGGTCAGCATCTTGCCGAACGCCTCGATGAAGGTGCTCTTGCCGACGCCGGGCACGCCCGTGATGCCAATCCGGCGCGCCTCGCCGGAGAACGGCAGAAGAGCGTTCAGCACCTCCTGCGCCTGGGAACGGTGTGCCGGATTGCGGCTTTCGATGAGGGTGATGGCGCGCGCGAGGATCGCCCGGTCGCTCGACCGGACACCCTCGACATAGTCGTCGACGCTCATCTGGCGCCGCTTCGGCGCGGCAGCCGGTTCAGCCATTGTCATGCGGTCCACGCGAAGGAAGGAACGGTCACGCCGCCTCGTCGGTATGGCCGAGGACCTCGCCGATCTTGCCGATCAGGTCCACCGCCGCATCGCTGATGACGGTGCCCGGCGGGAAGATCGCCTTGGCACCGGCCTTGTAGAGCGCGTCGTAATCCTGCGGCGGAACCACACCGCCGACCACGATCAGGATGTCCTCCCGGCCGAGCTTCTCCAGCTCCGCCTTCAGCGCCGGGACCAGCGTCAAGTGACCGGCGGCGAGCGAACTCGCACCGATCACATGCACGTCGTTCTCCACCGCCTGCCGCGCCGCCTCCTCCGGGGTCTGGAAGAGCGGACCGATATCGACGTCAAAGCCGAGATCGGCGAACGCCGAGGCGATCACTTTCTGACCCCTGTCGTGCCCGTCCTGGCCCATCTTGGCAATCAGAATCCGGGGCCGTCGCCCCTCCATGGCCTCGAAGGCATCGACAGCCTTTCGAACCTCTTCCACAGCGTCGGCACCCTTGCCGACCTCACTTGCATAAACGCCTGACACGGTCTTCACCTCCGCGACATGCCGTCCGTAGACCTTCTCCAGTGCGTCGGAGATCTCCCCGACCGTGGCCCGCGCTCGCGCCGCGTCGACCGCGAGCGCCAGCAGGTTGCCCTCGCCGGAGGAAGCCGACTCGGTCAGCCTGTCGAGCATTTTCCGGGTCTCGGTCTCGTCCCGCTCCGCGCGCAGACGCTCCAGTTTCTCGAGCTGCTGGCGGCGGACCGACTGATTGTCGACCTTCAGGACCTCGACATTCTCGGGCTCGTCGATGCGGTACTTGTTCACGCCAACGATGGTCTGCCGGCCGCTGTCGATCCGCGCCTGAGTGCGGGCGGCGGCTTCCTCGATGCGCATCTTCGGAATGCCGGCCTCGATCGCCTTGGCCATGCCGCCGAAGCTTTCCACTTCCTCGATATGGGCCCAGGCACGCTGCGCCAGATCGTGGGTCAACCGCTCGACATAATAGCTGCCGCCCCACGGATCGATGACGTTGCAGGTGCCGGTTTCCTGCTGGATCAGAAGCTGGGTGTTGCGGGCGATGCGGGCGGAGAAATCCGTCGGCAGCGCCAGAGCCTCGTCCAGCGCGTTCGTATGCAGCGACTGGGTGTGACCGTGAGTCGCCGCCAGCGCCTCGACGCAGGTCCTGACCGCATTGTTGAAGACGTCCTGTGCGGTCAGCGACCAGCCGGAGGTCTGGCAATGGGTGCGCAGACTGAGGCTCTTCGGGCTCTTCGGGTCGAACTGCTTCATCAGCTTCGCCCAGAGCAGGCGCGCGGCCCGCATCTTGGCGACTTCCATGAAGAAGTTCATGCCGATGGCCCAGAAGAAGGAGAGCCGCGGCGCGAAGGCGTCGATATCGAGGCCCGCGTCGATCCCGGCCCTCGCGTATTGCACCCCGTCCGCCAGCGTGTAGGCGAGCTCGAGGTCCGCCGTCGCACCGGCTTCCTGCATGTGGTAGCCGGAGATCGAGATCGAGTTGAAACGCGGCATGTTCGCCGAGGTGAAGCCGAAGATGTCGGAGATGATCCGTATCGAAGGCGACGGCGGGTAGATGTAGGTGTTGCGGACCATGAACTCTTTGAGGATGTCGTTCTGGATGGTGCCGCTGAGCTTCTCCGGAGAGACGCCCTGTTCTTCCGCCGCGAGGATGTAGAGCGCCATGACCGGCAGTACGGCGCCGTTCATGGTCATGGAAACGCTCATATGGTCGAGCGGGATGCCGTCGAAGAGCTGGCGCATGTCGAGGATGCTGTCGATCGCGACTCCCGCCATGCCGACATCGCCGACGACGCGCGGATGATCGCTGTCATAGCCCCGGTGCGTTGCGAGGTCGAAGGCGACCGAGAGCCCCTTCTGCCCCGCAGCCAGATTGCGCCGGTAGAAGGCGTTCGACTGCTCCGCCGTGGAGAAGCCGGCATATTGCCGGACCGTCCAGGGCTTGTTCACGTACATGGTCGGATAGGGACCGCGCAGGAACGGCGGCAGGCCCGGCCAGGTCTTCAGGAAGTCGAGCCCTTCGATATCCTCGGCCGTGTAGAGCGGCTTCACACCGATCCGCTCGGGGGTTTCCCAGAGCTTGCCTTCGACTTTTCCGCTACCCGCGGGGGCACCGAGATCGATCTCGGAGAAATTGGGTATCGCACTCATTGCTCGATCACTCCCAATCCTGCGGCGACCTCGCGAAGCGTGGCCAGGGTCTGGTCACCGACATAGATGAACCCGTCTATGCCCGCATCCCGCCAAGCCGCTTCATTGTCGCCCGGACGGCCTGCGAGGAAGATCCGTTCCGCGCCCGCCCGTTTCAGGTTTCCGGCGGCTTCCGCTGCTTCTTCGCCATAGATTTTATCAGAGGAGCAGAGAACGGCAAAACGGCAGCCGCTCGCCGCGAACTCATCGACGCTCTCTGCCGGAGCGCTCTCGATCCCGCCGGCGGCGAAATAGTTCTGCGCAAAGGTCGCCCGTGCCGTGAAATCGGCCGGGGTCCCGATATTCAACTGGAAGATCGCCGGGCGTTTGCCTGTCTTCGCGAGGAAAGCATCGCTTGCATCTCGCAGCGCCTCGAATCCCTCGCCCAGCCGATGCCTGGCAAGCGGCTCCAAGTTGGCTCCCGCATCGCCTCGGTTCGGCCAAGCGCCGGCACCGAGTTTGGCCCGGAGCGCTTCCCGGTCGACCGTCAGGCCGGTCGCGGTCTCTTCCTTCAGGTTCGGATAGGCGCTGACGCCGGTCAGTTCCTCCTTGCGGCGGGCGACATTGCGCTCCCGCTCGGCCCAGCCATCGGCCACCAGCTTCGAAACCGCGCCGGCAGTCAACGCCGCCGCCATGCCGCCGTCGCGCTCGATCTGCTGCAGCAGCACCCAGGCGCGGGACGCGTACTCGTCGCTCAGCCGCTCCACATACCAAGACCCGCCCGCCGGGTCGGCAACCCGGTGCAGGCCGGACTCTTCCATCAGGATGATCTGCGTGTTGCGGGCAATCCGGCGCGCAAACCCGTCCGGCAGGCCAAAGGCGCTGTCATAGGGCAGCACCGTGAGGCTGTCGGCTCCGCCGACACCGGCGGCGAAGGTCGAGACCGTGGCGCGCAGCATGTTTACCCAGACATCGCGGCCGGCGATCGCCCGCTCTGCGGTGACCACATGCTGCAGCATCGGCGCCGCGGCGGCATCGGCACCGGACGCCTCGAGGATCCGGGCCCAGAGCCTGCGCGCAGCGCGTAGCTTGGCGATACCCTGGAAGACATCGACGCCGAGCGCATAACTGAATTCGATCTGCCGGGCAGCGGCGGCAACATCGAGCCCTGCCGTCTCCATCGCACGGAGATAGGCAATCGCTGTCGCCATCGAGAAAGCGAGATCCTGGACCTCGTTCGCACCAGCTTCGTAATAGGGCGCCGTGTCGACGCCGACGGCGCGGACTTTGGGATACGCGGATGCGGTGCGGGAGGCGGTTTCGCCCAGCTCCGCAAGAGCGGCATCCAGCGTGTTCGGCAACCAGCCTTCGCGGGCCAGCGCACCGAGCGGATCGATCCGGAAACTCCCGGATACCTCGCCCGCGGCATTACCGCGCTTGGACCAAAGCTCTTCCAACAGGGCCGCCGCGCGCGGCGCATAGGCGCCCGCATCGAGGGCGACCGGCACCATATTGAGGTGGACGCCGTCGAGTGCCCGGCCGAGATCCTCGACTGACCCGACGACGACGCCGTCCACTCCGGGACGGTCGATCCGGAGCAGTATGGAGGTCGCGCCGCGCTCCAGGTCCTGTTTCACCGCCTTCGCGACCTCGGCCGGATCGCCATGCGCCTGCATCTGACGCACGTCCCAGCCGGTTTCCGTCCGGGTTCCAACCACGACCGGCGCCGCACGGCCATCCGGCGCGTCCTCGGCGGTATAGATCGGCTGCAGGCGCAGACCCTCGTAGGTCTGGCGCGTCAGCACCTTCTCGAAGGGGGCGCCTTTCAGCGCCGTCTCGACGGCCGCCATCCAGGCGTCTCGGGATGTCTCGGGAAATTCCTCCGCGAGCGCCATCAAGGTTTCGTTGTCCAGGACCGACATTGCCTTGGCCACCTCTTTCTCACGCTGTCGCAATTGTCGTACCGGGTCGCCGTGACTTCGGCAAGGAACTCGGATCGCAAGAGTGAATTCGCCGCAGTCCGCGATTCCGATTGTTTCCGGAAGCCCGCTCGGCTAAGGCGAAGCGTTACCGCAGAAAACGGAAAGCCGCACAGCGCATGCAGACCGTCACATCCGACCGGGAACAGCCCTATTTTCTATGGCTCCTGATCGCACTTGCCGCCCTCACCGCCGCCCGTCTCGCCGTGCTCGGCTTCAGCACGCTCGGACTGCATGGCGACGAGGCACAATACTGGTCCTGGAGCCGGGATCTGGCCTGGGGCTACTACACCAAGCCGCCACTGATCGCCTTCGTGATCTCGGCCGCCGAGGCGATTTGCGGGGACGGGACCGCCTGCATCCGCGCGCCCTCGCCCCCGCTCCATGCCGGCACCTCGCTCGCGATCTACGGCATCGCCGTGTCCCTGACCGGAAGCCGCCGCACCGGGTTCTGGTCGGGCCTCAGCTTCGCCACCCTGCCGGCGGCCTCGCTCTCGAGTTTCCTGATCTCGACAGACGTTCCGCTGCTCTTCCTCTGGGCTGTCGCCCTGCTCGCCTTCGTGCGCAGCCTCGAGAGCGATGCGCTCGGCTGGCCGCTGCTGCTCGGCCTCGCCGCCGGAGCCGGTTTCCTCGCGAAATATGCCATGGCCTATTTTGTTTTCGGCCTGCTCCTCGTCACCCTCGCGACACCCACCCACCGTGCCTGGCTCACGAGCCGGAAAGCGCTGGTCGCGCTCGTCGCGACCCTGGCGGTCTTCGCCCCGAACCTGCTCTGGAACATCGAGTCCGGCTGGGTGACCTTCACCCATGTCGGCCAGAACACGAACCTGAAGGGCGATCTCTTCCATATCGGCAAAATGCTCGAATTCGTCGGCAGTCAGGCGGGCGTCTTCGGGCCGGTCCTGTTCGCCGCCCTGCTCTGGCGCCTCGCCGTGCTGCGACGCGATCCGGCGGGCGGCACCGAACGCCTGCTGCTCGCCTTCTGCCTGCCGGTGCTGGCGATCATCACCGTGCAATCCTTCCTCAGCCGGGCCAACGCCAACTGGGCGGCGACCGCCTATGTCTCCGCCACAATCCTGACCGTCGGCTGGCTACTGCGCCGAAAGCTGGTGAAACTCGTCGCGGCCGGGATCGGTCTCAACCTGCTGGCCACCGCCGTGCTCGGCTTCTTCTTCCTGAACCTGCCGGGCGTCGAGGTTCCACTGAAGAAAGACCCGCTCCGGCGCCTGCGCGCCTGGGACGCGGTCGCCGATCAGCTGCGCCCGGTGCTTGCCGCGCATCCGGGTGCGATCTGGCTGACCGAGGACCGCAAGACCATGGCCTCACTGCTCTACGCGCTCCGGGACCTCAAGCGGCGACCGCTGATGTGGGATTATGACGGCCATCCAGACCATCACTACGAGCTGGCCGAGCGCTATCAGCCGCAGCCCGGCGACACGGTCCTCCTGGTGGCGAAGTGGGATGATCCGTTTCCGATCCTAGAGAGGTTCTCAACAGTTCAAAAACTGCCTGCGATCACGGTGGAGGTCGGAGCGGATCAACTGAGGCAGCTAAATCTCTTCCTGCTTTCAGGCCCTATTCCAAGCGACTGAACATCCGAGATCTTCTAACGCGTCTTGACCTCCGCCCCGCCGGGTTTCAAAGATCCTTGAGGAAACACTGCCTATAGCAGAGCATCCTAGCTGAGCGTCAGACTGACTGCGCATTGCCGGCGCGGACCGGGCTGTGCCCACTCCGCAAACGGGCGGGATATCGTCAAAACCCGCAGGACAGCGCCAAGAATTTAATCTGGCCGTGCCTCACTTTAGGATTGCATGATAGGTAGGGGTTCGATACCAGCAATTTCGACGATGTCAGATCCCGGTTGGCACCGTAATAGAACGGATTAGGTTCCATGATGCAGACTCCCGCAAGCACGAAATTCGCATACGACAATCCTGAGTGGTACAAGCAGTTCCTTCTTCGGATGCGATACAATATCGGACTTCCGTCTTACTCGGCTTTCGCTGGAATGGTGGCGAAGTCCCTTAACGATATTCAGGGGTTCACGCTGCAGAACCCGCCGGGAGAAGATGCAGACCAGTTGAATCGGCTTGGTAAGGAAATGTCGGGCGACGGGTACGCCGAACTCGGCAATCTGGCGCCGCAGGACGTCCGCGACGAGGTCTTCGACTACCTCAAGGACAAGAAAACCCATTACGCTTGGGACAAGTCCCTGCCGGACTTCCTCCCGGAGGAGGCGCCACCGCAAGTCAGCGTCGCCAATTATAGGCGTGAGGATATCGTTCACGCTCCGCACCTGATATATCTCGCGAACCACCCGCGCGTGATCGGAGTTGCGGCGCGCTATCTCGGGGTTATGCCGACAGTGATGGGCCTTTCTATGTGGTGGTCCTATCCAGGCCGCGAGGAAGCCGAGCATGCACAATTGTTCCATATTGACCGTCATTGCTACCGCTTCTGCAAACTCTTCATCTATTTGACGGACGTAGACGACGAGAGCGGGCCTCATGTTTATGTCCGCAATACCGGCGACTACGGACAGAATTACCGGTTCGCTGCGGAAAAAGCGCAAGGCGACCAAGAAAAGCTCAAGCACTACAACGAGATACTTGCGAAACAGCGCAAGACTGATGCCGAAATAGAAGAGCTCTTCGGATCTGACCGGATCGTGACCAAGACCGGTAAAGCCGGATCCGCATTGCTTGGAAATACAGGCTCTATTCACAAGGGATTGGTCCCTTCCGGCAAGAAGCGGCTCTTGTTCCAGGCGCTCTACACGATGCTTCCGACGATCAAGGACCCGGTGACTCCAGTGGAAGTTCCGGGTTTCATTGAGGAAATGCAGAAGCGCTATCCGGGAGCCTATTCCGACGATCAGATCGGATACATGAACCGGTTGGTTATCGCCTGACCCTTTCCGGAGCGGGCCTCCCCTTCCGATAGCCGAATTGATAGTATGAGAATCGAAGAAACAGTCCGGGCACAGATCCAGGCCAATTTTGGTGCGCGCGGCACTCAACCGTTCTTCAATATCATCGACAGCAAGAACATTCCGCATCCCTTCGATTACCGGGGGTTCACTCTCGGGGCCGCGCGCGCCGCGACTGTCATGAAGGAGCGAGGCATCGGGATCGGTGACCATGTCCTGATCTGCATGTCGCACCAAACCGCGCTGTTCTTGTCCATTCTCGGCGTTATCCACGCCGGGGGGGTACCGGTCGTGTTGACACCTCCAAACCCCAAGATCTCCCATGAAGATTATGCGGAGATGATCTCGAAACTTGTCGCCGAACTGCAACCGTCGCTGACAATCGTCGACGAAGGCACAAATCCTTACGTCTCTCGCTTCAACCTGAACACGCTCAGCGCGTCAGCCGTCGTCAGCGCGGGCAGCAAGACCCCGATAGGCTTCCAGGAACGCCACGGTGACGCCCCCATCCTCATTCAGTACAGCTCCGGAACAACCGGACTTAAAAAAGGCGTAGAAATCTCCGAAACGGCACTGCTGGAGCAGGTTTCCAGGTACTCGGCCGCTATCGGGTTGGATGAGGCCAGCAGCATCTGCAGCTGGCTGCCGCTGTATCACGATATGGGGCTGATCTGCTGCTTCTGGACACCGTTGCTAACGGCTGTTCCAACAACGCACATGTCACCGTTTGACTGGCTTGCGCATCCTGAATGGTTCCTGCGAAGGATTGAGGAAAGCAAAGCCACACACATATGGCTCCCCAATTTCGCTTATTCGTATATGGCGAGATGGTACAAGCCGGCATTGCACGGGACGTTCGATCTGTCGTCCCTTCGCATGATCACAAATTGCTCGGAGCCTGTAACTCATGCTGCCCAGCAGGCTTTCATCGATGCCTTCGCAAATTGCGGGATAAGCGAAAGGCAACTCCATTCCTGCTACGCGATGGCCGAAACGACCTTCGCCATGACCACCACTAGGCCCGATGTCCCGCAACAAAGAACCCATCTGGACCCGGGTTCCTTCTCGATCGGCGAGCCGGTAAGTGACGGCGACGCGGTCTTTGTCAGCTCCGGCGTCCCGATCGCGGACACCGAGTTCCGAGTTGTCGGAAATGACGACAAGGCCCTGGAAGACGGTCACTTCGGCAGCATTCAGGTCCGGTCCCCGTCGCTGATGTCCGGCTATTACAAAATGCGCCGTTCAATGAGCGATGACCTCGTTGATGGTTTCTTTGCCACCGGTGACCTTGGCGTCATCCGAGACGGCCATCTATTCGTGACGGGGCGTAAGGACGATATGATCATCGCCTACGGCGCGAACTACGATCCCGTCACGATCGAAGAAGCGCTCTGGGATCTGGAAGGCGTCATCCCGGGTAGGGGCGCCGCCATCGGTGTCTCTCTTAGCGATCCGGCAACGTCCGACATCGTGATCCTCTTGGAAACCCATCTCTCAGCCCCGGACGAGATCGCCGATCTTGTAAAGCGAGTTAAGAACAAAATCCTGAGCCGCTTCAACTTTATCCCGGCGGTCGTCGAAACACTGCCGCACATGGCATTGAAAAAATCCTCGTCCGGAAAAATTTCGCGAAAAAGCGCGCGGAAGATCTTCTTCGAAATGAGGGAAACTGACGGCGACGTGACCGTAGATACCTCGCTGCCTCTCGACGCCGCGATCGCCGCATTTCTGAGAAATCGCCTAAAGATTACAAACGAACAGATCGAAGGCGGATCGATGCTGTCTTCGGGATTGCTCGATTCACTGGCAATCGTCGACTTGATCCTCTTCCTCGAAGAACGGATCGGAAAGTCTGTTCCGTCGCCGCTTGAGGTCGGCTTTGACAAATTCGAGTCCATCTCGTCAATTCGTCAACTCGCCGAACGTATCGAGGCTGGAGACTTTGCGGAAAGTCTTGTTGTTTCGGACGGCACCGAAATGGCCAAAGATAAAGTCCGACTACTTCAAAAGACGCCAGACATCTACCGTTCGTTCACTCTGTCCTCAAGCAATTTCAAGGTTTTAAGCGCACAGGACCTGGATCACGGCGACAACAAGTTTTTCAATTTTTACCTTGGCGGTGCTTCGCTTCCGGACTACTTCGCCGCGGTCGGATTCTTTCTTGATACGATTACACAGCCGATCGATACCCTCGTTATCGGGCTGGACATCGATCGCATCGCCGGCTTCCTGGATGTCCCTTGTGCCGCCGCGGCCGATGTTCCGGAGCTCAGCAAGCATCTTTCCCAGTATTTAGGCGCCATCGATTATGATTTTCTGAAACGACGCGAGGAAAATATCAGACAACGGCGCCTTAACCTCATCAGGTTCGGGGCAGTAGATGACGATATGAAAGAAGTCCTGCAACAGAACGGGGATTCTCATTTCATCAGGAACGGCGCACAGATTGCCAAATATCAATATTCGGAGCATGAGTTGAAATCCGGGATCTCCGCGTATTTCAACCGTCTGAGCGGTTCCAGGAAGATCGGCGACGAACACGTCCGCGTAAGGTTCGAACAGTTCCGGAACAAGGTGAACGGCAGATGCCGCAGGATCCTGTTCGTCATTCCTCCGTACCATCCGCAATTGTTCAAACAGACTCGTTCCAACAGAGACGTCATCCTTGAGATCAACAGACTTTCGGGAATTATAAACGAGCTCTTCGCCGGCACTGCCACAGTTATAGATTTGCGGGACGTCACTCCGTTCGGCGGCGATCCCGAGGATTTCCTCGACGCAACTCACGGCGGACCCACCAATGGCGTACTCGCAGCGCGAATCATCCGGGCCTACTTGGAACGTGAACGCGCGACCGCCTAGGCAGAATGAGTCATGAAACGCCTGAAAGGGCGAGCAGCGCTTGCCCCGCGGACAAACACTCCCATACCTCTGGTATTCATCCGGATCATTTGATACCCAAATGATCGGCTCATTCTACGAGCGTGTCTTCCGGGAATAATTTATGAAACCAAGTGCGCGAGAAAAGATAAAAGGCATATCCGAACTTTCGGATATCGCCGGTCGTCTTCATCATGAAGGCAAGAAGATCGCGCACGCGCACGGGACGTTCGATCTTCTCCATATGGGACATGTCCGGCATCTGGAACATGCCCGCCGCGA
The DNA here is from genome assembly GCF_024662015.1 of Nisaea acidiphila. NCBI lineage: Bacteria > Pseudomonadati > Pseudomonadota > Alphaproteobacteria > Rhodospirillales > Thalassobaculaceae > Nisaea > Nisaea acidiphila. Next base: position 2,891,008 of record NZ_CP102480.1, on the reverse strand, counting down.
AGGCGACGTGCTCTTCGTGACAGTCACTGCCGACGAACACGTGCACAAGGGTCCCGGACGGCCGGTATTCACCGATCAGCTGCGCGCCGAAATGCTGGCTGCGCTCGAATATGTCGACTGGGTCGGAATCAATCACGCCGTTTCGGCCGAAGAGGTGATCGATGCGATCAAGCCCGATGCATATATTAAAGGCTCGGATTACGTCGACGCCGATCAGGATGTCACCGGCAAGATCGTGGATGAGCGCAATGCCGTCGAGCGGCATGGTGGCCGTATCGTTTTTACGGACGACATCACTTTCAGTTCCAGCGAGCTGATAAACCGGCATGTCGACGTTTTCGAACCCGAAGTTAAGGACTATCTCGACCGGATCCGGCAAACCGTCGGACTTGAGCAACTTCTGACCCTGGTCGAAAGCATCAAGGACATGCGGATCCTTGTGATCGGCGACACGATCCTCGATGAGTATCAGTATGTTTCGCCGTCCGGGCAGCCGTCCAAAGAGAACATCATGTCGACACGACATGAGGACATGGAACTCTTTGCCGGCGGCGTAATCGCCGCAGCGAACCACGTCGCGAGCTTTTGCAAGCAGGTCGATATCATCACCTGCCTCGGCCAGAACGACTCACGCGAAAACTTTATCAAGACGCAGTCGCACGAGAACATAAACATCATTCCGGTCTATCGCCCCAACGCGCCCACGACCCGGAAAGTGCGTTTCGTTGACAATTCCTATGTCCGAAAACTGTTCGAAGTGCAGTTCATAGAAGATTCGCCGCTGCCTCCGGAGAGCAGGGACGATCTGCATCGGAAGATCTCGGAACTGGCTCCACAATACGATCTCGTCATGGCGGCGGACTTCGGGCATGGACTGATCAGCGGCAACACGGTCGACCTGATCTGCAAGGTCTCCCCGTTTCTGGCCGTCAATGCTCAGACGAACAGCGCCAACCGGGGCTACAATCTCATTACGAAATATCCGCGTGCGGACTACATCTGCATCGATGCTCCCGAAGCCAGGCTTGCCGTCGGAGATCGCTTCAGCGACCTCGCGATAATTGCTCAGGATGTGCTTCCGAGGCGGATCGACTGCAATCGCATGATCCTCACCCACGGCCGTCACGGCTGCGTTGCCTACGATGCCGGGAAACCGGTTTCGCAGATTCCGGCATTCACCCGTCGGGTCGTCGACACGATGGGCGCAGGCGACGCCTTTTTCTCCATCACAGCGCCGCTGGCGAAAGTTGGAACGGATATTGCTACAATCGGGTTGATCGGAAACATAGCCGGAGCGATCAAGGTCGGCATCGTCGGTCACCGCAATTCGGTGGACAAGGTAAGCGTGGTCAAGGCTTTGACCGCGCTATTGAAATAATAACCCAATTCCGGTCCCGAACGATCCGGGGCCGGGTCATTTGGTATGAGCAGGAAAGATATGCCGGATACGAGCAATAGCCCCGCCCCCATCTCCTATGTGGATATCGGGGCTCAGTTCGCGCAGGAGCGCGACGAACTCATGCCGATCATCGAGGATATCCTCAAGAGCGGCATGTATGTCGGCGGCCCCTGGAACGAGAAACTGGAAGCGGCGTTGGCGAAGCGTTGCGGCACCAAGCACGTGGTCACGCTGAACTCCGGAACGGATGCCCTGATTCTCGCTCTGGCGGCTCTCGGAATTGGCCACGGCGACGAGGTCATCACGCCGCCGAACTCGTTCGTCGCGTCAACTGCGGTGATTGCACATGTCGGTGCGACCCCGGTATTCGCCGACGTGCTTCCCGACCAGAATATCGATCCGGCGGAGATCGAGAAAAAGATCACCCCGAAGACCAAGGCGATCATGCCGGTCCATTTGACAGGGCGGATCGCCGATATGGGCCCGATCCGCGAAATTGCGCAACGTCACGGCCTCGCAATCATCGAGGATGCCGCCCAGTCGATCGGCTCGCTTTATGACGGCGTTCCGAGCGGCGCGCTTGGCGATGTCGGTTGTTTTTCTGCGCACCCGCTCAAGAACCTGAATGCGTGTGGCGATGCCGGATTTCTGACGACAGACCGGGACGATGTGGCGGAGTATGCGCGTCTTTACCGCAACCATGGCCTCGTCGACCGCAACACCGTTACGCGGTTCGGATCGGTCTCGCGTCTGGATGCCATCCAGGCGGCGATTTTGCACTTCCGTCTCGGCAGCATGGATACCGTGATCGAGAATCGCCGGCGCAATGCGGCGCTGTATCGCGAACTTCTCGATCCTAAACTGGCTTTCATGCCGCCTTGCCGGGATATCGAGTTCAATACGTTCCACACCTTCGTTATCCAGGTCGACGGGCGCGATGCCCTTCAGGCCCATTTGGGAGAGCAAGGTATCGGCACGGCGATCCACTACCCGGTACCGATCCACCTTCAGCCGGCCGCCGAGTATCTCGGCCACAAGGCGGGTGATTTCCCTGTGACCGAAAGACAATCCCAGCGGATCCTCACCCTGCCGGTTCACCAGAACATGACCGAAGCTGACGTGCGTCGCGTCGCGGATGTCGTGAATCGTTTTCTGGCGAGTGCCGTTTGATACCGGGGGAGAGAGAATGAGCGAGCAGGCAATCAACTACGAACAACTCGTCGCATCCTATGAGGACAGGCTGCTCAACCAATTGCGCAGTCACGGCGTCGACCTCGATTTCCTGGAAATGTGGGTTCCGGACGAGGATCCGGTTGCCAGCATCCTCAATATGGTTGAGGCCGCCGGTGCTTTTGGCACCGAAGGCTTCACGCTCAGGATATCCTCGGCAAATCTGCCTGCCGGTATGCGGAACTCTCTTGCCGATGCCCTGCAACCGATCTCGGAAACCAAGATTGTCGATCAGGGGGAGCATTGCCTTGTCCATGTCAGCAAGATCAATGTCTGAGGCGGCTGTGAGCAACCCCTCCGACGTGCCGGCGGCCTTTGCGGAGAAGATCTCCGAGCATCTTCAGTCCCTGAGACATAAGGGGCGGAGCGTTGCGGCGGATGCCGCCGACATTGCGCTGGAGGAAGCCGGGTTCAGCCTCTGTCTCGCATTTGAGGACGGTTCCGAGAGCATTTGCGAGGCGTGGTTCGACGCGCCCGAAGGTGCGCCCGAGAACGCGATCCTCGACGTATTATGTGAATATGCCGCGGGCGCGCCCGTCCGAGAGATTGTCGAACACGGACTGATTTACGCATTGCAGCGACTGCGGGATCCCGAAGTGACCCCGCCCGTGCAGGGTATTCTCACGCCGCGCAATGCCGGGGCATGTTTTGCAATTCCGCTGAAGCTCGTCGCCGCGCTCCGCCGGGAAGCGGAAAGCCGGTTCGGGCGGCATAAAGACACCAATTTCTTCGACCGGCCGTTCAGCGCTGCCTGGAAGAACTTGGACAAGAACGGCAAGCGGGACTATGTCCTTCCGTATATCGACAGCTTCAAGACGGCACACAAAATTGCCGCCGATGCTTTCGAACTGGTCGAAATCGACCAATATGATCGGCTGTTTCTGGTATTTTCGGATGAGGTACCGGTATGGGACAAACCCGGCATGCTGATGGATCTCGAACGCTGGCTTCGCGACAGGACCGGAGAGCGGATCGAACTGTTCACCGAGGTGGTGAAGGACGCGAACCGCATCAGGCGACTTTAGAAACCCGGACAGCAGTCCAAGGAACGTTGCAATGACCGGAATGACAGAACACGTCGAACTGATCCTCGATGGCACCAAGATCGCCTGGCACAAGGACCGTATCGATGCATGGGAACGGGGTGAGCGGATCGCACCGATCACGATCGATATGTCGCTGACCCGTGCCTGTAATTTCGCCTGCCATTTCTGCTACGCAATGCTGCAGGAGAACGAGCGGAAGGTCATCGACAAGAAGGCGATCTTCGAATTCCTCGAAGACTGCGCCGAGATCGGTGTGAAAGGGATCAGCCTCGTGTCGGACGGAGAGAGCACGATCTCTCCGGTGTTTGTCGATGCCTGCAAATACGGCCACGAGCTCGGCCTCTCAATGGCGGTCGGCACCAACGGTTTCGTGTTGAACCGGCGAAAACTGGAAGAGGTTCTGCCTTCCCTGACCTATCTCCGGGTGAATATCTCCGCGGGCGAACGCCAGCGCTATGCCGAGATCATGGGCGTGAAGGAACACTGGTTCGACCGGGTCTGCGAGAACATCAAGGCCATGGGAGAAATCAAGCGCGAACAGAATCTCGACGTGACGATCGGCATGCAGATGGTGCTGATGCCTGAATATAACGATCAGATTCTCCCGCTCGCTCGGCTCGGCAAGGAGCTTCGGCCGGACTATCTTGTGATCAAGCACTGTAGCGACGACGAGGACGGCTCGCTCGGCGTCGACTACGGCGGCTACGCAAGCCTTTACGAGACCCTGCACGCGGCCGAGGCGCTTTCGGACGACACCTACCAGGTAACCGTCAAATGGTCGAAGATCGACACCGAGGGAACGCGCAGCTACCAGCGTTGCTACGGTGCCCCCTTCATGCTGCAGATGTCCGGCTCCGGCCTGGTGGCGCCGTGCGGCATGCTGTTCAACGAACGCTACAAGAAGTTCCATATCGGTAACATCACCGAGGAACGGTTCCGCGACATCTTCAATAGCGACCGTTACTGGGAAGTCATGAACTACCTCGCCAGCCCGGATTTCAACGCCCAGAAAATGTGCGGCAGTCTCTGCCTGCAGCATAAGGTGAACGAATTTCTCGACGGCTACCAGAAAGGCGACTTCGACCTTCCCGAAATGAAAGGCGAAACTCCCATGCATATCAATTTCGTCTGAGCCGGGAGCAGCGGAAAATATGGCCGAGAGCACGCGGAACGCGGCAGGCGTCGAGAACGATTACCGGCTGCGCTGCCTGAGACAAATCCTGCGCATCCGTCTGGTTGAGGAAACCATTGCAGAGCGCTATTCCGAGCAGGAGATGCGCTGTCCTGTCCACCTTTCCATCGGACAGGAGGCGGCCGCCGTCGGGGTCTGCGACGCTCTGCGACCCGACGACCGGCTGTTCAGCAGCCACCGTTCCCATGCGCATTATCTCGCCAAGGGCGGCAACCTGCACGCCATGATGGCGGAGATCTACGGCAGACGGGACGGCTGCATCGGCGGACGTGGCGGTTCGATGCATCTGATGGACCCGGATGCCGGCATGATGGCCAGCATTCCGATCGTCGCCAGTTCCATTCCACTCGCCACCGGCACCGCGCTCTCCGACAAGTTCGACGGCAATGGCAAGGTCACGATCTCCTTCATTGGCGATGCCTGCCTTGAGGAGGGTGTGTTCCACGAGTCGGCCAACTTCGCCCGTCTGCGCGGGCTCCCGGTCGTCTTCGTCTGCGAGAACAATCTCTACTCGGTCTATACCAACCTCGCCGACCGCCAGCCGGACCGTCCGCTAACGGACATTCCGGCGGCCCACGGCATCGAGAGCCGTCATGTCGACGGCAATGATCTTGACGCAGTGCGCGACGCCGCCCTCTGGGCCGTCGAGACCGCCCGCACCGGATCGCCGACCTTCCTGCTGCTCGACACTTATCGCTGGCGGGAACATTGCGGGCCGAACTACGACAATCATATCGGCTACCGGACCGAAGAGGAATTTCAGGTCTGGCACGCCCAGGATCCGCTCGAGCGCTACCGCAAGGTGCTGGAGGAGCAGGGCCGGCTTACGGCCGCCGAATTCGCCACGCTGGAGAAGGACGTGCAGGCGGAAGTCGACGCCGCCTTCGCCTTCGCCACTCAGTCCCCTCTGCCCGAACCGAGCGAGGCCCGTGCCCATGTCTATGCCTGAGCCACAAAGCGCGCCCGACGCGCCGGTCATCAATATGGGCACCGCGATCCGCGATGGTCTGCTTGAGGCTGCGCGGCGCGACCCGTCGGTAATCTTCTTCGGTGAAGGCGTCCAGGATCCGGCCGCCCTTTTCGGTACCCTGAAGGATATCGGCACACATATCGGCATGGAGCGGATGATAGAAATGCCGATCGCCGAGAACGGCCTGATCGGCATCGCCATCGGCGCCGCCATGGCCGGTAAGCGTCCGGTGGTCAGCCTGCAGCGCGTCGAGTTCGCCCTGCTCGCACTTGAGCAGATCCTGAACAATGCCGCGAAATCGCATTATGTGAGCAACGGCCGTCACAAGGTCCCGCTGGTGCTGCGCATGATCGTCGGCCGCGGCTGGGGCCAGGGTCCGGAGCATTCGCAGAGCCTGGAAGCGATCTTCGCCCATGTGCCAGGTCTAAAAGTCATCATGCCGGCCTTCGCAGAGGATGCGAAAGGCATGGTGACGGCGGCAGTCGAGGACGACAATCCGGTGGTCGTGCTGGAGCACCGCTGGTCGCATTACACCACGAGCGCGGTTACCGAAGGCTATGTGCACCGTCCGCTGGACGGCCCCAGGACCGTCCGCAAGGGAGACGGCCTCACCATCGTCGCGACGTCCTACATGACGCTGGAGGCGGTCCGCGCGGCGGACCGGCTAGCCGAGGCCGGTTATCCCGTCGAAATCCTCGATCTCCGGGTCATCCGCCCGCTCAATCTCGATCCGATCGTCGAGAGCGTCGCCCGGACCGGACGGCTGCTCACCGTCGATACCGGATTCCGCATGTTCGGCATCGGCGCCGAGATTTCCTCCGAAGTCACCTCGCGCAGCTTCGATTTGCTTGAGGCCGCCCCGGTGCGGCTCGGCCTGCCGGACCATCCGACGCCGAGTTCCCGCGGCCTGGTCAAAGGCTTCTATCCGGACGCGGCCCGGATCGCCCGGACGGCCGGAGAAATGATGGGGATCGGCGAGGCCGAGATCGCGGCAGTCGAGCAGAAGATCCTCGCGGACCGCGGCGATGTTCCGATCGACGTGCCCGATCCCTTCTTCAAGGGCCCGTTCTGATGGCCGCCGAGGGCGGACACCCGGCAATGAAAGTCCGCTATTCGCCGCTCGAGCAGCAATTCGCGGATGTGGACGATGTGTTCGACGAATTGAAGGCGCTCGTCCGCTCGACGGATTTCACCCTCGGTACGGTGGTCGGCGAGTTCGAAGAGATGTTCGCTGCCGCCGTCGGCAGCAAATACGCCATAGGCGTCGGCTCCGGCACCGACGCGCTGAAGATTCCGCTGAAAGCGCTCGGCATCGGCCCAGGCGACGAAGTCATCACCGCCGCCAACACCTTCTACGCGACCGCCGGCGCGATCGCCGAGACCGGGGCCCGGATCGTCTTCGTCGATTGCGACGATACCTTCGGGATCGATCCGGATCTTATCGAGGCGGCGATCACACCGCGGACAAAAGCCATCATGCCGGTGCATCTGACCGGCGACATGGCGAACATGACCCGGATCACCGGGATCGCGGAGAAGCACGGCCTCAAGGTCGTCGAGGATGCCTGCCAGAGCCTACTCGCCAAGGAAGCCGGCCGCCCGGCCGGAACCTGGGGCATCGCCGGCGGCTTTTCCATGCATCCGCTCAAGATCATCAATGTCTGGGGCGACGCCGGCGTCATCGTCACCGACGATCCGGAGATGGACCGGATGTGCCGTCTGCTGCGCAATCACGGTTTGCGCAACCGGGACGAGATGGAGATCCTCGGCTACAACACGCGGCTCGATTCCGTGCAGGCCGTGGTCGGCAAATGGATCGTCGCCAAAGTCGGTGATATCGTCGCGGCGCGCATCCGAAATGCCGCGCGCTACGATGCCGGCTTCGCGGATGTCCCGGAAATCACTCTTCCCGTCCGCCGGGCTGTCAAGGGCGAGAGCGAGCGTTCAGTCTATCTGAATTACGTGGTCTTCGCCGAACGCCGGGACGAGCTGCTCTCACATTGTCAGGCCAACGGCATCGACGCCAAGGTGCATTACCCGATCGCGCTCTACAAACAGGACGCGCTCCGCCACCTCGGCTACGAGGACGGCGCCTTCCCGGTCACCGACCGTCATGCCGAGACAATCATCAGCTTCCCCGCCGACCAGCATCTCACGGCGGAGCAGATCGATTATCTGATTGGGGTAGTTCGGGAATTCTACGGCCGCTGACGGTTTATTCCCCGGCCGTCGGAATGACGTTTCCGATCCGCTCCTTGCGCGGACGGCTAAGGACCCAGAGCAGCCCCCCGAGACTGGCCGCGACGATCACCGAGATCCCCCAGAGAATGGAAGCCGCTAGCGCATGCTCGGCGGGCATGCCGGTCATCACGAATATCCCGACCATCAACCCCTCGCGTACGCCCCAGCCACCGACGGAGATCGGCAATAGCGTTCCAAGGATCACGAGCGGCAACGCACCCAGCACCATGAGGAAGTCGACTTCGACGGAGATCGAGCGAAACACGACCCAGAGGCCGAGAGCACTGATGATGTGCAGCAGGTAGCTGAGCCCGATTACGACCGCCGACTGATATCCGGCGCGCCAGAGCATGCGGGAGTCCCGCAACATTGCCGCGAAAGGCCGTCCGAAACGGTGATCCTCGATCATGTCGGCGATCCAGTCCGCGCTTGAAAGTCCCATCGCCAGCAGGACCAGCGCGCCGCCGACAACAAGGATCGCGACCGTGCTTAGATTGGGGTCGGGCGCGACTTTCGCGACGGTTACGCTCGTCACGACGAGGAGCGTCAGAATGGAGACGAGACCGGCGGTGCGATCCAGCAGCACCGTGCTCGCCGCGCGGGACAATGGCAGTCCGTGTCGGCTGACTAGCCAGATGCGCACCGTGTCCGCGCTCAAGGAGCCGGGCAATGCCTGATTGAAGAACATGCCGGCGAGCAGAATCCGGAAGGTCTGCCAAGGCGAGAGCGGAACGCCCGTTCCTCGGATCAGAAGGAACCAACGGCAGGCCCCCACACAGAACTGCAAAATGACGATGCCAACGACCAGTGCGAGCAACGGCAGCGACGGAGACAACGCAGCTGAGACCAGACGCGAAAAATCAACCTGGTAGAAAAGAGATCCAATCAGGCCGAGGCTGACTGCGATTTTGACTAAAAGTTTGAACGTCACCGCTGACAAGTTCCAATCTTTAACCGGGCGAAACTGACGGCCCGGCCTTCCCGCACGACTTCTGGAACTCTCCCGCTTGCTATATGGCATAGGTAGGTGCCCGAGACCAAGATTGTAATGTCGGAATCGGAAAGTGCCCCGCAAGCTTCCGGCGCGAAGCGAATTGGATTCGTACTGCCAATTAGGATACAAATGCCTGACGCGACGAGAATTAATTAGAGACAATCAAGAACTTACGGTTAGAACGTCCATGGCTATTTGCAGCCATCAACCATTTGATTCGGAAATTCTGGGCGGCCCGGTCTATCGCATTTCCATCAAATGCGCGGAGTTTCTGAACAGACTTACCGATGCGGTTCCCCAAGACGCCATTCTCGCATCAATAAGATTGCCGGCCGACTGGCCAAGCCCCGACCAGCGATCCGGATTTCGCGAGATCGAGACACTGGTTCAGCTCGAGCGGACGCTGCTCCAGCAAGACCGGGAGTTCGAGAGCAATAGCATCAGACCCTCGGTGCCGGCCGATGCGGATGCCTGTGCTGAAATTGCCGCAAACGCGTTCGTGACCGACCGGTACCGCACGGACCCGATGGTCTCTGCGAGCGCTTCGGCGCGGGTCAAGGCCGCTTGGGCCCGAAACGAGGTCAGCGGCCGCACCGACCGAACCTTCATCAAAGAGCGGGACGGCGAGGTTGTCGGCTTCAATGGCTGCCTTCTCGAAGAAGACGTTATGACGGTCGATCTGATTGCGGTCTCCGAGACTCAGCAAGGACAAGGCATCGGCGCGGACCTTCTACGAGCCGCCTTCGCCCACTACAGCGCCATTGCAAAGAAGTCTTTGATCGCCACCCAGGCCACGAATATCGGGGCGCTCTCGCTCTACCGCAAACTGGGCTATGTCGAGACGGCGCGCTTCCGGACCTATCACTACACTCCCGAGCCGATCGGATTCTGAACCGCCGTCCGGACTCAATCGAGAAAATCGGGATTCGCTTTCAGAAAGCTGCGCGACAACCGGCGCTGCAACCGTGGCGTAGCCCTGCGTTCGGCCGCTGCTCCAGTCACGCTGTTGTCGAAAGAGGCCGTGATCGCGTGCAACCGGGCCTGCGCGCTCCAGTCCGGTTCGACATCCGTCGCCAGAAACTCAAGCATTTCCCGGACCGCGCCAAGAACCTCCGCGCCGGAATTGCTCTCTGCCGTCAGGCCGTGCTCCGCGAGCCTGTTATTCGTCAGCGCTCGCGTTCCGAATTCGAGCGCGCAAATCTCCCGATAGGTCAGCGCGGTTCCGTCGGCCTTAAGGACATGTTTGAAAAGACCGATTTCGCGCTCCTCGAACGCCCAATAGGGTTCCGGATAGCCGTTCGTCAAAAGGATCGGCCGGCCGAGCGCCTGCAAAAAGGCCCAGGGACCGGATTGCGTGACGATCCCGAAACGCGCTTCCGCCGCGAGGGCGAAATCTGCAGAGCGGTCATAAGACGGCCGGTGCGACAGCTCGAGATAATCCGGATGCGCAATGTCGAGACTGGGGCCGGTCGGATCGCCGATCCGGATAACGGAAAGATCGCTCTCCAGCAGGTGAAGCACGGCATCCCGGTAGTTCTGAACCGGATTGCAGCGGAAGGCGTGATAGCCCATCTCGGGCTCATAGGTATCGTCACGAACATGAAGCAGCACATAGGGCTGCTCCGGATGGGCGAGGGCCTCGGAGCGTAATTGCCGCCCCGGCCGCAGCCATGCGTCGCCTGGCGCGAAGAACCGGTGCGGCGCTCCGTTGGCGAGTGCTTTGGTGAAGGTGAGAAAGAGGGTCTGCGGCGTCCAGAGCAGAAAGTCGAAATTGCCGATGGAGAAGGACCCGCCCTCGACGAAACCGAGTGTGGTCAGGACGATATCGTCGGTCTCGATGATCTTGAATTCGGACTGAAGATAGTCGAAAAACGCGCCGTTGGCCGCCTCGTCTGCCGGACCTGTGACGATGACGATCCGCTCATATTGCGCTCCGAACAGGGTCCGCAGCATCCAGGGCTCGAGCACGAGATGACCGATGCGGCTCGGTTGCGCAAGAACATAGACGAGACATTTCTGCGACGGGTCGAGGCGGTCCGTCAGCAGTCCGAGCAACCGGGCAATATGCCCTTTCAGCTTTTCCGGATCGGCCAGCTCCTCGCGGAGAAGCCTGTCCCTCGGTGTTTCCTGCACGCAGGCCTCCAGAACACATACAGACGCGGCAGGAGCCTACCGCGTCTCGTATGCCCGGCGGAAGACAGAGCTCAGGCAGCCTCTGCTTTGGGGTCGTAGTCGAGATTGGACGCGAGCCACCGTTCCACCTGTTCGACCGACACACCTTTACGTCGCGCATAGTCGGCGACCTGGTCGCGGCCGATACGCCCGAGACCGAAATAGCGCGCGTCGGGATGAGCAAAATAGAACCCCGAAACGGAGGAAGCAGGCCACATGGCGAAGCTTTCGGTCAGCGAGATGCCCGCCGCCGCCTCGGCATCGAGCAGGCGGAACAATTCCGGCTTTTCCGAGTGGTCCGGGCAGGCCGGATATCCCGGTGCCGGCCGGATGCCGCGATACTCCTCGGCAATGAGTTCCTCGTTGCTGTGATGCTCGTCCGGCGCGTAACCCCAGAACTCCTTGCGCACCCGCTCGTGCATGCACTCGGCGAAAGCTTCGGCGAGGCGGTCGCCGATCACCTTCATCAGGATCGAGTCGTAATCGTCGTGCTTGGCCTCAAGTTGTTTCGCCCGCTCGTCGATCTCGGTACCCGCCGTCACCGCGAAGCCGCCGACATAGTCGGGCACGCCCGTCTCCAGCGGCGCGACGAAGTCCGCCAGCGCGAGGTTCGCCCTGTCAGCGCGGCTATGGACGCGCTGCTGACGGAGCGTGTGGAGCATGCTGAGCCTTTCGTTCCGGCTCTCGTCGGTGAAAAGTGCGATGTCGTCTCCGACCGAAGCCGCCGGCCAGAAACCTATCACGGCGCGGGCGCGGACCCATTTGTCGGCGATCATGCTCTCCAGCATGCGCATGCCGTCCTCGTAGAGCGGCCGCGCCGCCTCCCCGACTTTCGGGTCGTCGAGGATCTCGGGGAAGCGCCCGTGCAGCTCCCAGGCCTGGAAGAACGGCTTCCAATCGATCCGGTCGGCCAGCTCCGCGAGATCGTAATGGTCGAACACCTTCGTGCCGAGGAAAGTCGGCTTCGGCGGCGAATAGGCGTTCCAGTCGATCGCCTCCTGGTTCTCGCGCGCCTCCTCGATCGTCAGCCGCTTGGCGCCGCTGCTGCCGCGGGCGTGGTGGGCCCGGATCTTCTCGTACTCGTTCGCCACCTCGGCGGAGAAGTTCTGGCTGTTGCTTGCCGAGAAGAGATTACCAGTGACGCCGACCGCACGCGAGGCGTCGGTCACGTAGACCACCGGCCCGTCATAGTTCGGCGAGATCTTCACCGCGGTGTGCACCTTGCTTGTGGTCGCGCCGCCGATCAGCAGCGGCAGCCCCATGCCCTCGCGCTTCATCTCGGAGGCGACGTAGCACATCTCCTCCAGGCTCGGCGTGATCAGGCCGGAGAGGCCGATCGCGTCCACCTTTTCCGCTTTCGCAACCTCGAGGATCTTCGCGGACGGCACCATGACGCCGAGATCGATGACCTCGTAATTGTTGCACTGGAGGACGACGCCGACGATGTTCTTGCCGATGTCATGGACGTCACCCTTCACGGTCGCGAGCAGGATCTTGCCGTTCGAGCTGGAGCCGCCGTCCTTTTCATCCTCCATGTAGGGCAGCAGCACGGCGACGGCCTTCTTCATCACCCGGGCGCTTTTCACGACTTGGGGCAGGAACATCTTGCCCGCGCCGAAGAGGTCGCCGACGACATTCATGCCGTCCATCAGCGGACCCTCGATCACGTCGAGCGGCCGGCCCATCGCCTGGCGGGCCTCCTCGACATCGTCCTCGACGTAATCGGCGATCCCATGCACCAGGGCGTGGGAGAGCCGGGCGGCGACATCCTGCTCGCGCCAGGAAAGATCCGCTTCCTTTTCCTTCGCCTGGCCGCGGAAGCTCTCGGCGATCTCCAGCAGGCGCTCCGTCGCGTCCTCGCGCCGGTTCAGCACGACGTCCTCGGCCCTCTCGCGCAGCTCCTCCGGAATATCCTCGTAGACCGGCAGCGCGCCTGCATTCACGATCGCCATATCCATGCCGACCTTGATGGCGTGATAGAGGAAGACCGAATGGATCGCCTCGCGGACCGTGTTATTGCCACGGAATGAGAAGGAAAGATTTGATAGCCCGCCGGAGACATGGGCGCCCGGCAGTTCCTTGCGGATCCGCGCCGTCGCCTCGATGAAATCGCGACCGTAATTGTTATGCTCCTCGATCCCGGTCGCGACGGCAAAAATGTTCGGATCGAAAATGATGTCCTCGGGCGGGAACCCGACCTTGTCGACCAGCAGTTCGTAAGAGCGCTTGCAGATCTCGAACTTACGCTCCGCCGTGTCGGCCTGGCCCACCTCGTCGAACGCCATGACCACGACGGCGGCGCCGTAGCGCTTCACCAGCCGGGCCTGCTTCAGAAATGGCTCCTCGCCTTCCTTCAAGCTGATGGAATTCACCACCGACTTGCCCTGGACGCATTTCAGCCCGGCCTCGATCACCTCCCACTTGGAGCTGTCGATCATCACCGGGACCTTGCTGATATCCGGCTCGGAAGCGATCAGATTGAGGAAGCGGACCATCGCCTCCTTCGAATCCAGCATCGCCTCGTCCATGTTGATGTCGATGATCTGGGCGCCGTTCTCGACCTGCTGGCGCGCGACCTCGAGCGCGGTCTCGTAGTCGCCTTCAAGGATCAGCCGTTTGAAGCGGGCGGAACCGGTGACGTTGGTCCGCTCACCGATATTGACGAAGCGGGCGGTGCTGTCGCTCGTGTTGCTCATGCCGGCACCTCAAACGGCTCGAGGCCGGACAGCCGCATCCGGCGCGGTGGTTCCGGGACCTTGCGCGGCAGCACATCCTTCACCGCCTCGGCGATGGCGCGGATATGGTCGGGCGTGGTGCCGCAGCAGCCGCCGACGACATTGACCAGCCCGTCGCGGGCCCAGGCGCCGATCTCGGCCGCCGTCTCCTCCGGAGTCTCGTCATAGCCGCCGAACGCGTTCGGCAGGCCGGCATTCGGATAGGCGCTGACCCTTGTTTCGGCAACACGGGAAAGCTCGGCGAGGAAGCCCCGCAACTGTTTCGCCCCAAGCGCGCAATTGAGCCCGACGCTGACCGGTCTGGCGTGCCTGACGGAGTTCCAGAAGGCCTCCGGCGTCTGACCGGAGAGGGTCCGGCCCGAAAGATCGGTGATGGTGCCGGAAATCATCAACGGCAAATGCACGCCGGTCTCCTCCTCCAGCTCGTCGATAGCGAAGAGCGCCGCCTTTGCGTTCAGCGTGTCGAAGATGGTTTCGACCAGCAGCAGGTCGGCGCCGCCCTCGACGAGACCGCGTGCCGCCTCTTTGTACGACGCGACCAGCGTATCGAAGGTGACGTTGCGGAAGGCCGGATCGTTCACGTCCGGTGAAATCGACGCGGTCCTGTTGGTCGGGCCGAGCGCGCCGGCAACGAAACAGATGCGCCCCGGGTTCTCTTCCTGAACCTTGTCCGCCGCGAGCCTTGCAAGACGCGCGCCCTCGACATTGATTTCCGTGACCAGATGCTCCGCCTCGTAATCCGCCTGCGCGATCGAGGTGGCACTGAAGGTATTGGTTTCGACGATATCCGCCCCGGCCTCGAAATAGGCGCGGTGGATCTCCTCGACGATATCGGGACGGGTCAGGTTGAGGATATCGTTGTTGCCGCGCAGATCGTGGCTGTGATCCTTCAGCCGCTCGCCGCGATAGCCCGCCTCGTCCAGGCCGTAGCCCTGGATCATGGTTCCCATCGCGCCATCCATCACGAGGATGCGCTCGCCCGCCAGAAGGTCGAACGCCGCTTTGCGCTGATCGCGGGTCATGTCCGGTTTCTCCGTTGAATGACTGCCGCCGCGGTTCCGAGGTTCGTCTTGATGACGCGCCGGAGATCGCGCGGCGAGGAAGAAGGCAGAAAGGCGAGCCGTCCGCCCAGCATCGGGTCCTCGCAAAGGGTCCGAACGGTTGCCGCGTCGGCAGCAGGGCTGAGCGCGATGGAACCTCCCCAATAGGGCAGGACATGCTCCAGCAGCTCCGGCGTTGTTTCCGGAATGTCCCCCGGATTGACGCCGAGCGCCGCAATCCCGGCCGTCGCGGCAACCGTTGCCGCTTCGGCAAGCTCGTCATGCAATCTGCCGGGATCGACCCGGCCAGGCAGCACCGCCGGGCGCATCAGGAGCATCAGCGGGACCTTCCGCCGCGCCTCCGTCATCCCCCAGCGCGCGCCGTTGAGCGCCGCGACAAGCTGGTTCGGCCGGGCAGGAACGTCCATCAAGACCGCGTCGGCACCGCCGGCGACCTGCGCCGAAACCAGACAGCGGGCAGCAGAGCCGAGCTCCTCTTCCGTCATGAAGCCGGTCACCGGGACCCGCGACGGCAGACGAACGTCGCCGATGACATGGACCCGGTGTGTCGCCTCGTTCGCCACTGTGCGGGCGAGCTCGGCGCCAAGAAAACTGACAGCGAAGGCTTCGTCAAACATGCGGAAATTGCGCAGAAGCTGCGGTGCGGCATTGCCGGAATTGGTGAAGATGATCTCCGCGCCCGCTTTCACGAAGCGCCGGTGCACCTTCATGACCAGCTTCGGACGCTCAATATTCAAGGCTTCGACGCAACCGTTCTGACCGACCCAACGGGCGAGCTGGCCCGCTGGAGCGGGGGCCGCGTGCGGAACCCTCTCTCCGCTTCCGATCATGCCGCCTCCGAGACGTCCGGGCGAATGCCGAGCAGGTGGCAGGTGGCATAGGTGAGCGACGGAACGTTCAGCGTATAGAAATGGAAGTCGTTCACGCCCTCCAGCATCAGCTGATGGCAGAGATCGGCGGCCGTGCTGGCAGCGACCAGCTCACGCGTCTCGGGATCCTCGTCCAGCCCTTCGAAGCGCTCATGCAGCCAGTTCGGAACCGTCGCGCCGCACGCCTTGCTGAAATTCACCAGCTTGCCGAAATTGGTGATCGGCATGATCCCCGGCACGATCGGCACATCGATTCCCGCCGCAACGACCTTGTCGCGGAAGCGCAGGAAGAGATCCGCATCGAAGAAGTACTGGGTGATCGCCCGTGCCGCACCGTTATCGATCTTAGCCTTCAGATTGGCAATGTCGGCAGCCTCCGACGGCGAATCCGGATGCGCCTCGGGATAGGCGGCGACGGAGATGTCGAAATCCCCGATCTCGCGAAGGCCGGCCACCAGCGCAGCCGCGTTCTCGTAACCGCCCGGATGCGGTGTGTAATGGCCGGAACCTTTGGGCGGATCGCCGCGCAGCGCGACCAGACGGGTGATCCCCTCATCCAGCCAGTCGCGCGCGATGGCGTCGATCTCGGCCTTCTCGGCCCCGACGCAGGTCAGGTGCGCCGCCGGCTCCATGCGGCCGTCCCGCTTCAGTGTCTTCACGATTTTCAGTGTGCGCTCGCGGGTCGTGCCCCCGGCTCCGTAAGTAACGGAGGCGAAGGCCGGGCGCAGCGGCGCCAACTTCTCGACCGTGTTCCAAAGTCGCGCTTCCGCTGCCTCACTGGTCGGCGGGAAGAACTCGAAACTGACGGAAAGATCTTCGGTCATCAGAGTGCCTCCGCAACCAGGTCATTGGCGACTTCGATCCGGCTCCGGCCGGTCCAGATACATACGGTGAGCGCGCCGCCATCGATCCGCTCGACATTCTGGAGTTCGAGGCCCGCCTTATTGAAGAGACGCTCGATGTCGGCATCCGAGAAGCCGAGCCAGCGATGGGCGTGGAGTTCGCGAAGCTCGGTGAGATCATGTGAGGCGAAATCGACCAGCACCAGCCGGCCGCCCGGACGCAGGACCCGCGCCGCCTCCCGCACCATCTCGCCGGGATTGTCCGCATAGTGCATGAGCATGTTCGCGGTCACGGCATCGAACCGGTGGGCCGGGAAAGGCAGGCGGTACATGTCGCCGTGCCGGACCTGGCAGTTCCGCAGCGTGTCCTGATCGAGATAGCTGCGCGCAATGGCCAGCATCTCGCGGGAATTGTCCAATCCGACGGCGGAGCGCACCTCTTCCCCCACCAGACGCAGCACACGTCCCGTGCCGGTGCCGATATCGAGCAGATCGCGAACGGGCGCACTTGTGATCCGGCGTTTCAGCCGGGCATCGACCTCCTCGTCGTCGATATGCTGCCCGCGCAGGTCTTCCCAGTTCTGTGCGTTGCGACGGAAATACTCCTCGGCCACCTGCGCCCGCTGCACCTTGATTTCTTCGAGGCGTTCCAGGTCGACCGCGATGACGTCGTCATCGTCGGGGGTGAGGTCGACAAGGATGCGGGCGAGATCGGAGACGTCGCTGTTCTCCGCAAGACGGTAGAAGGCGCGGCTGCCTTCCTGATGCCTGTTCAGAAGACCGGCATCCACCATCAGCTTGAGGTGACGGGAGACCCGCGGCTGGCTCTGGCCCAGAACCTGGACCAGCTCGGTGACGGAGAGCTCGGCATGTGCGCAGAGATTCAGGATGCGCAGACGGGTCGGCTCGGAGACGGCTCTGAGGCCCTGCAGCAATGTTTCCATGACTTAACCGCACAATCATATAAAGATGTCTTTATGTTTTTATGTGCAGATATAATCCGAGTCAAGCCTGCCGTGGCGGCTGGGCCGCATATCCTTCCAGGAATTGCAGATAGTGGCGCCGTATCAGGCCGACGCGGCCTTCAGAAACACCTGCTCCATCGCGGCAACGTGGTCCTCGAAGGAGTGTTTCCGCCGGTATATCTCGTATCCGCCAAGTGCCAGCCGCTCTTTCAGATCTGGATCCGCGACGACACGCCGAATGCATTCGGCATATGCATCAACTCCGCGCACAGGAAAAAGCAGCCCGGTTTCACCGTCGATGACGGTTTCAGGGATGGGGCCGAAGTCGCTCGAGATGACGCAGGTCTTGCGGGCCATCGCCTCTAGGATCGAGACGCTGATAAGGTCGTCATTGGTTGGAAACAGCAATGCGTCGACATGCGCGAGATACGCATCGACCACATCCGGCGCCAATGGCCCGAGAAAATGGACTTGCTGCGCAAGCAGCGGCGACCCTTCCACTTTCGCTTTCAGCCGTTCCGCAAATTTCGGCCGCACACTATCAGCGCCCGCAAGAAACACATGGATCGACGGATCCTCCAGGCGTTCGAGCGCAGCCACCGTCAAATCCTGCCCCTTACGTGAGGCCAGCCACCCAAGTTGCAGCAACGCATGAGTCCCCTCGGGAAGGGAGTATGGCTTGCTCCGCGGAACCGCCCTCGGCTCGATGCCGTAAGGCACGATTTCGACTTCGCGCCCCTGCACATATGGCCCGTAGAGCGTGTTCGCCTGCCAAGCCGTGGGGAACACGACCTGGTCAGCGAGCTTGAATGCCGTCGGATCGATGCGTCCCCTCTTGATCCCCGACAGGCCGTCGGCCGGTTCGTGAACCCAGAAAACGGTCGGCACCTTCCCGGCGGCATTGACCACATGACTGTTGGAAAGCAGTGTATTGCCGACAAGAAGATCGAATTTCGAGAGGTAGGCAGACTTTACAACCGGGATGCCGAGCGCCGCGTAATCCTTTTCCAGAACCGTCTCTTCATCCGAAACATCCGGCCCAAGGATGGTGATATCGTGGCGCGAAGCCAAAGCCTTCATCAATCGGAACAGCAGCAACGGGGCGCCCGAGTAATCAAGTCGGTGACAGCAGGCGAGAATTTTCAAATTCTTTGACATCCCACGCTTAAATCCCCATAGATCCGATAACCATCGTCGGGTGGTCCCAATTCAGCCATGGCAAACGAAAATGCATCTCGCTTTCCTCGAAGCTGCGGGAATGATCGCCGGAATGTTCGCCGGAATTGCTGCGTTATTCTGGATCGTAGTGACCCTGATCATTAAACGCATCAACAGTTCGACGTCCGAAA
Organism: Nisaea acidiphila; assembly: GCF_024662015.1. Taxonomy (NCBI): domain Bacteria; kingdom Pseudomonadati; phylum Pseudomonadota; class Alphaproteobacteria; order Rhodospirillales; family Thalassobaculaceae; genus Nisaea; species Nisaea acidiphila. The sequence goes on along the minus strand of NZ_CP102480.1, from coordinate 2,871,943 downwards.
CCCAACTCGAAGAGGAAGAGGAAGAGATGGAGCGGATGATCACGGCCGAAATCGCCGGCGCCAGAGAGAAACCGGCGAACACGTCCGCTCTCTGACCCCGGCCGAGTGTAACTTATACGTTGCTTCCGGCATCCAGCGTTCGCCCGATCGCCGAGGCAACGGGCCGCATCGCGCGCATCATGTCATCGAACTCCTCGAACGAGCTCGCCTGCAGCGGATCGACAGCAGCGTTGCGCGGATCCGGGTGAACCTCCAGCATCAAGGCATCGGCTCCGGCGGCAAGTGAGGCCAACATCATCGGCTTCACCCATGGCTGCCAGAAAGTAGCGTGCGAAGGATCGGTCATGACCGGCAAATGCGTGACTTCCTGCGCAGCCGGCACGACCTGCAGGTCGAGCATGAAACGCGAGGTCGACCGGTGTGTGTGGGGGGCGACGATACCGCGTTCGCACAATACGATCTGCGGTTCCATTCCGAGGCGGTCATGCTCCAGAGCGATATATTCCGCAGCCATCAGCCAGTCCCGCAAGGACGATCCATAGCCGCGCTTCAGCATCACCGGCATACCCGCCTTTCCGACCTCGGTCAGAAGCGGATAATTCTGCATGTTGCGGGTGCCGATCTGCAGCATGTCGGAATGCTGAGCGACAACATCGATCTTTGAGATCTCCATCACCTCGGTAACGATCGGCAGACCGGTCTCCTGTTTTGCGACAGAAAGCCACTTCAACCCGTCTTCCCGCGGCTCGAAGAATTTTGGACTGCGATAGGGAAAGCTAAGCGGTTTGAAGGCGCCGCCACGCAGGAAATGACCGCCGGATGCTTTGATCGCTTTCGCGCTTTCCACTATCAGGTCTTCGGTTTCGACGGTATTCGGGCCGGCCATGACCGGAACCAGCGGGCCGCCGATTTCGATGCCACCGCAGGTGAAAACCGTTTTGTGATCTGGTGATTTTTTCGCGACCAGAGGAATTTTCTGCGCGATATCGTCCTCGCTCAGATCCTTGCCTGGAAACTTGTTCTCGACGGCCATGTTCCGCTCCCTCAAATTGATCGCGTTGGTATGTTTAGTTCTGGTTCAAAGTCGATAAGATATAGTCCGTAATCCGGGCAAGCAGATTAAACGGACCGCGCCGCTCAAGTTCGCTCGCAACCTCCCGGGCGCGCTCGGCGAAGCCCGGATCGTCGAACACGACCCCCATCGCCTTCTCTACATGCTCGGTCTGGAAATTATTCCCGGAGCGCACCAAAGTCGCGACGCCACGCTTACCGGCGAACGTGCCGTTCCGCATCTGCTCGAAATGGCGCGGCACGATGAATTGCGGGCGTCCCATAGCGAGGACCTGCTCAAGCGTCCCGAGGCCGCCGTGGTGCACGATAATCCGCGAACGCCCCACCACCTGGTCCATCGGCTGTGGCGTCTCATGCACAGTGAGACCGCGCTCCCGCCAGTGCGCGCGTACCGCATCGCTCGCGTCTCTGAGAAAAATTTCGCCGGTCCATGGCTTCGTGGCCAAGACCTCAAGGACTTTCGCGGTCCCCGGATAAGAATTTGACAGATAGACGAAATAATCCTGAGTCGGCTCCACCGACAACGCTGCCGGAAGAGGGCGCAACGGGGATGTTTCCGTATTCTCGCGAAACTCGTGGTAGGGGTCGAGTTCCGGGATCGTCACGACAAAATTCCGCACGCCCTGCATAAGAGCGGGCAGCCGGTCCGGGACCGGTTTGCCTCGGCGCTTCTGCACCTCCCGGACGGTATCCATCAACTCTGACGGATCGACCCGGTTCGGGCTTTGCTTGAAGGTGCGAAATTCCGTCCAGTTCCCCGGCGGCAGCGTGAACCAATCACCAATCGCAACGAACGGCCGCTCTCCGAAAGCGGCAAGGGCCGCGGTTGGAGAATAGTCCGTAATTACGAGGTCCGGCTCGAACGTGTCCAGAATGGCCGCCCAGCCATCCGCCAGCGCCATGAGCTTGTCGGGTTCGGAATACCCGACCGTTGCCAGCACGTCGCCAATCGATGAGATCGGCTTGTCCCGGACGGCCGGAGGCGCGTAAGGCTGGACCCACGGCGCGTGAAACACCGGGAAGCCGGCGCGAGCGATCAAAGGATGCGTAACGATCAGGTTGCGAACCGCAAAAGCGCATTCGACACCGTGCTCCTTAAGCGCCGATGCAATCGGCAGAAGCCGACTTACATGCCCGAGGCCGTCGCCGAGCTCCCAGGCAAGCAATACCCTCTTCATTTGTCGGTCTTTTCCTCGCGGAGCTTCACCAGCGCCTCACTCGCCCGGGCGACCACACCGGCCCAGTCACCCGGAACCGACTGACGGAACAACCGGGCACTCGGATACCAGGGGCTATCGTCGCGATGTTGCAGCCAGCGCCAGTCCGGATTGTGCGACAGCAGCACGAAGACGGGACATCCCATGCCCCCGACAAGATGCGCTACCGAAGTGCAGGTCGTCACCGTCACATCGAGCTGGCGGACGATCGACACGGTATCGGCGAAACTCTTGATATCCGGGCTCAATCGGACAAGCGACGGCGGTGCGTTGGCCAGATCGTTCTCTCGCGGCCCTTTTTGCAGGCTGTAGCACTGCACGCCCTCAAGCTCGAAAAACGGCCCGTAATGCTCGATCCTGGAAGATCGGATGTCATCGCCCGGAAAAGCCGGGTTTCCGCCCCAGACAACCCCTACATTCAACTTTTTCGGGTCAAGATCCGGGACCGGGAAGCGTTCAGGACCGATCGAATTGATATAAGGCGCTTTCGGCAGATCGTCGACGGTCTCCGTTCCCAGAAGCAGCGGCAGCGACAATTGCGCGACGTGCAAGTCGAATTCCGGCTCGACGCCTGGTTTCCTCGGCGCAAGATCGACGATGTCCGCATACTCCGCATAGAGGTCGAGGACCTCTTCATGCGCTTCCAGAATGATCTTTCCCTTTTTCTTGCCTGATTGCGCCTTCCGTACCGCGTCCGGCAGAAAACGCAGGAACTGGAGCGCGTCTCCGATCCCCTGCTCCGCGATCACCAGCAAGGTTCGCCCTTCAAGCGGAGTCCCGTCCCATTCCGGTTGTTTGAAATCGCGTTTCTTTGTCGGGAATGTCGAAGTCTTCCAACGCCATTCGTATTCCCGGAACCCCTCTCCGAGCGCGCCGTCAGCCAACAGGGCAAGCGCGCAGTTCCAATGGAATTGCGCGGAATCCGGCTTCAGAAAAATGGCCCGACGGAACGCCTTAATCGACTCGTCAAGGCACGCAGCTTCCTTCTCCAGATTACCCAAATTGTAATAGGCGCCGGAGTTTTCCGGTTCGGTAATCGCAGCCTTTTTCAGAGCTTTCCGGCTCTTCCCGTACTCATGGAGTTGGCGGAACACCGATCCGAGGTTTGAGTAGCACGCCGAGTATTCCGGTTCGAAAGCGATGACCATTTCGTAGGCCATCACCGCCCCTTCGAGATTCCTCAGGCCATAGCGTGCGTTTCCGACTTCAAGTGCCTTGGTCTTGATGTCGCTATCGAACTCCTTCCCGCGCTTGAGCACGCGGATTGCCCGCTCGCGTTCACCCTCTTCCCAGTAGACCAGCGCGAGGTCCCGCATGCCCTGAACGAAACGCGGCTTGAGATTTACCGCCGCCTCGTAGTGGCGGGTCGCGGCACCGACGTCACCGCGTCGGTAAAAGTAGCCTCCCGCAGCATAGCGGATCTGGCTATCGCTCGGCGTATTGCGGAGAGCGACATCGAAGGCGCTTTCTAAGAGAGCATCCTCGCCCAGATCCTTCGCCAGCCCTAACGCCAGCCTATTGAACATTACGTCGCCGGCGGCCGACATACTCAGGGCCGCCTTGAGCTGCTCGCGGGCCGCTTCCTTGTTGCCCTTGAGCAGTTCGACCCGCGCGCCAAGCCCCGTGAAGAGGCAAGTCAGCCCGACGTCCTTTCGGACCTCGGCAATCGCTTTTTCCGCTTCGGCAGCCTTGCCTTCCTCAATCAATTTGAGGACAGCTTTGCCTTGCTGGTGCATGCGCGCACGCGTTGGCAGGTCAATCGGTTTCATTTTCGCCTAACTTGATCTGGCCGAATTTGAGAAGCCACCCGAGAGTGCGCCGGAGGCGGTGAACCACCGCCGGAGCCAGTTTTTCCTCAAGTTCGGAAAGCTTCAAAGATCCACGACGCTCGAGCTCTGCCAAGAGTGTCGCAAGCTCGTCGCCGGTGAGCATGAAGTCCGCGCCGAATGACACGAAATTATGCCTGAGAAGAAAATCAGCCGCTGTCTCCGCCGCCCCCGGAACTGCCTTGATAATTGTAGCGGGTCCGAGAACCGAAGTGGGATGGCAACTGAAAATATCGAACGGGTCAGGGTAGAACGGGCTGGCCGCCTCCCCAGGACGGCGTGGCGTCACTTCTTCCGCCGTCCGGCGGAGTTCTCGCAACTCGAGCCAGAGATCTTCGTACGCACGCACGATGACGGACCAATCGTAGACCTCAGCCGCGCGTTTGCGCCCAGCCATCCCCATTCGACAGCGCAAGTCAGGATCTTCCGCCAATTTCACCAGGGCATCTGCCGCTGCATCCGGGTCACAGCCAGACGACATGCATGCCCGTCCGACGAACCGGTCGTAATTGTCCCGGCCGGTCTGGTACATGAGAGCAAGCTCGAAACCATCACCCGCTGCCGGCGCGGTCGTCGGGATGCGGAACCCGGTTTCACCCTCGATAACAGTGTCCTTGTAGCCGTCCCAATCGCTAACAACTGCGGGAAGCCCCGCTGCCATCGCTTCGATCGGCGTCAGGCCGAAGGTTTCCTGAATATTGTCCGAGAGCGAGAGGAAAACGTCAGAACCCTGCCAGGTTTCATGAATTAGCGCGTCGTCTCGACCGTCGACGAAATGGACCGCGGCCGCATCGGTGAAGAGCTCTGCCGTTTCCCGGTAGGATTGCATGATGGTTTCGTTTGGCGCCTGGCCCGCCATGACGAGATGAACCTTCCGGTCCGGCAACCGCTCCGCCGCTTTCTCCGCCGCCAGATACATCGGCACTGGGTGCGCCTTTGCATGGAAGGTAAAGCGGCCAAGAAACAGGACGACCAGGTCTCCGTCCGACGCGCCGATGCGGTTGCGCAACCGTGCGCGCGCTTCCGGATCGGCAGCGTAGCGAGCACCGTCCACACCGAGGGGAATGATCGGCAACTGCATCTGAACGCTCGGCGCGACGCCGAGGCGCCGCTCAAGGTAGTCGCCATACTGGGCTATCGAACGCTGAACCACATCGCGGGCGACACGGGAGGTGCAGATCAAAGCGTCCCACGGCTGTATGGGAAGAAGCGGCGCATTACAGAGCGCGGCGATCACCCGATCCGACGAGAGCGTATGCGTCACACCGCAGACGCTGTAGGCCCGCTGGTCTCGTGCGCGGCGATCCCAAACAAACTCTTCCAGATTGGGACCCGACACGAGAAGACACTCGGCGGCACCGGGTTGCGAGAGCAGGGTCCGCAGATGCCGGACCTCGCGGTTTCGGGGATCCAGCGCCCCAGCCAACTCGACGAATTCGGCCCCGTGCCGCTCATTCGGGGTCATCGCGACGAAGCGTTCACAGCGACCGTGCCGGAAATAGCTCGTCAGGAATCCCGCTCCCGCAGAATGCCGCCCTTTGACACCCACACGGTCCGCCCGGTACGCGTCGGGGTGATAGTGTATGGCGCAAACAGGAATGGAAGACACGTCGAACCGCCGGCGCTGAGAATAATTCTGCGGCACGCGGCCGCTAGCGAAGCGATGCGTTTATATAGGATGGAGTGCCGCGCGCAAAGCCAAGACAGACATGCGACATCGCTGCTCATTTTTCTTCCCGCGGGCTTTATGGTAACGAGACGCATTCACAATCGATTCGAATAGGAACGCGCCGTGAACGCTGCCGGACCTTCCCCTTCCCCGCTTCGGATTTTCATCGGCTGGGACAGCCGGGAACCCATTGCCTACGATGTCTGCGTCCACTCCCTTGAGCGGACCAGCCATGGACCGCTGGCGATCGAGCCGCTCAAGCAGGACGAGCTCCGGGCGCAGGGACTTTATTCACGGGATATCGATCCGCTGGCGTCGACCGAGTTCACCTATACCCGTTTCCTGGTGCCTCATCTGGCGGGATATGAAGGTTGGGCCCTGTTTTGCGACTGCGACTTCCTCTGGACCCGCGACGTCGCCGACCTTTTCGCGGCCGCGACCGACGACAAGGCTCTGATCTGCGTCCAGCACGACTACCGGCCGACGGAGCGCACGAAGATGGATGGCAAGGTTCAGACCGTCTATCCGCGCAAGAACTGGTCGAGCATGATGCTCCTAAATTGCGGACATCCGGCGAACGCCGCTCTGACACCCGATATTGTCAACCGGGAGTCCGGCGCCTTTCTGCATCGTTTCCAATGGCTCGACGACTCGCTGATCGGCGGCGTCGATCACACTTGGAACTGGCTCGAAGGCTGGTACGACAAGCCTGCCGACGGAAACCCGCCGGCGGCAATTCATTACACGCGCGGCGGCCCGTGGTTCGATGAATGGCAGGATGTCGATTATGGCGACCTCTGGTCCGCCGAAGCGGACATGGTTAGAGCGAAAGAAAGCGCCTGACATCTCCGGTCAAAGCGGCGATTGGCTCTTGCCACCCAGCGCCAATGTTGCGGTAGATCCGCAAACTCGGATACCAGGGCGAGCGGTCTCCGCTTCGCCCCCAGAACCACAGCGGCTGCTTCGGAAGGAGTATGAAGCCGGGCCGGTGCAGGGCCCCGGCGAAATGTGCGTTCACTCCGGAAATCGACACAACGCAATCAAGCGCGGCGATGAGCGCGGCAAGGCCGTCCAAGTCCTCGCGCAGATTCTCGACCGGTGCGTCCCGCACTCTGGAGAGCAGCTCAGGTGGTTCGCTCCCATCTGAGCTCACATACTGCAAGCTCACGAAGTTGGCTTCCTCCAATCCCAGCAAAGAGGACCATTCCGCCAATTCTGTTGTCTTGGACCATGAGGTCCTTTTCCCGCCGCCCCCCCAGGCCAGTCCTATCAACGGCCCGGAAAAGCGTTCACCGAGTTCGGAACGGAGCGCGCGCACCCTTTTCGTATCCGCCCGCCACGGATCGAGCGGCTCCGGCGCGGAGTGCCGATGATAAAAACGCACGATCAGCGCCGTCGGAACATGAAAATCGAACTGGCCGGGGGCAATGACCTCATCCTGACGAGCGACAACCGCGACCGCCGGGAAACTCCTTTTTGCGAACGCGACAAGGCGCGGGTCGACTTCGAGAACGACCGAGGCCCCTTGCGCCGCAAGCCACGACGCCAGTGGGGCAAAGAGCACTTCATCTCCGATCCCGAAATCGCCCCAGGCCAATATCCGCTTGCCTTCCAGCGGGTGACCAAGCCATAGCGCGGTTCCCTCGAAACGCATTGCGCGCGAGCCCTCATACGGATCGCTCCAGCGTACATGGTGCGACCGGTATCCTCCGCTCCTGTCTCCCCGGCCGATGCGGAGACAGGACGAAAGCCAAAGGCCTTCACGATTTTCCGGCTCGGATATGAGCAACTTCTTCAGTTCATCCTCCGCCGCCGAGGCCTCTCCGACCTCGACGAGCGCGGCTGCCAGATTGGCGCGAACCGAGGCATTGCCCCGATCCAGCTGAAGAGCCGACCGGTAGAATCCGATCGAGCGAAGAATCGCACCGTCTTCGTGGCGTTCGGCCGCGAGGCCGCTGAGCGCTTCGCGATAGTCCTCATCAGGCTCGAGGGCCGCACACAATGTCCACGAGAAATAGTCGGCGGCCTTTGGATCCCCGAGGTTCTGCAAAAAACCACCGGCTTGGCGAAGCAGAGCAACTTGCTGCGGATTCAATACGAGACTGCGGCGAAGTTCGAGGAGAGCGTCGTCCGCCTGCCCCGCCATGAAGTGGCAGATCGCCACGGCCAGAGCGAGCTTTCCGAAGCGGGGGCGCGCCGCCAGTCGAGCTCGAAACGCCGGCGAAACCGGAACCCGGCGGTCAGCAAACCCTGTCAGCAATGAAATAATCGGCGTATCGACATCCGGCGCAATCAGAAGAGCCTGAAATGCCAGCCGCTCCATGCGACCGAGATTTTGTCCCGTCCGTCGTTCGATAGCCAACAGATTGCCATATCCGCCCGCATCGCCCGGGAATAACACGCAGTATGCTTGAAGAGATCTGCCGGCGGAAACGAAGTCGCCAGTGCCGAAGGCCGCCGCGGCAATTGATTTTAGGCGCTCTCGAGCGCCCGATACAGCGTCCGCCGAACCGGTCATACCCGCATTTCGGACCATAGTGACAGCTTGCTTGCGTCCGTCGAAGGCCATCCCATCGACGCCACGACCTCGGCCGGGATCTGTGTCGTCGGCTCCGGCATCTCCCGGCGTCCAAGCTTCGCCACAATATCCAGAAGCTGCGGAAGGCAAACGGTCTTCAGATCGTAGCGATCGATAACGGTTTGCCGCGCCGCTTTGCGGACCCTGTCCATATCCTTTCCCTTCGCCAATGCTTCGGCGACTGTGGAAACCAGTTTCGCCGAGTCGCTGTAGGGCACGAGGAGACCGTTTTTCCCGTTGTGAATGACCTCCCGGACCGGGGGTGTATCGCTTGCAACGACCAGACATTCCCTGGACATCGCCTCGAGCATCGACCAGGAAAGCACGAACGGATAGGTAAGATAGATATGCGCCCTTGAGATCGACAACATGCGGCCGAACTCTTCATATGGAAGCCGCCCCATGAAATGCAGGCGCGAAGCGTCAAGTTCGAGATGGGGGATCAACGCGTCTTTCCAGCTGTCCTGATACCCGGGACCGCTCCCATAGCTCACGTCCTCACCACCCGTTACAACGATATGAGCGTTCGGCCTGGCTGCCTGTATTCCCTTCAGGGCCGAAGCAACCACGTCGAACCCCCTGTAGGGCTCAAGATTTCTGGCAACATAGGTCACAACCTCGTCATCGGCGGTGAGCCGGCGGCCATCGGCCAGATCCAGATAGGCGTCCGGCTGACGACTGAGGAAATCGGTATCGATACCGTCGTGAATCACCGACATTTTCTCGCGTAGCGCCTTTGGATGCGTTGACCATTGCCAATAGGTCGGAACATATCCCCAATCGGCGGCGGCCATCGAAACGAGCATGTGCGCATTGCGGACTCGCGTCCGGCATTCGCGATCAATATCGGGCCGGTCTTCCTTCAGGAAATCCGTATCTGTCCCCCGGCCTCGATAGAAAAACTCATTAAAAGTCAGCAGTCTCGCTTCCGGAAAAGCGTCCTTGAGAAATAGCGCTTCCCCCCACCCGGTATGGGCGCAGATGACGTCGGGTTCGAACCCAGTTTCCTTCAGCGCCAGGCAGACCTTGACGACCGCCTGACCGTGCAGGATCTGGTCTTCGAAACGGTCGAAATAACGATGCGGCGGCTCTTTCGGTTCCCGGTGCGGCTTGTATTCGACTTTGCGCACGCCCGGCAAATTCGGTTTTCCCGATTTCGTGATGAAGACCACTTCGTGTCCATCGGCGGCCAAAGCCGGCGCCAGATGCTTGAATTGCCCGGGCATGTTCTGGTGAACAAACAGGATTTTCATTTATGCCAAGCCTTATCGTCGCAGAAACAGGAATATGATTGATACTCGCTGTGCAGGCGCTTATGAATTCCCCGGCACAAGGATGCAAGTTCGGTTCGAACGGAATCTTAAGAATCTGAGCTTAGAACCGATAGGCAATGCGATTCCATCTTCTGGTATACTCCAACTCATAACTTCAAGAATGCGGGCAAGATTTCATGGCGGGTAACCCATCGCCGTCGAGCGCCGATCAAGCCGTAGACGATCCGCTGCGCAGGATATTTGAGGCCTGCCGCGGCGCTTTCGTCACGGCAGGTGTGTTCAGTTTCGTGGTCAATATGCTCATCCTGACCATGCCGCTTTACATGTTTTCCCTATTCGATCGGGTTCTCGGTACCGGAAACATGGCAACGCTGACCATGTTGGCCCTGATTGCATTCGCGGCACTGCTTGTTCAGGCCCTGATCGATATCGCGCGAACCTATCTGTTCACGCATGTCAGTTCCTGGATCGACGCTCAGATATCTCCCCAGCTCTTCGAGCGGTCCGTAACCGGTTCGCTGGTTCGTGGACGTCGCGGAGGAGATGCGCTTGAAAACCTGCAGGGTCTCCGTCAGTTCCTCGGCAGTCCCAGCGTTTTCATGCTGATGGATCTACCCTTTATCCCGATTTTCATGATCGTGTTGTTCTTGCTGAATTTCGCGATTGGGATGACCGCGGCCATTGGCGGGGCGATTTTGTTCGGGCTGGCTCTCGCCAACAAAATCATGGCGAAGTCATCGCTCGCCAAGGCATCCACCTCAGCCAATCAGGCACGCAAGCTCAGTCGCGCCGCGGTCGAGAATGCCGATATCGTCGAAGCCATGGGCATGCGCAAATCGATCATGTCGGATTGGGCGTCATTCAACGAATACTCCCTTCGCAGCCAGAACGAAGCGAGCCAAATCGCCGGGATTATCCAAGCCTTTATCAAGATGTTCCGCATGGGCATCATGATGGCGGTGATGACAGTGGCCGCCATTCAGATTGTCGACCCTGCCAGCAGTCTGTCGCGCGGGGCCATGATGGCGTCCGTTATCCTCGTATCTCGCGCACTGATGCCGCTTGAAGCGATTGTGGGTTCCTGGGGACAGGTTGCCGACGCGGTCCAGCGCTACCGCTTCCTCGCATCGATCCTGAACGGCGTATCCGCCAAACCGGAAGACAGCGTCTTTCCGCTGGATCCGAAGGGTCAGCTCTCGGTCGAGAATGTGCACTATCACGTTCGCGGAATGAACAGAGCCATCCTGTCCCGGGTTTCATTCGAGCTCGCCCCCGGCGAGTCGGTGGCGATCATCGGGCCTTCAGCCGCCGGCAAGACCTCACTCGCGAGACTAATCGCCGGAATCGAAAGCCCCACGAGCGGAGTGGTCCGGCTTGACGGAGCCGACGTCTACAGATGGCCGAGCGAGGACCGTGGACGGCATGTCGGCTATTTGCCGCAACAGGTTCTGCTGTTCGAGGGCTCGATACGCGACAATATCTCGCGTTTCGACAAAACCGTAACGAACGAGCAGGTCATCCAGGCTGCCGAAATGGCTGGGTTGCACCGGATGATTCTCAAGATGGAGCAAGGATACGACACCCCTGTCGGGCCGGGCGGCAGCCTTCTTTCCGGCGGGCAGAGACAACGTGTCGGTCTCGCCCGTGCGTTGCTGGGTGATCCCAAGCTGGTCCTTCTCGACGAACCCAACGCGAACCTCGATACCGAGGGCGATCAAGCGCTGAAAACAGCGATCGAGAGCCTTACGGCGCGGGGAGCAACAGTTGTCGTGATCCTTCATCGCCCCAATATCCTTCAGATCGTCGACAAGATCTTGGTATTGCGGGAAGGCGTCGTACAGAAATTCTCAAACCGGGATGACGTGATGCCTCTGATCGGAGGCGTCCCATCGGCGCCAAGCATTGATCACAAGAGTGCGAAAGCGGTCGCCGACAATTAGGTTAGAGAACAAAATGTCTGACACTAGTCTTACCGTCGTATCGGATGACCTGCTGAAAAAGCGGCTCCCCATCGCTGCGCGAGATGCAACATCCAGCGGTTCGGTTGACAAACTTACGACTCCAACCTGGAAGCGCGCGAGTTTGGCCGGGTGGAGCACCCTGGTCCTTTTCTTTGTGATCTTCGGCGGCTGGTCTGTCGTAGCGCCGCTCGGTAGCGCAGTAAGAGCGATGGGTGAACTGCGCGTCATCAGCGAACGGCAGGTGGTGCAGCATTCCGAGGGCGGCATCGTTGAAAGGCTCTATGTTCGCGAGGGCGACTCGGTGAGGAAGGGACAACTACTCGCCGAGCTGAATCCTCTCGTCACTAACGCGAACTACGCCAGGTTGCAGAACCAGATCTATGCCGTTCTTGCAGAGCGCGCCCGTCTTGAAGCGGTCCGCGACAAGAAGGATGAGATCGAGTTTCCGCTCAGGCTTGTAGATGCCGCCGACGACCCCGAGGTCATCAGGCTCATGGAACTCGAGCAGAAAGTTTTCGACGCGGAGAAAAACTCCATCGAGAATCTGCAAAAGCTGATTCAGGAGCGCATTGCACAACTGCGTTCCCAGATCGACGGCTCCGTTACGCGTCTGAAAGCCACCGAGAATCAGATAGCAATTCTGGACGAGGAACTCGAAGGTGTAAGAACGCTCTACAACAAGGGGCTGGAGAGGAAGCCCCGCGTCCTGGCGCTGGAACGTGCGAAAGAACAACTTCACGGTGTCGCGGGCCAATTGGAGGGCTCCATTGCGCAGAGCCGCCTCGCAATCGGCGAGCAGCAAATCCGCATAGAGTCGATCGAAAGCGAATTCCGCGACAAGACGGCGAGTTCTCTTCGGCAGAATTCACTGCGTCTCGATGATCTCAAGCAAGAAGAAAATGTCTGGCGCGACAGGCTAGAGCGGAATGAGATCCGGTCTCCGCTCGATGGACAGATTGTCGACATGCGCGTGAACACTGAGGGCGGCGTTCTCGGCGGAGGGGAAGTGATGATGAGCATCGTCCCTATCCACGACGAATTGATCGGCGTAGTGAAAATCAAGACGAAAGACGTCGATGCGCTTCTGATCGGATCTCCTGTTCAGATCATGCTTTCGGCGTTCAATCCTCGAATCACGCCTCCAATCGACGGTATTCTGACATCTGTCTCGCTTGATGCGATCACGGACAATCGCGGACAACAGTTCTTTGAAGCCCGCGTCCAGATTGACCCTCATTCGCTTGAGCGAAACCTGCCCGAAGCCCAGCTGACAGCGGGCATGGGGCTTTCTGCGCTCATTGCCGTTGGCGAAAGGACCCTGTTCGAATACTGGATGACCCCGCTAACTGCGAGTCTCCAACAAGCCATGCGGGAACCTTAAGGTCCAGCCTCACACATATGAAGCGCGGTTCCGAATCACGCTCTTCGAGCGAAGAAAATTCAGTAATCCCAACGGTATCGAACTTTTCGTTGATAAAAGTTCTTTCGACCGCCGAAGCGTTCTTGCAGAACGGTCAGGATGAGGTTGCCGAACTCCTGTTCGATGAAGCCCTTTCCCGGAAACCACGCTCTATTCGAGCGCATTTCGGAAAAGGGAAAATAGACATAACGCGGGGAAACTTCTCTCAAGCAGAGGAACGGTTTCGAATAGTTCAGGTCGTCACGCCGACCTTTGACGCGGCGGCATCCAACATTGCAAATCTATTCTCCCTGACCGATCGGTTCGAGGATGCCGTGCGATGGTACGAAAGAGCTATTCGAATCGCCCCGGAGGACCGGGCGCTTAAACTCGCTCTCGGCATCAACCTGCTTCGGCTTGGGGATTGGGAGAGAGGTTTCGCCCTATATGATCTAAGGGAAGACCGGGAGCGTCTGGTAAAGACATCGGGCGCCGAGAACATGTGGGACGGCAAGCGTTCCGTTGCCGACAAGACCGTGATGGTGGTCGGCGAACAGGGATTCGGCGACCACATCAATTTTGCACGCTACTGCAAGCTGCTGAAAGACCGGGGGGCAAAGACCATCTATTTCACGCGGTCGGAGCTAACGGACCTGCTTGAGCGCGTCCCCTTCATCGACGAGGTTGCCACGCATGGAAGCAAAGTACGCTTCGACTATGCAGTCATGGCAATGAGCTTGCCCGGGCTGCTCGGTACCGAACCTGACAGTGTCCCATTGAGGGAAGGCTATATCCCGCTGTCGTCCCAAGTACCGGACCGCCGGGAGTCATCGAAGCTTGGCACGCCGGGCCCCGGGCCCCTTCGTATTCTAATTGCCTGGCGCGGAAATCCCCACAACTCTCGCGATGCAGTAAGATCCTGTCCATTCGAGATATTCGCGGACCTCGTGCGCGATAACCCATGTGCGGAGTTCTACTGCATGCCGTGGGACTACGAAGCCATCAAGGAGCGTGCGCCAGACAATCTCCAGAAGCTGGAAGGCGACTTCAATAGCTTCTCGGACACCGCCGAAATGCTAGACCAAATTGATCTTGTTGTGTCGGTCGACACCAGCATTGTGCACCTGGCCGGGGCTATCGGCAAACCGACCTGGCTACTCATCGGGAGTCAACCGGATTGGCGTTGGCTTTCGCAAGGGTCGGACGGTATCTGGTACAATTCTTTGCGGATTTTCCGGCCGACGGGTGGATGGGCTCAATTAGTAAGAACCGTCGCCGGAGAACTCCACGAACTCATCGCTCGACCGACATCGGCGCGGGTGACACCCGGGCCGGGCAGAACTGAGGATGCTCTAAATGGCAGTTGAGGAAGTTTCGGACGCTTCGCTCCGAGCCTCGTTGATAGCGGAGCCGGCCGACAGTTCAAATTGGGACCAAATCGGCCAGGCAAGCATACGGGAGCAGGAGGTTTCCGGCGCGGCCCGCTACTTCGCGCGGGCAAATGCTGCGACTTCCGAGACGTCTTCGGTCCTAATGCGCCTCGCGATGGCGCAGGAGTTGAACGGAGAACTGTCTTCGGCAGCCGAAAACTATATCAAGTGCTCCATTTCATTCGGAGACGATGCCGCCAAGCTTGCGCTGTACCGGGCTGTCGGCTGTTTTCAAAAACTCGGCGCGCACGGGAGAATCGTTGAGCTTGCGGAGGGAAAGCCCGTAGATGGATGGCACTCCTATCAGGGAGTGCATGAGGCGATAGGCGTTGCGTATCTCTCTGAGCGACGGTCCCTCTCAGCCCTGATGTGGCTATGTTCGGCACCGGTCGACAAAGACAGCGATCAGGGTTATCGGAGCGTTCTGGACCAGGCTCTCGCCATGGCGGACGGTTCGACGGTTGAATATGCGGACATATGTCAGCTATTGGCCAATACCTCGTCGACTCTTTTCAAATCTTCCTTCCGCGCGCGAAAACTCTTGCTTTGGGTCAGCCGCGTGGTTCAGGCCACGGATATTGAGCGTCTGATTTTTGAGTGCGGTCTCGTAGAGCGATCGGGCGGGGACTGCCTGGAGTTGGTTATCCAGCTTGTCAGCCAGTTGGTCGGAAAGTCGGCTGCGGTCAAATGGGCGAAGATGTCGCAAGTGATCGACCCGGGTAACGGTCGCAGCTTCTTTTACATTCTTCCCGAGGAAGCTGATCTGCCGGAAGACGACGTCCTCGCGGACTGGATGGTGATGTGGGCGAAAGCGGCCGTGGTGTCTTCCAGGACAGACCCGCAAGGTGTCAACAGCGCCGCTATCATCTTGAAGACCGGCGAAGATACTGCCGATCATCTCTCCTATCTGGTTGCGGCGGCCGATAAATACCCGGATTCACATATCATTCAATACAATGTCGGTGCGCATTTCAACATATTGGCACAAGCTGAAATTGCCGAACCCATGCTCAAAAGGGCTTTGCTGGTAAAGCCCGACTACGCAAAGGCGCTCAGCAACTTCTCGGTCAGTCATTGTATTATGCTGCACGATAAGGAAGCTATTGCTGCCGCGCGCCGGGCGTTGGCAGCCAATCCGAAACTGACCTCCGCGTTTACGAACCTTGCCATGGCTTATCGCGGTGCTGGAGATTTGCCTGCGGCAATCGCCGTCGCCCAAGAGGTTCTCAAGTCCGATCCGTCCGATGTAATGGCGAGGATGGGATTGGCGTTTAACCAGCTCGCAATTGGCGCGATAGAACACGGCTTTGAGAACTACCTCAGCCGGTGGGGACAGAAAAACTTTCCTTCGGAAAAGCGGCCGTTTCCTCAGCGCGAGTGGAAGCGACACAAACTGGCCGCGAAAGAAAAGGTTGTCATCTACATGGAACAGGGAATGGGCGATGAGCTCATGTTTTCCTGGTTCCTGCATTATATGGAGCGTCTGTATCCCGGGAACATACTTGTCGAGTGCGACAATCGACTGATTGGCCTTTTCGCCCGCTCCTTTCCCTCCATCGAGTTTTATCCAAAGACCAATCCCCCGCGGGAGCGACTCTTGGCACCCGACGTGGGGTACAAAGTCCCGATCGGGCATCTTCCCTATTACTTTACCGCCGACCTCAGGGAGCTGATTCGCGAACGCTGGAGCATCGCGACAGAGCCGGTGGTCGAGGGGTATGGATGGCTGCGCACCGATTCCGAGAAAGTTAGTTCCTGGAGGGCATTCTTTCAGGATCTCGGTGGCGACCAGCGCTTGGTGGTCGGAGTTGCGTGGCGCAGCAGCCATTTGGCACGTGCACGTCGCGCACAATACGTGGAGCCTGAGGAACTGGTGGCTTCAATTCCCGACGGGGCGTTGGCCGTCAATCTGCAGTATGTATACGATTCAGAAGAAATTGAACGAATTGAACGTTGCGCAGCTGAAAGAGGAATAGACTTTATTACTGTTCCGGGCGTTGACCTGAAGGACGATCTTGACGAAGTCATGTGCCTTTGCGATGCCGTTGACGCATTGGCAACACCGCTTACATCGACAGCTTTTATGGGCGGTGTGATTGGAAAGCCCACCTTTGTATTCCGTAGCTCCGCTGCGGGATCCATATGGCAACAATTGGGAACGCCGCACATTCCCTGGCTGCCCTCTATTCGCTTGATGTTCAGAGACGCGCGGGACAGCTGGGAAGAACCTATTGCGGCGGTTCGCGAGCATCTCGTCGAAGTCGAGCGGCGGAAAATCGGATCAAGGCGATGACCGGCGATGATAGAAGGGCATCCGAACCCTTTGTGCGGCTACCGGTCCATCGCTTCGATCAGGATTATTTTTACCTGCCGATTGGGAACGATGGGCGAGATCGGGATGGATTTAAGGTCGCGATACCGATTCCGGTCCGGGATCTGGGCGATCCCGGGGTCAATCTCCTCGTTGTCGATGAATATTCCGGATCCGGCTTTGAGCGGCGGGAACGTGACTGCCTCCTCGACTTGATAACTCCGGATAGTTTGTTTATCGATGTCGGAGCCCATTTCGGGCTTTACTCGCTCGAAGTCGCCGCATCTGTCGAGCGTGTGAGGTGCGTGGCCATTGAACCGCATCCGCATAATTTCGATGTTCTGAAAAATGCGATTGAATACAACCACCTTAGTGGCGTCGTTAGCTGCGTTCGCGCGGCGGCCGGCGGGGCTAATGGGTTGGGGAATCTGCGCGCGAATACCAGCATGGGCCACCATGTTTCCTATGAGGACGGGGGAAAGTCGGCGGGCTCCATCCAAGTACCGGTCGTCACCCTCGATAGCGTGATCGGCTCATTCTGCGAAATCGAACCGGAGGCGGATTGTTATTTGAAGATCGACGTTGAAGGTCGTGAGCTTCAGGTCCTGCGGGGGGCAAGTCGATTACTCGAAGGTGACCGGGTTAAGGCCATTTTGTGGGAATGCCAAATCGGGAATTTTTCGAATCCGGACGCACCTGAGATTCAAAAATACTTGTCCGGGTTCGGGTTTGAGACCCGTCAAACGACCGAACATTCGATGGTTAGTGTGCATCCGGGATGATCTCTGCTGTCGGATTCAGCCCGGGAACTATTTTTTTTCCGGGATCAGGCGTTTTATAATTTCGAGATCAGACACATAGTCTATGTCGATGGAACGCCAGTTTTCCATCACATGCAAAGTGCTTGTTGGGTCATATATTTTGTCTGTCTTGAGAAAATTTGCTGCGGAGAAGACATAAACCGCACCGTTGACGGCCCAGGCGCGCGCATTGAGCTGGGCATGTTTCTGCCACTCCTCGTTGGCGCATTCTCCTAGGATATCGCTGTCGTCTATCGATCCGTACGGAGGCGATGGCGGCACGCGCCACGGCGTGACCGATACGGCGCTTCCGTTCGGCGAATGCGCGGCTTTTTCGATTGTGGCCCTGATGTCATCGCCGGTCCGGAGAGGCGATGTGATCTGGGTTAGGACGATTTTCTCGTTTTCAAGATTTGCATGTTTGATGACGTGGCGGAGAACCGCTTCGCTGGATGCGTCGGATGTCGCGAGGTCGGCAGGTCGCGGGTGGACCTCGATTTCCAGCTGCTCCCCTTGATGCTGCAAGGAGGGGTCATCCGTACTCAGAATGATCCGTTTGCAATACCCTGATGCCCTGATCGAGCGGCAGGTGATTTCTAGCAGCGTTTCGCCGGCGATTTCGCTTCTGTTTTTGTTGGGAAACCTGACGGACCCTGCCCGGGCAGGAATGATTGCGATGTGCGTTTTCAATGATGTCATCGCACAGTTCCTCAAAATGAATTGGGCGGGCCAAAAGGCCCGCCCAAAACGTTCGTAAGAGCTTGAGTCTTACGAGAAGGTGAAGTCGTTGTTGTCCAGCGTGGTCACACCGGTGATCCGCAGCACAACATACTGGTTGGTACCAGAGCCGTTGACCACAACCGTGACTTCGTTGGAACCGCTGAAGTAGTTCATCGACGAAGCCTGACCGGCCGAGATACCGGTGATGACATTGCTGCCCGGCGCACCCGAACTGGTGAACCCGAAGCCCCTCAGGAGGATCTTGTCGGTGCCAGATTCGAAGTTGAAGATGTGAGCGGCAGTTGCGTTACCGAACGTGGTTTCCGCACCCTGGATAACGAAGGTGTCGTTACCGCCTTCACCGTACAGCGATTCCGTGGAGGAGGTTCCGGACACACGATCAGCATAGAGCAGGTCGTTGCCGTCACCGCCATAGATCAGGTCGCTGGCAACGGTCGCACCGTAAATGGTGTCCGCTCCACCGCCACCGGAGATGGTGTCGGTCGATTCGCTGGCGGTGATGAAGTCGTTACCGTCGCCACCGAAGATCCGGTCAGCAGCAGAACCACCAACGAGGGTGTCATCGCCGCCCTGACCATAGAGCGTCACAGAAGCGTCGTTCTCGTCCGCGGTCAGGGAGTCGTTGCCGTCTCCGCCGAACAGCGTGTCGGAACCGACAGAACCGAGGAGGGTGTCGTTACCGCCGTCGCCGAAGACAACGTCGGAACCGGTTCCGCCATCGATGCTGTCATTGCCGTCGCCGCCGTAGAGCGTGTCGACCGCAGTGTTGCCGAGAAGCGTATCGTTACCGGCGTTACCGAACACGAGGTCATTGCCCTCGCCGCCCAGAACGCTGTCGTTGTCCGCACCGGCATAGATCGTATCGGCACCGGCCGAACCAGCGAGAACGTCGTTACCGGCGTTACCGTAGATCAGATCGTTGTCGCCACCACCGGTGACCGTGTCATTGCCGGCACCACCGAAGAGGAGGTCGCCACCGGTCTGACCGAGGAGGCTGTCCGCCGCATCGCCGCCGTACAGCGTGTCGGAGCCGGCCGAACCGACCAGCGTGTCGGAGCCCTTGTTACCATAGATCAGATCGGCTTCCGCGCCGCCATCGACAGAGTCGGCATCCGCACCACCGAAAATGGTATCGGCACCAGCGCCACCGATGATGGTATCGCGCTCGCCGTTACCATAGATGAGGTCCGCGCCGTCTTCGCCGCTGAGCACATCGTTACCGGAACCACCATAGACAACGTCGGATCCGTCGGACGCGAGGACCGTATCGTTGCCGAGGTTACCGAACACGGTGTCGGTACCGGAACCGGCGCTGATAATGTCGTTGCCCTGACCGCCGTAGACCGCGTCGTTGTCGCCGTCCGCAGAAATCGTGTCGTTACCGAGGTTACCGTACAGGACGTCCGCGCCGTCGCCGCCGAGGATCTGGTCACCATCCTGACCGCCATAAACTGAGTCCGCACCGGACCCGGCAGTGATCGAGTCGCTGCCCTGGTTACCATAGACGAGATCCGCACCGCCGAGCGCGCTGACGATATCGCTGCCGGAAAGAGCAGTGATCTCATCGGAATTGCCCGTACCGGTAATGGTATCAGCCCCACTGGTGCCCGTTATCGTTGCCATTACAACCCCCTAGTTAGCATCAAAGCTACACCAAACGTTCTGGGTTAGCTTTGGTGCTACAGAAGGATTTCGTCAACCAAAAAATCCTGCACACCAAGCGAACACCAGTCCTATCGCTAGCCGCAACGCGCGGCTCGGAAGGTTTATTACACGGCTTGCCCAATGAACGCAAGCGGTTACACCTAATGTGCAAGCGTGAGATTCGCCCCCCTGCCTGGAACGGAATCTGGAGCAAAGATTCCGTCGTCCGTCACGCGCTGGAGGGCGCTTTATTTTATTTATTTCAATATATTAGCGATCCATATCCGCACCTAACGGGGGTCGATTCATCGGACCATGATCGACCGGCAGACGGAACCAGCTCTCAGTTAGCGTCGGATATGGCCAAAATCTGTTCTCAGAGCGTGTCTTATGAGCAACAGCTCAGACAATAGGGAACCTGCGCTTCGATCGTAGAACCGTGCTGAGCGCTTCCGCGATATCCTGCTGCCGGCCACAATCCGTCGGCCAGAGCTGCAGCACGCCCGGCAGCATCGGCGATGCCTTCTTTCCAGGCAGGTAGCGCCAGTCTCTCTGTGTCTCGTTCAGGACCGCGACAGCCGGCGTGCCGGCCGATATCGTGAGCGGCACCAGCATGGTCGCCGCCGTCACAACCGCATCCATCGATGCCACTGCGTCGTTGAGCGCGGGGATGTCGTACCAAACGTCAAAATCGGGTCGCAGCACCCGCTCGGAGCCGAACATCTCCGAGACAGAGGCCCAGTCTTCCTCCGACATTCCATACTGTACGGGCATGAACAGGACATCTTCTAGAGCCCCCAATCCCGCGAGACATTTCAGGGTTAGATCGAATGACCACCGGGAAACAGGTTTGACGCTTCGCCATCCCAGGCCAACTACCCGAACATCGCGCTCACGCGTCATTTTTGCGCGAACTTCAGCAAGGCGTTCGGCGTTCGGCCTCCCCCATCCCGGCTCAACCGGACGATCCGGCCGACCGAGACAATGTGGAAGGCTCTGCAAAGGCAATTGCGCATCGTATTTCGTACAATCAAATGGACTATCGACGTCCCTGGCGACAAACGTGAAATGCGGGAACGCACTTTGCGCCAGAGGGACAAGTCGACGGTCTATCTCTATATCGAACCGCTCAGCGCGCCCCTCCAACATGGCCAAGCATCCGAGCGCCCAAATCTCGTCACCGAGACCTTGCTCGCCCCAGAGCAGGATGTTCGAGCCTTGGGTCTGCCCGCCATCCCATAGCGGAAGATCGAAAGACGGATGTGGATGAAGCGTACGTATACTCGGTTGCTCCATCGATTCGGCGTACCAGCGATACTCGTAGGCTTCGAACCCGCGTCGATACTGCCCACTCTTCAGAAGAGCCTGGGCGAGATTATTTTTCAATCCCAACATGTGCGGCGCAATTATCGAGACCCGCTCCTGGAATTTCAGGGCCTCGTCAACCTTTCCGAGGCTCCCGTAAACGGTCCCGACATTGTAATTGATGTCCGCGATTCCCGGCTCCCGCAGCACTGAACGACGGGCGAACCAAAGCGCCTCAGCCGGTCGCCCCATCGCTTCAAGCATCGAGCCGCGATTGACCTGAATGGCGAGCCCGGCAGGAGTGATCCGTTCGGCGAAATCCAACATCCGCCCGGCCGCTTCGAAACTCCGGCAATCGCAAAAATGAACATAAGCCGCGAGATAACTGTCGCTCAGCGCCGGATTCGAGATGATCGCACGGCAATGGTCCAGCCTCGCCCCCCGCAGATTGCGGCGACGGTGCTGCAAAATGGCCTTCTGCCGCCAGGCAAACGAGAAAAGAGGGGATTGGGCTAAAACATCGGACAGAATCTCATCCGCCGAACCATAACGTTCAGCTGCGATCAGCCGCTCCGAAGCAGAGACACCGTTTTCCAACCCGCCGCCACAGACCCAGGCACGGCCCTGCAATTGAAGCCGCCGGCACGCATCTGGCGAAATGGCGGCACGATTCCCATAGGATGCTGAAAATGAGGGGGACAGCAGCATCACCCGATCGAGACACTGCCTGGCTTCCTTCTGCCTTCCTGCGGAAAGGAGCCGATTCGAGAGGTTAAAGTGAAAACGAAAATCGCCCGGCGACAACATGATAGCCCGGACCAGCAGCAGTTCCGCCAAATCGGGCAGGCTTTGCGCGAGCGCGGCCCAGCGCTCCGCCTGCTCCGGAAACAGAATTGCATTCCATCTGCGGTAAGTCTCGGTGTCCGTCGCTGACAGATCTCGGTTTACAAGCTTGCCGGTTACCTGAGCGGCGATCACCTCGCTGTCATGACGACGCGGCTCGCTCACGCGACCTACTCCGTTTGAAGCTCAAAGTCCCAAGCGTTCCGATTTAGGCATGTCCTTCAATTCGACCCAGCCCCCTACCTCCATACTCCGGTAGAGCGCATGAAGGAATGCGAGAGCCTTGCTCCCTTCCTCGACCGAGACGGGTACATCCGTCCGGCCGGCCCGCCAACAGTCGATGACCTCTCGAATGTACGGGCCGTGGCCGAGCCCGTAGCTGGTAGGGACCGCCTGCGAATAGGTCGCGATCACATCCTCGTCTCCCGGCTGCGGTTCGACCGGCTCCCAGGTTTCAACGAGATTGATCGCCTGACCTCCGACTTTCGCCAGAGCCTTCTCGCCGACGATATGAAGCGAGGCCTCGAAATCCCGTGGGCGTGCCGCCGTCGTCGCTTCCACGGTTCCCATCGCCCCGTTCTCGAACCGCACGATCGCAGTTGCCGTGTCCTCGGCCTCAAGCCTGTTCACAACGGCACGTCCCTGCGCGCAGACAGCCTCGATCGGCCCGCCTAGCCAACGCATCGCATCGATGTGGTGGATCGCCTGCTGGGCCAAGACCCCGCCATCCATCAGCCATCGCCCGTGCCAAGGATCGTCATAATAGGACTGATCGCGACTCCAGTGCACACGCACTCCGACGGTGATTATCTTGCCGAACCGGCCCTCGTCGACGGCAGACCGAAGAAAGCGCATCGCCGGATTGTAACGGTTCTGTTTGATTTCGGCACAGATCAGGCTGCGCGTCCGGGCAATATCGGCGAGTTCCTCCGCATGCTCCAGACGCAACGCGACCGGCTTCTCGACAATGACATTGATACCCGCTTCGAGCACTTTCTTGGCATGCTCAAAATGGTTGCCTGACTCGGTCAGGATGCAAATGAGATCAGGCTTCGCCTCGATCAGCGCATTCAGATCCGCAACAGTCGGGCTACCGCCCACATCGGCGGAAAAGGAACCCGATTTACCGGGATCAATATCCGTAACGGCGATAACATCCGCAATGTCGGTCAGTTCGTCTCGAAAAACTTCCCGGTACCGTGCCGAAACCCGGCCACATCCCAGAACCCCGATCCGGGCCCGATTCGCCCTCGCCGTATTCATTGCAACCTCTACCCATCCGTTAATTCAAGCACCGCCAAAGACCTAGCGACAATGTCTCGCTAAATGGCACGGATATCGCTAATTAGAAAACGGTTTGTTCGAGAATCGGCCCAGAAAGCCGATTCCACATCGATCGATATTGGGGAGTAAGGCCTTGTCGCGGCGTTTCGATAAAGTCCTGATCACAGGCGGTGCGGGATATGTGGGTAGCCTTCTGATCCCGCAGCTTCTGGATCTGGGCTATGAGATCGTGTCCTATGACATTCAGTTCTTCGGCGACGATTTCCTGCCAAAGGACCACCCTAAACTGACATCGGTAAAAGGCGATATCCGTGATACCGAAGCCCTGAAGAAGGCACTGACGGGGGTTGACGCGGTAATCAACCTTGCCTGCATCTCGAACGACGCCAGCTTCGAGCTCGACGAGGCGTTGAGTGAGACGATCAATCTCGACGCTTTCGAGCCGATGGTGATCGCAGCCAAGGAAGGCGGTGTGAAGCGTTTCATCTACGCCTCCTCCTCCTCGGTTTACGGCGTTTCCGATCAGCCCGACGTGAAAGAGGATCATCCGCTACTGCCGTTGACCCTCTACAACAAATTCAAAGGCATGTGCGAACCGCTGCTGTTCAAGCACCAAAGCGACGATTTCGTCTGCGTCACCATCCGCCCCGCCACGGTGTGCGGCTACGGCCCGCGCCAGCGCCTCGATCTTTCGGTCAACATCCTGACCAACCATGCCATCAACAACGGCAAGATCACGGTCTTCGGCGGGGAGCAGCTGCGTCCGAACCTGCACATTCAGGACATGTGCAACCTTTACAAGCTCCTGCTCGAGGTCGAGGACGAGAAAATCGCCGGCGAGACCTTCAATGCCGGCTATCAGAACCAGTCGATCATGAGCATCGCGAATATCGTGAAGAAGGTGATCGAAGAAGAAATGCCGGAACTCGGCGATATCGAGATCGTCACCACACCGAGCGACGATAACCGCTCCTACCATATCAATTCGGACAAGATCGCCGAGAAACTCGGCTTCCGTCCTCAGCATTCGATCGAGGATGCTGTGCGGGATCTGGTCAAAGCCTTCAAGGCGGACAAGCTGCCGGAACCGATGACGGACGACTTCTACTACAACGTCCGGCGGATCAAACGGCTTGGTATGGGCTAACATGGAAAAGGCGCCTCACGGCGCCTTTATCCTTTGCTGGAACATTATGGACGTCAGCCTTTAGCGTCGTCGCTGAGATAGGTGAACCAGGTCTTTGTGGCATCCGCGATCGAGTCCGGATCCCATAGCGGCGCGTCTTTCCAGTGTTCGATATCCGCCAGCATACGGCCGACCCCATCCTCAAAGGAAATCTCGGGCGCCCAGCCCAACTCGCTCTGGATCTTCGTTATGTCGGCCCACGTCTCGTCCGGTTCGCCCGGCCGTTTCGGGACATAGACGACCTCTCCCCCGAGCAGTTCGACAAGCCGGTTAATCGACTGCGGATTTCCGCCGCCGGCATTGTAAATCTCGCCGCTCTTCTCGGTGCGCGCTGCTGCCAGAAACGCCTTCGCAAGGTCAGAGGCATAGATAAAATCGCGCCGCTGGTTTCCGTCGCCAACAACAGTAAATGGCTTACCCGCCAGCTTCTGGCGGAGGAACACCCCAAATACGGCACCGTAAGCACCGGTCGTGCGAACGCGTGTGCCGTAGGCATTGAATATCCGAACGGAATTCGCCGGCAGGCCATAGACCTGATGCCAGTGCATTACGGCTTCCTCGCCCTGGTACTTACTGAGAGCGTAGGGGTATTGGGGCTGGATCAGGTGGGTTTCCAGAGTCGGTGTCGACGCGAGACCGTAACAGGAAGACGATGCCGCATAGACGAACTTCTGCACGCCTGCGCTACGCGCGCATTCCAGAACATGCACCGTGCCTTGAACATTGGTCGCCATATAATCGATCGGCCGTTCGATCGACGGCACAATGTCCCCAATGCCCGCGAAATGAAAAACGAGCTGCGCCCCGTCGAATGCCGGACGGATCGATTCAATGTCGCGAATGTCAGCTTCAAAGATCTTGAGACCGGGCTCGCGTGAGTGATGGCGAAGATTGGTCCGGTGTCCGCCCGAGAAATTGTCAACGACCCGAACCTCGTATTTCTCGGCGAGTAGAAGGTCCACCATATGGCTGCCGATGAAACCACCGCCGCCGGTTACGACCGCAACGCCCCTCGCTTTTCCCGCATCCATATCAGCTGTCATTATTGATATCCGCCCCCCAAAAATCGATAAACTGCTACATAACACAGCCTTCGGCCCTGCCGACAGTTCGGAAATAGGCATGCCGAGACGAAAGGACGAACGAGGAAAAATGCCCACGAAATGGGTTATCGAAGCCGACTTGTTATTCCTGGAGCCGGCCGCTCGGTTCGCGCAACTGAACCCGAATGCAATTCGTGAATTCCCCGGGCCGAACACAATCGGCGCCTTGAGTTATCCGTCGAACTTTTGCCGGGACTCTATGCACTGGATGAGAGCCTTGTCCCACTTGGTCGCCAGAGGCCGGGAATTCTCACTCTTCCTGATTACAACGCGATCGGAATCCGATCCAACGGAGATCAGACGCGACCGTATATTTCCGGTCCTCGATCCGGAAACCCTCGACCTGCTTCGCAACATCAATGAAGCGGAGACGGAGGAATTGAAGGCCCAAAGCGAGCGGATCGGCGCCGCCATGGAGCGGCTGAAAGAACGCGCGAAATTGTCGCTGGCGGAAGAATTGTCGCAGCTCTACGTCCAAGATTCTGATAATTAGCTTGATGCTAGGGTTGCGGAGCGCGAAAGCGAACGACTTGGGGTCGAGACGATGCTTGAACGCCGCTCCCGCATCAACTAAGGAATCCGACATTTCCGGTTAGGGAAAGCATGCCGCATGTCGCGCTCCCACGCCGCTCCTCGAAGGTTGTTCGAATGAAAAAGTTGCTCTTTCTGCTGATGCTCTGTGCGAGCCTCGCCGCATGTACTTCAGAAGAAGAAGAAATAGACGGCCGCTGGGTTGGAACCATCACTCCCGAAGCTCGGGCAGAATTGAATATCGAAGGCCAGCTGCCGAACGATAAATTTGTAGTCGTGTTCGAACCCGGATCGATAAGTATGAACGACACGGTCCGGCCCGCAGAATATTTGCCAAATACAGGCCGCACGTTAGTGCATTTCAAGGATGAAAATCGCGCACTGACGGTGTTTCATGAAGAAGGCGCCGATACCATTAGGCTGAGCGCCGTCAGCTATTACAAAAACAAGGTTTACAGGTTCGTCCTCCGCCGCGAGGAGAACTGAGTCACGCGCAGCACGCACTCCATGCATCGACCTATGCGAAATGTCGGCATCGCCTGGAGCCTGAATTCTCATTCCGGCTGGGGCGTTTACGGTTATCAAATCGCGCGATACATGAGTCTGCATCCAGACTACCGTCCAGTTCTCCTTGAAGACTGGGATGGAGGGACTGACGATCCGCTCGAAAAAGCGCGGGTTAAAAACGGGCTGATAGAGCTACTCAAGGACTCTCCTGACGTCATCGAGACCTGCCTGCGGGAGAACCGGCCAATCTCTCTGCCAGTTCTGCATGCACGCGGTGAAGGCGCGGTGTCCGCATTCTCGGAACGATCAAACGGCATCGTCGGGGAATCGAACCATGCGCTTACGTTTTTCGAATGCGCGGGTTTGAAGGATCGGGAACGAGAGATTTACAATCGCTTCAACAGCGTAACAGCCGGCTCTACTTGGAACGGGAATCTGCTGCGCGAACACGGTGTACGGAACGTCGAGGTCTGCTTTCAAGGAGTAGACCCGTCCCGTTTCCACCCTGCATCCACGCGCGGTCTCTTTCCCGGACGCTTTGTCATCTTCTCTGGCGGGAAGATGGAATTCAGAAAGGGGCAGGACATCGTCCTGCGCGCCGTTTCGGAATTCGCGAGGAGGCATGACGATGTCCTGCTTCTCTGCGTCTGGGGCAATCGTTGGGGCGACACGCTCGGCTACAAGCTGTTCGATCACTCACCGTATATTGCGGCTCCGCTACCTCCCGGACCCGACAAGCGAGTCGATTTGCCGCCATGGTTCGCCGCCTTTGGTCTCAATGAACGGCAAGTCGTCGCGTTCAACCATTTTCCGCACGAACAGATGCCTTTGCTGATTCGCGAAGCAGATGTCGCCCTCTTCCCAAATCGATGCGAAGGCGGCACCAATTTGGTTGCCATGGAAACGATGGCCTGTGGAGTTCCCACCATTCTTTCGGCCAATACCGGGCACTTGGATATCGTCGCGGAAAGTGCTTGCCTCCCGCTGATGGAGCAACGCCAGGTGCATATCCCAGGAAATTGGCACGACACGACCGGTTGGGGAGAATCCTCGATCGGAGAGATCCTGGCGCATCTGGAATTCGTTTATGCGAACGGCGAACGCGCTGGTGAGATCGCAGAGGCAGGCGCACGCCACATGCAGTCCTTCACATGGGACAAACAGATCGGCCGTCTCCTGCAGGGGCTTCAGAAGTATGGCGTCTGATCCGGCTTCGCCTGACGCACCGGTACACGCCATCGGCTGGTTCGAGGGCCGCTTCGGTTACAATACGCATACCAGAAATTTTTTTGACTACCTGTCGCGCCGCATCCCGGTTGTCGCATCGCCGATGCTCGGGCTCGAGGGTCCATGGTGCGCCGACCGGACTATCCTCCGAAACGTTCCGTCGCTTACCCCACGGGCGACGATCGCACTGCTCTACGGCAGCCATATGCAGGTGTTGGAAGGCGCCCCCGGCCGCCGGATAGCCTATACAGTATGGGAATCCACGCGTGTTCCCGACGACTGGCACGCCCCTCTCGCAATAGCGGACGAGATATGGATTCCGACCGAGTGGGGCCGCTCCGTCCTGCTTCAGAACGGCTTTCCGGCAAATCGAATCCAGGTCGTTCCGGAAGGCGTCGACCCGCAGACATTCAACCCGCAGATCCCGCCGTCCGACGCCTTGAACGGGTTCCGCGGTTTCAGGTTCCTCAATATCGGCCGTTACGAGGATCGGAAAGGAACGCGACTTCTCATCGAGTGCTTCGACAAGGCGTTCTCGAGACAGGACGATGCCTTCCTCATTCTCGCATGCGACAATCATCACGATCCCGAATTCGACATCGGGCGAATCCTGCGCGAGCTGAATCTGCGCCACCCGGAAAAGCTCGCCTTCATCCCGCCTGTCAGCACGCACACCCTGCTCGCTGGAGTTTATCGCGCCTGCGACGCGTTTGTTGCTCCTTTCCGGGCTGAGGGATGGGGACTGCCGCTGATCGAGGCGATGGCCTGCGGCCTCCCCGTCATAGCAACCGGTTACAGTGGGCCAACCGAGTTTCTGGGCCCTGATGCCTATCGGATCGATTTCACTATGACAGATATCCGCCAGCCCTATTTCGAGTCCGCATCCGAGGAGTATGGGCAATGGGCGGAACCGGATCGGGATCACCTGATCGCATTGATGCGGGAGGTATACGAGACCCGTAGCGATGCCGCCGCCCGCGGGTTGCGCGGATCGAGGCACGTAATCCAGAATTTCAGCTGGGACAGCGCCGCGGAAAAGGCCGCCAGCCTTCTCAAGGATTAGGATGGCGCTCCCAGGGACAACAATGCCCGCCAGGTTTTCTGATTTTCGAGAAATGTCGCCGAAGCGCTCGACTGACCCGCGAAAAGAGCGGCATCCGCGCATATCCGCGCCATGGCAGACCCGTCGGAACAGAGCCGCTCAAGAAACTCGCCCGCTATCTTCGCATTGATTTCGAGTGTCGCGCTCTCCAGCCAGGTGCCGTTAGATGGCGACGCGCCTCCGGAAAGCGCGCCGCCATGATCGGCGCAAATCGGAACACCCGCGGCCATCGCTTCCAAAAGCGGCAGTGCCGAGCCGGAAAGCGGTCTCATCGCGAGCAAGAGATCGCAGCGCGGCAAGTCTCTCACCCAAGCGTCGCGGTCCTCGAAATCCAACGGCACCCACTCGATCCGCCGGGAGAGCGTCCGACGCCGGGCCAGCATTCCACGCATGAAGTCGAGCGGAGCATTCTTATGACCGAGATATCCGATCACGACCGAGCCGTCGTTCAAAGGCCTGGCCTCGCGATGAGCTATATCCGCATAGTCCATGCCAATCCGGAGCGGGAAAACTGGTTTGCCGATCGGAAACCGTCTGAAAATCTCCGCTTCGCGAATGCCCGTCGCGAGGAGTGCGACAACTCGCGGCTCGTCCCTGATCCAGGCGATCTGCCGTTCGAACAACGCATAGGGATTCCAAACAATCGGTGCCATTTTCGCCGACTCGCCGGCTGCGGAAATCCGATCCCGACTCGCAAGATCGGCCACGAGAATCCGCCCATCCGATTCAGCCGGAGACAGCTCGGCCGTCGACGGCAAAACTCGTGCAGGAACACCCGCTTCATTGAGTAAGCGGGATTGCGCTTCAAAAAAACACCTCTTCTCCACGCGCTCTGTCTCGCGTTTGGCGAGAAGAAAGCAAATTTCAGAAGCGGTCACAGGAAGTTCTCCCAGAACCGGAGGAGTTCCCTCTCCATAGCGTCGAGACGGTAACCCTCAGCAGTTCGTTTTCCTGCCTCCAACATCCGATCAAATGCCTTCGGCTGTTCCTTTAGTCGTTTCAGCGCATCTGCAAGAAGTGCGACAAGATCGTCGGGTGTCGCGCTGTCATACCAAAGTCCGCTTTCTTCCGTCGCATAATCCAGACCTCCTCCGCCATGATACCCGACGACAAGGCATCCGGACTGCATGGCTTCAAGCGGCGGCAACCCCAACCCCTCATTCACGCTCAATGACAGGAAGACAGCGCACTCCGCCATCACTTCGGCGACTTTCGCCGGATGCTGGCCGTGAATGCTGACGAATGCCACATCCGCAAGCTCGGGATGAAGATTGCGGAGGCGGTGAATGACCGCTCCCGACTCGATCAGCCGCTTACGGGGCATAAAACAGACCCGCAGTCTCTTTTCCACCGACTCTACCTGCGGCTGCATGATCCCCGGACGGATTACCACCGGATCCGCTACACCGTGGAAATCGCGCAGATAGGCCGCTATCGGCTCTGAAGCGCAGATGAAGGCATCGATCGGGAAGTCTGCAAGGCGTTCTTCCGGACTCAGGGTCTGATCGATGAAATAGTGGTTCTGACAGAAAAAAACCCGCCGCAGCGGCATTGACATGAACCGGTCGAACATCGTCCTCGGAACGGAGTCGTGGAGAACCAGCACGTCACCGGGCCCGACCGCGGCCCGGTTGGAATTCACGAGCGGCGCATTCGGATCGATCCAGTCAGGCCTATCGCCGGAAAAGGTCGTACAGAGCTTTGCGTCATAACCTTCCCTTGCCAGTGCTGCGACGTGGGCAGCCTGAACCATGATGCCGCCGACGGGTTTGGTGAGATTCGAGACAGTCAGATAGGCGATCTGAGTCATGAACCGATTCCGAAACCGGGCTCAGGCATCATAGAAGCGTTTCATTCCAAGCCCGGAGAATGGCGCGGCGGATCTCAGGGCGTCGACAATCCGCGCGGTAGCGCGGCCGTCGCCGTAGGGATTCACGGTTCCCCTGCAATCCAATTCGAAGCCACGGCTCATGGCCTCAAGAATGGCGTCCTTTTCGGGAGGGCAATCAATCACCGAGGACGCCCGAAGCCTCCCATCCTGCCGGCTGCCGATATTGACCGTCGGGATCGCGAACGACGGTGCCTCGTAGAGCCCGCTGGAAGAGTTGCCGACGACCATCGCGGCCTGCCGCAGGACAGAGAGATAGAGCAGCTGGCCGAGAGACTCCCTGGCGATGATTCGGCCGGAGTTCTTGGCTGCCGCCTCGAGTAAAAGGTTCAATTCAGCGCCGCCCGAGTCGGCGTTCGCATAGGTTATCAGTACGACGCAATCGTCCGGCAACTCGTCCAAAGCAGCGAGGAGTTCTCTAAACTGAGCGCCCGGAGTTCCCTTGTCGGCCGTTGCCGGATGAAATGTGATGACGATTAACCGGCCGCCGACAGGAGCACCTACCCTATGCTCCACCTCCGCCCGGCTCAACAGATCCAGAGACAGGATCGCGTCGAGCGCGGGGGTGCCCGTTGTGAAGACGGAAGCAGGCTCTTCACCCATCCGAATCAGGCGCTCACGCGCCAGCTCGTTCGTCGCGAAATGGATATTCGAGAATTTTGAAATGGCATGACGCAGCCCGTCATCCAACGAGCCCGAGGTCACGTCGCCGCCGGCGATATGCGCGATTGGAATGTTCAACAGATAGGCCGCGGACGCCGCCGCAAAGGTCTCGAACCGGTCGCCGAGCAACAGAACCAGATCAGGGCGTCGCCCCGTCCAGACTTCGGCGAAGCCGGCCATGGCAGCACTTGTTGAAAGCGCAATGTCCAGATGATTGCCACCGGTTACTTCGCAATCGATCCGTCCGGCAATCTCGAAACCGGCCTCCTCCACCTCGGTCACAGTGCTACCGAAGCGTGACGAGAGATGCATCCCGGTCACATAGAGGTCGAGGGCGAAATCAGGCTCCGCCCGGATCGCTTCCAGAACCGGACGCTGAATGCCGAAATCGGCTCTGCTACCGGTAACGCCCGCTATCAGCTGTTCCTTCACCCCGTCAGCTCCGCCGACCGAGTTTCGCACTGCTCGGCAGATTGACGATCCGGTCGACAAGCTCCCCGGTCACATCAAGCCGCGCGCGCGGACAGTCCCGGTTGAAGGGAAGTTCGTGCATCAGTGTCCAGCATGGGCGGGCCTGTATGCCGTCCGCGTTCAGCGTTTCCAGGAGCGCATCCCGCGCCGCGCGGTCCGGCACCAGCACCGCGTTCAGCCAGAAATTGCTTTCGCAGCCCTCCGGCTCGTCGAAGAACTCCACTTCGGGGATGTCTGCGACCGCGTCCCGGTACAGAGCGGCAAGCGCGCGCTTTTCGGCAAGAAACCGGTCGAGCATTTCCATCTGGGCACAGCCGAGAGCGGCATTGAGGTTCGGCAGCCGGTAGTTATAGGCGATCTCGTCGTGGTCGAAGGCCCATCGATGCGGAAGTTTTGCCGTCGTGGTCAGATGCTTCAACCGCCTTGCCAGGGATTCGTCGTCAGTGACCACCGCGCCGCCACCACCCGTTGTGATGGTCTTGTTTCCGTTGAAGCTGACCGAGGCCAGCATCCCGT
Source organism: Nisaea acidiphila (assembly GCF_024662015.1). Classification (NCBI taxonomy): domain Bacteria; kingdom Pseudomonadati; phylum Pseudomonadota; class Alphaproteobacteria; order Rhodospirillales; family Thalassobaculaceae; genus Nisaea; species Nisaea acidiphila. The sequence goes on along the minus strand of NZ_CP102480.1, from coordinate 2,839,396 downwards.
AGCTTCCCATGAGTCGGCCGTTCCGGGTCGAGCCGAGGCTCTCTGCAGCGTCCTCGACCACGGGAATGTTCCAGCGTGCGGCAACTTCCGCGAGCCGTTCCATGCGCACCGGATGGCCAAAGACGTGCATCGGTACGACTGCCGCGATCCTGCGGCCGGTCGCCCGATTAAACGCGCCGCCGTCCCGCAGCTCCGCGACCTCCGAAAGATGTGCGTCGAGTGCGTCCGGATCGAGGCCGAGAGTTTCTCGCTCGCTATCGACGAAATGCGGGATCGCACCCGCGTGATGGACCGCATTGGCCGAGGCGACGAAGGTCAGGTCCTGCACCAGCACCTCGTCGTCGCGTCCGACCCCGGCCACGACCAGCGCAATATGCAGAGCGGCGGTGCCGTTCATGCAGGCGACCGCGAACCGGGTGCCGGATTTCTCCGCGACGAGTTCTTCGAACTTATCGACATAGGCACCGACGGAGGAAACCCAGCCGGTCTCGATGCAGTCCTTTACATATTCCTGCTCACGGCCGATGAATTCCGGCTCGTGCAAGGGAAGCGGCCGGGTTTCCGGCAGGACGGATTTCACCGCGGCGACGAGCGCCGCCTGATCGTACCCGCTGTTTTTCAGAACCGCTGTCATCAGACCTGGTATCCCTCGGGATAGCGCGCAAGGTTCCCCGGATCGGTGAACCACTCAATCGTCTTCTCAAGGCCCCTATCGAAGCCCTCGCGGCCGCCATGTTCCGGCGCCCAGCCGAGAATATCCTCCGCCGCCGATACACCGGCGAAGAGCCGCTCCACCTCGCTCGCGTCGGGCCGCATGCGCACCTCGTCGGAGACGATCTCGACGTTGCGGCCCATGACCCGGCCGATCGCCGCCGCGGTCTCGCCGACAGAGATCTCGAAACCGCTGCCGATATTGGTCACCCGCCCGATCGCCGCATCCGCCCCCATCGCCGCGACGAAACCGTTCGCGGTATCGCGCACGAAGGTGAAATCCCTGGTCGGCGAGGTGGCACCGAGACGGATCTCCTTCGCCCCGCGGGCGAGCTGGGTGATGATCGTCGGAATCACGGCGCGAGCCGATTGTCGTGGACCGTAGGTATTGAACGGCCGGAGCACGGCCACCGGCATGCTGAAGCTTTTTTCGTAGGATAGCGCGAGATGGTCCGCCGCCGCCTTGGATGCGGCGTAGGGGCTCTGCGGGTTGACCGGATGTTCCTCGGTGATCGGCACGAACTGGGCGGTGCCGTAGATCTCGCTGGTCGAGGTGCAGACGACGCGCTCCGTCTCCCAGAGACGCGCCGCCTCCAGCACGTTGAGCGTGCCGGTCACGTTCGTGTCTATGTAGCTTTCGGGCGCCCGATAGGAATAGGGAATCGCGATCAGCGCGGCGAGATGCAGGATGGCGGAGGTTCCCTTCGCGGCGCCGACGACGCAGCTCCGGTCCCGGATATCGCCGAGCACGATTTCCAGCCCGCCCCGCAATTCCTTGGGGATCGTCTCGAGCCATCCGGTCGAGCCGAAGGAATTGTAGAGCGCGAGTGCGCGCACCTCACGCCCCTGCTCCAGCAAAGTCTCAACCAGATGCGAGCCGATGAAGCCATCGGCGCCAGTCACCAGAACCGGACCCGTCATACCTGTCCCCATTGAACCTTGGCCGCGAGACTTTCATCGTCCGCGTCCGGACGCCGGACGATACATCAGGCAGGGGATTGGCCGAAAGTCAGATCCGTCCAGAAATCTCAGGCTCTAGGCATGGATCTTCTCCGGAACAATTTCTGGAGCCAACCGCCGCTTCCAGAAAGCGGTGCCGTCAAACCGCCGCTCGGAGCCGTACACGGCGGCCCGGCTGTCGAGGAATTGCTGAACACCTTGGGCCACCTTCTCCGCATAGACAGTAAGCGCTGCGCTGTCTCCGCCGAGAGAACCCGCCGCGGCTTCGGCACCACGAATCCCGGACCAGAGCGCCGTCGTCATCCCATGCGAGGAAAGAGGATCGAAGGCAGCGGCGGCGTCTCCGATAGCAGCCCAGCCTTCGCCTGCCGCCGGTGCAAGCCATGTCGTCCCCGCGCTCACCAGGTTCGGCGGCGCCTCCTGTCGAAAGCCGGCCTCCTCCACCCATCGGGCGACATAGGAGGTGTCTGCCAGCAATGCCCGGAACGGTTCCAGCGTGCGCGTCGCCTCCCGCGGCAGCAGATCCGGATCCGTATAGAAATTCAGCACCAGCCTGCCGTCCGCCAGAAGACACGCGTACCACCAGCCGTCCGGGACGGTCTCCAGCAGCGTCGCTCGGGTTGGTACGACCGCCGCACCCTGCTCTTGCGGGAGGAAAGCGCAGAGCGCGACCAAACGGTCGGACCGGAAGCGGGCGGCATGGTCCGGCGCCTGTACACCGGCCACGACGGCGGCGCGCCCCGACCCGTCCAGGATGAAGCGCGCAGCGGAGCGGCCGATTCTCGCCCCATCATCCACTTCGATATCCCAGTAACCGTCCTCACGACTGACATCGGTCAGCCGGGCGGCGACCGGCCACGCCCCGGAAGCGATCGCAAGCGCCCTGAGATCTCGTTCGAAGACGCTTCGGTCGAGAACGGTTCCCGGGCCTTCGAGATGGACGATCCCGCTGCGTTCCGCCAGCCGATCGCTTCCCCAGGCGGAGAAGACAGACTGCTCCGCCCGGTGACACGCCTTGGCGAGAAGTCCCGAGGCGCCGATCTCCTCCAGCATCGGCCGCGCGGCGGGCGAAAGATGTTCTCCCGGGATGTCTTCCGCCACCAGCTCCGGAGCGATCCAGAGAGGATCATGTCCCTGACGAAGCAGCCGGATCACGGCGGCTGTCGCTGCGATCCCGCTGCCGACGACCGCGATATCCGCGACCGCCGGCCCTCGCCCGCCGCTCATTCCGGCAGCATTCCGTCTTTCGGTTTCCAGTCGAAACGGAACTCCATCGTGTCGGCGCGCCCGACCTCGACATAGACTTCCTTCGGAATGCCTTCAGGCGCCTTCGGATCCTTCGGTCCGGGCAATTTCACGACGAAGCCCATCCGCTCCCAGAGGGTGATCATGTTGGTGATGCCGTCCCAGTAACTGCCGTTGGCATGATAGCCGATCCCGGCAACGGCACGGGACCAGGCGACCCGGCTGTCGAAGAATTTCCGGCGCTCACTCGTGGAAAGCGTCTCGTTCATCAGTTCCTTGTAATAGACCTCGGGCAGGACATCGATCGGAAGCAGGGCCGGCCACCAGACCGCGGTCGGGTAATTCTCCTGCATCAGCACCTGCTGACAGGAGAAAGCGTCGCACTGCCAGGGCAGCCCCATCCAGCGCGTCAGATCTCCCGGCATCTGCGGGCCGATGGGGGGTGGCGTGTCCTTGTAGCCTTTGAAGGCGATCTCCGGCGTCAGCAGAAAACCGAGATCCTGCACGATGCTCGGGCGGTCCCCGTGAGCCAGCCTGAAGAGCTCCGCATCGTCGTTCGTATAGCGCTGATACATCGGCGCCAGGCGCAGATAGTAGGTCAGTTCGACCCCGGGGTGGAACGCGCCGCCGGAGCACGGCTCCAGCGCGGCTTCCGTCAGCGCCTGAGGCCTCTGCTCGAGCGGCAGGTCGTCGAGCCGCTCGACCGCATCGGCTTCCGCGTCCTTCCAGTCATCGAAGAACTTGCCCTCGGCCCACAGCGCCAGATGGTCATATTGCAGCTTCGGAAACTGGAACCACTGCAGCGGGCTGCCGGAGTAATTGACCCCGTCTCCCATCATGTAGGGGATCTTCAGCCGCTCCTCCTTGAAGGCGTCCGGCGTCGTGTTGTAGGGGTTGCGGAATTTCTCGAAGACGGACAGACGGAACGCCCTGTTCCCCTCGCTCGGATCCGCCAGCCTGGCGATGAAGGCCGGATCCGAAAAATCCGCTTCTCCGAGCCAGCCCTGCCGCAGATTGGCCGCATCGGTCAGCCATTCCATCAGGGCCGCCCGGCGGAAGGTCGGGTAGATATACTTACGGAAGGAAATCGGAGCTTCCGGCGCTTCCGCCCATCTCTCCTCGACATTCAGGTTGCTGATCACGTCGTACATCGTCGAGATCGGCGGAATGTCCGGCGCGAAGTTCGGCCCGACGCAGGCGACCCAGGCGGGGTCAGCCTCGAACGTGATGCCGTTGGCGAGCTGCACCGTCGCGGTTACCGGCCCGTCGCACCAGTCGTCGTGCCAGCCGTCATTGTCGGCAAAGCTGGTGATCCCCGCGTTGGTCGGCGAGTTGGACACGCCGTCCGGCGGCACGACCAGAAGACGGCCTTCCGCATCGGTCCGCAGATCGCCGAGACCGACCTTCTCCTCCCCCCAGAACGTGCCTTCGAAAGCGTAGCGCGCCTCGGTGCCGTCCGGATTGACGCCGGCGCCGGAAATGGTCTTCCGGCCACCGTCGATCACCAGCATCCGCTCGCGTTCCGCGTTGTCGGTGAAATACTGGTTCCGCTTCTGCCCCGGTAGTCCCGGCGCCAGGTTCCCGTTGTCGAGCGGGTTGTTGAAGCCGTACCAGGCGGCTTTCGCATTGACGAGATGGGCCGACCAGGAAATCGTCGCATCGCCGTCCTTGAGTTCCCCGATCACCCGGTCCTGGGAATCGAAGGCATAGACACGGAAGCGCTGAACCTGCTTCTTGATCCTGCGGTCGCCATCCTTGAAGCCGCCTTCGGGCTTCGGAGGAAGCCCGGGTACCTCCGGGGCCAAAAACCATTCCTTGCTGCCGCCGACGCGGCAGATCCCGATGGCGGGATAGATCCGCACCTTGGCGATCTCCGCTCCCTCGGGCGCCGCTTTCGCGTGGCCGGCGGCCACGGCCGCTTTCGGCTGCCAGGCGAGATTGGCGGCCAGCATGCCTGCCGCGCCCCCTGCCAGGAAATCCCGTCTGCGGACCCCGCCGCCGCGCGCGTTCTTTCTTTCGACTTTCTGTCCCACAGGTTCCTCCCCGAATTGAATGGCCTGCGGGCAGAGTGCCACCGCCGGATACGCGGCAACAGCGCTCTCGTTTATTTTTTCTCGGAAAAGGAGAATCCGGCATCCGCGTCAGGCGGTGACGATATGGGTTCCCTCGAAGCCCCGCGCGCCCATGGCGTTGCGGGTATCGACCACGAGCCGGGCCCGATCCGCGACCAGGGCATAATCAACATCGTCGTGATCGGTGACGATCAACACCGCGTCAGCTGCCGCGACCCGTTCCGCCGTCAGCGCCACGCTCGCTTTGCCGGCGAGCGCGCCGAACTCCCGGCTCGGCAGGATTTCCGGGATCCAGGGATCGTGGAAAGAGACCGACGCCCCCGCCGCGTCGAGCTTCTCCAGAATGGTCAGCGCCGGACTTTCGCGCTGGTCGGCGACGTTCTTTTTATAAGCCATGCCGATCAGCAGGATATCGGCGCCGCGCAACCCCTTGCCCGATTGCAGATCGACCGCCTCGCGCAGGCGATCGATCACATAATCCGGCATCGCCCGGTTGATCTCGCCCGCGAGCTCGATGAAACGGGTCGACTGCCCGACGCTGCGCGCCTTCCAGGCGAGATAGAATGGATCGATCGGGATGCAGTGCCCGCCGAGGCCGGGCCCCGGATAGAACGGCATGTAACCGAACGGCTTGGTCGAGGCAGCCTCGATCACTTCCCAGACATCGATGCCCATGGCGCCGTAGATCAGCTTCAGCTCGTTCACCAGCGCGATATTGACCGCGCGGAAGACGTTCTCGGTGATCTTCACCGCCTCCGCCGTCGAGGCGGAGGAGACCGGCACCACCCTCTCCAGCACCGCGCCGTAGAGCGCTTCGGCAGCCTGTCCGGAGGCCGCGTCCATGCCGCCGACCACCTTCGGGATGCGACCGATGGAGTAGTTCGCGTTGCCGGGATCTTCCCGCTCCGGCGCGAAGGCGAGAAAGAGATCTTCGCCGAGCTTCAAGCCCGCGCCTTCGAGGATCGGCAGCAGCACATCTTCCGTGGTGCCCGGATAGGTCGTCGATTCAAGCACCACCAACGCGCCCCTCTTCAGCACGGGCGCCAGTGCGGCGACGGTGTCACGGACATAGCGGAGGTCCGGGTCGCGCTCCGGCGTCAGCGGCGTCGGCACGCAGATCAGCACCGCGTCCGTGTCGCCGAGGTCGGAAATGTCAGAGGTCGGCCGGAAGCGTCCGGAGGCCACCTCGGCGCCGATGCCGTCCACCGGAATATGCGGCAGGTAGGAGCGCTCGGCCTTCAGCATTTCCACCTTGGCGCCGTCTATATCGTAGCCGGTGACCGGAAAGCCGGCCCGGAGGCAGGCCAGCGCCAGCGGCAGGCCGACATAGCCGAGGCCGATCACGCCGACCCGCGCCTCTTTCGCCGCCACCCTGTCGAGGAATGCTTGCACGTTCATGGGCTCAGTCCGTAGCCTGAAGCCGGATCACGCGCAAGCACGGGAGAAAGATGATGGCCGGCCTCAGCGACGCGGAAAAGGATGCCTTCTGGCGCGACGGCTTCCTCACCATCGAAAACGCGGTCTCGCCGGACCTGCTCGGGCGGCTGCGCGACACCTTCGACGGCTGGGTCGAGGAGAGCAAGGCGCACGACACCGCCTATGGCGAGACCATCAACGAGAAACCGCGCTTCGATCTCGAGCCGGGCCATACGGCCGAGAAACCCGGCCTGCGCCGGGTCAACGCGCCGGTCGAGGTTTCCGAGGCCTATTACGAGGCGATGGCCTCCAGCCGCATGACCGACTGCGTCGCGGATCTCATCGGCCCGAACGTGAAGTTCCACCATTCCAAGATCAACTCGAAGCTGCCCGGCGGCGCGACCCAGGTGAAATGGCACCAGGATTTCCCCTTCACCCCGCATACCAACGACGACGTGATCACGGCACTGCTGATGGTCGACGAGGTAACGGAGGAGAACGGTCCGCTCGAGGTGCTGGCGGGCTCGCACCGGGGCGAGATCCACGGGCTCTGGCACGACGGAATCTTCACCGGCGCGATCGATGATGAGGTGGCGGCGGAGTGCAAGGCCAAGGCGTCGCTCTGCACCGGCCCAGCGGGCTCGGTCTGCCTGATGCACACCCGCCTCCTGCACGGCTCGGCGCCGAACCTCTCGGCGAAACCGCGCACCCTCTTCATCTCGGTCTATTCGGCGGAAGACGCGGTCCCGGTCTCGCCGAGCCCGATGCCGAACAAGTTTGAAGGGGCGGTGGTACGCGGCGTGCGCACCGGACGCGTCCGCTCTATCCCCTACGAGATCACCCTGCCGCAGCTGCCCTCGACCGCGTCCTTCTTCGACCAGCAGGCCAAGCATAAAGGGTAAGGCGGCACGCTTTCTGAGCGCCCTAAATAAGGTCGTCATTCCCGCGGAAGCGGGGACCCAGGGATCGTAGAGCCGAGCCCGTCTTCCCTGGGTCCCCACTTGCGTGGGGATGACGACTGATTTGGGAGGGTTGGATTTTAGAGGTCCACGCGCTCCTCAGATCCCCGTCGCGCCCTCGCGGATGAAGGTCCCCTCGTTCAGGTCGCGGATCGCCTGCATCAGCTCCTCGCGGGTGTTCATCACGATCGGCCCGTGCCAGGCGACCGGCTCCTTGATCGGCTTGCCGGCGACCAGCAGGAAGCGCACGCCCTCGGGGCCAGCCGTCACAGTGATCTCGTCGCCCGTGTCGAAGCGCACCAGCGTGCGGTTGCCGGTCATGTCGCGGAGGTTCAGCTCCTCGCCCTGGAACTCCTTTTCCACCAGCACGCCGACCGGGTCGGAGGCGTCGCGGAAGCGGCCCGCGCCGGCGAAGACATAGGCGAAGGCGTTCATGTGGGTATCGACCGGTAGCCTTTTCGTCGTGTTCGGCGGCACCGAGATGTCGAGATAGAGCGGGTTGGCCGCGATCCCGTCGACCGGGCCGCGCTTGCCCCAGAACTCGCCGGTGACGATCTTCACCTTGGTGCCGTCATCGTCCACGATCTCCGGAATGTCGGCGCCGGAAATGTCCTGGTAGCGCGGCGTCGTCATCTTTTCCGACGAAGGCAGGTTGGCCCAGAGCTGGAAACCGTGCATCTGCCCGGCCGCGTTCCCGCGCGGCATCTCCTGGTGCATGATCCCGGAGCCCGCCGTCATCCACTGCACCGAGCCGGCCCCGAGCACGCCGTGATTGCCGAGCGAATCCCCGTGCTCGACCTCGCCCGCCAGCACATAGGTGATGGTCTCGATGCCGCGATGCGGATGCCAAGGGAAGCCGGCCTTGTATTTCGCCGGATCGTCGTTGCGGAAATCGTCCATCATCAGGAACGGATCGGACTCGGTCGGATCACCGAAGCCGAACACCCGGTGCAGATGCACCCCCGCCCCTTCCATCGTCGGACGGGCATGGGACTCGGATTTCACGGCACGGATCGACATGGCTTGTCTCCAGGTCTCAGGGCGCGGCGGAATGGCCGCACGGAGTGAGAGATGGGGCGATCATAGCGCATTTGGAGGGGGAGATTGTTCGCAGGCGGGGACAATGTGTTTGCCTGCTTCACCGTCATCCCGGCCTTGAGCCGGGATCTTTGTGATCGAAGAACGCAGCCCGTCTCGGAAAGATCCCGGATCGGGGTCCGGGATGACGGCCAAAGGGAGGCGTTCTCCCCTCTTTCCTCCCCCGCCCCACCTGCGCTAAACCATCACCCAGTTTTTTCGGCGCATTTCCGCCGCGTGTCGCACTGCCAACCGGGACGCTCTCCACGTGCAGGACTTTCTCGACAACGACCCGAACATCACGACCTCGAAATACGCCGTGATCCTCGGCCTGACGCCGTCCAGGGGCGCGCGCTCGCCGCTGCTCTGGAACGCCGCCTTCAAGGCCGCCTGCATCGACGCGGCGATGGTGCCGATGGACGTGACGCCGGCGAATCTCGCGGGGCTCGTCGCGGCGCTCAAGGCCGACAAACGCTATATCGGAGGCGCGGTCGCGGTGCCCCACAAGCAGGCGATCGCGGCATTGCTCGACCGGCTGGAGCCGGAGGCGGAGCGGATCGGCGCGGTGAACGCGATCTACCGGGACGGGGACGACCTCGTCGGCGCCAACACGGACGGCGCGGGCGCGCTCTCGCAGATCGAAGACGCGCTGCCGGATCTTGCCAGCCGCAAGGCGGTGCTGATCGGGCTCGGCGGCGCCGGGATCGCGGTCGCGGCCTATCTCGCCGGCGCGGTGAAGGAACTGGCCGTCGCCAACCGCACCGAAGCCAAGGCGAAGGAGGCGGCTATCCGGCTCGGCGACAATGTCTCTTCCGTGCCCCTGCCGCTGACGACGGAACAGCTTTCGGATTGTGGCGTGTTGGTGAACTGCACCACGGCGGGCTACCAGGACGGCCCGGCGGGCACGCCGCTCGGCGCGGAGGCGGACACGCTGATCACGGCGCTGCCGTCGGACGCGCTGGTCTATGACATCATCTACCAGCCGCTGGAAACCGAGCTGCTTGGCAAGGCCGCAGCGCGGGGGCTCAAGACCCGCAACGGGCTCGGCATGAATCTCGACCAGGCGGTGATCGCCTTCCAGAAGGCAAACCCGGGCGCGCTGACCATCGACCGGGTGCGCGACGCCATGCGGAACGCGGGGTAAGTGGCGCGATGAAGATCCGGCCTCTCGGCGAGCACGAGCATCCCTTCGAGCATGGCGTGATCCTGCTCGGCGACCATGCGGACACGGTCGAGGCGGAAGCCTGGCCGATCCATCTCGACGCCATCCGGCACGAGGAGCTGGACGCGGTCGCGGGCGATTTCGACATCGTCATCCCGGCCGACCATCTGACCAAAGCGCCGCTGCTGAAAGCGGGCACGCGCGCCGCCTATCTGGTGCACGAACTCGACGCGCTGGAACGGCTCCGGGTGTTGGAGGAAGCGGGCGAGCTGAAGGGCCCGATCCTCTTCGCACCGACGCCGGTGGCGCGGCTGGAGCTGCACCGCCTCGCCCGGCCGACCCTGAAGGCGGCGCGGCCGATCCCGCTCGGCAAAGCGCTGGAAACCGTCGACATCGCCGAGGAGAAGGGCGGGCCGGGGATCTGCGCCAGCCTGAAGCAGACGATCCTCGGCAAGAAGGCGCTCTACGAGCTCGGAGAGGGCGCCGCCCTCGATTTCGGGGTCGTCGACGAGGACGATTGGAGGAAGCCATGATCAGCGTCGTGCTCCGGGCCAAGAACGAGGCCGCCTGGATCGGCCGCTGCCTGACCGCGCTGAAGCACCAGCGGGTGAAGGATATCGACGTCATCCTGGTCGACAACGACAGTACCGACGACACGCTGCCGATCGCCGAGGCCTACGGCGTGAACATCAAGTATATCAGCCGCGAGGAGTTCTCCTACGGACGGGCGCTGAATATCGGCATCGCCGCGGCGAAATACGACACGGTGGCGCTGATCTCCTCGCACTGCGTGCCGGTGGACGAGCTCTGGGCCGACTATCTGCTCGCCCATCTCGGGCCCAACGGCGATCCGAAGCTCTGCGGCATTTACGGCCGCCAGGAGCCGCTGCCGGATACCAGCGCGGTCGACCGCCGCGATCTCTGGACCACCTTCCGCGACGAGCGGGTGCGCCAGCGCCGGGACTATTTCTTCCACAACGCGAACTCGGGCATCCGCAAGTCGATCTGGGACGAGCACCCGTTCGACGAGGAGATCCGCGGCGTCGAGGACCGGGAATGGGGCAAGCGCATGATCGCGCTCGGCCACGAGATCCTCTACGAGCCGGGGCTTCGGGTCTATCACCATCACGGCATCCACCAGGGCCGCGACGAGGGCCGCGCCAAGCGCGTCGCCGAGGTCATCGACTACATCCGGACGAGCGCGCCATGAGTGACACGCTGATCATCATCCCGGTCTATTCCGGCGCCAGTTCCACGCCCCGGATCGTCAAGCCGCTCGACGGCACCTCCAGTCTCGTGCGCACCATCGAGGCGGCGCTCGAGGATCTGCCGGACGCGCGGATCGTGCTGACCGCGGACGACAACGCGGTGAAGCAGCAGGCCGCGCCCTATGCCGACCGCATCACCATCCACGACCGGACGGCCGAATCCTACACCGACGCCCTCGTCGACGTGCTGGACGCCTTCCCGGCGGAGCAGGTCGTGGTGATCGAGCCGACCCACCCGTTCCGCCCGCGCGGCCTGATCCGGCGCACGGCGGAGAATCTTGCCGCGCGCGAACATCTCGACAGCGTGGTCTGCGTGCGCCAGTTCGACGCCAGCCTCTGGCGCCTCGATCCGGACAAGACGATCCAGGCCCTCGGCCCCGGCGGCGACCGCCGCAGCTCGACCTATTTCCAGGAGGTCGTCGGCCTCGCGCTCGCCACCCGTCCGGAGCTGATCCGCGAAGGGCGCCGGCTCGGCGACGCGGTCGGCTTCGAGGTGGTCGACCAGTTCTGGGCCCTTGTCGATATCCGCGACGACATGAGCCTCGCCATGGCCGAGATGGTCGCGGACCGTTTCACCGAGTTCAGGAATTCCATCGCATGACCAAGTCCGACTGCGTTCTCGCCATCCTGCCCGCCCGTGGCGGCTCCAAGGGCCTGCCGGGCAAGAACGTGAAGCCGATCGGCGGCAAGCCGCTGATTGCCCATTCCGTCGAGCATGCGCTCGCCTCCGGGGTCTGCGACCGGGTTCTGGTGACCACCGACAACGAGGAGATCCGGGACGCGGCCGTCGCCGCCGGCGCCTGGTGCCCGTTCCTGCGCGAGGGGGCGCTGGCCGAGGACCTGACCCCGACCGAGCCGGTGCTGAAGGACGCGCTTGAGCGCGCCGAGGCGCTGGACGGCCCGTTCGGCATCGTCGTCTTCTTGCAGCCGACCGACATCTTCCGCAAGCCGGAATGGATCGCGGAATGCGTCAACCGCCTGAAGGCGGACGATGCCCTCGAGACCGTCTTCGTCGCCAACAAGACGCACAAGAATTTCTGGTCCCGCAACGAGCAAGGCGAGTGGGAGCGGGTGTTCGACTGGATGGCGATCTACGGACCGCGCCAAACCCGCAAGCCGCTGTTCCGCGAGGATACCGGCCTCGCCTCCGCGATCCGCGCCGACCTGATCCGCGCCGGCAAGCGCACCGGCATGAAGGTCGACATCCTGGAGATCGACGATTTCGCCTCCGGCATCGACATCCACGACGCTTTCGATCTCTACATGGCCGAAAAGGCCTTGGAGTATTTCGCGAAGAACGGCGGCCGCTGAACCGGTATTTACGACCGCTTCTTCCGTAATGCAGCCGGCTCCACTACCTTGCCGGGATGAATGCGGACGTCGACCCCGATAGCGAGATCCTGCGCGCCGCGCTCGAAGCCGGCGACTGGCCGGTCGCGCTTCCGATCCTGCTCGATCTTGCCAGGCAGAATGCCGGTGAACCGCGGCACTGGACGAACCTCGCGGTCGCCCAGCGCGCAATGGGAGCAAAATCCTCCCGTGCGCTCAAACGCGCTCTGATCCTCAATCCCGCCACTGCCGGCAATCTGAACGATCTCGGTGCTGTCGACCCCGAAGCGCGCGTGGCGGAATGGCTGCTCGTACTCGATCCCCTGCATGGTCCGGCCGCCGTATTGGCTGCCTTACGCGCGTTCGGAAGCAACAGGAGGCCGCGCGCCGTCCGGACGCTCCGCCGACTGCGGCTTGCGGAGCCGTCAAGCCTCGATGCAACCTTCCTCCTCGGCCAGTTTCTCGATCTGGCAGGACGCAAGGAAGAGGCGATCCGGCTCTACCGGTCGTCGCTCCACATTGATCCCGAAGACACGATGGGCGCACGTCGCGATCTCGCCCGTCACGGCGTGACGCCAATCCGCGAAGCGTTCAGCAGCACCTATGTGGCAAAGGTCTTCGACAATTACGCCGAGAAGTTCGACGCGCACCTGACCGACCGGTTGAACTATTCAGGCCCGGAGACCCTGAGGCGGCTCGGCGTCGAACTGGGAATCCTGTCGGAAGGCCGCAACATCCCGCGCGCCGTCGATATCGGATGCGGCACCGGCCTCTCAGGCGCGGCATTCCGGCCGCATTGCAATCACCTGTCTGGCATCGACATTGCCAAGGAGATGGTACGGCGCGCCGAGGAGAAGGCGATCTATGACCGGCTCACGGTCGGGCATGCCGTCGAGGTGCTTTCCCGTGAAGACGAGGTCTACGACCTCGCAATCGCAGCTGATGTCAGCGCCTATATTGGCGATCTCGGTCCGCTCTTTACGTCCATATCGAACCGCTTGGCGCCGGGCGGCACATTGTTGATGACGGCACACGAACTCACCGGCCCGGACGAGAATGGAATTGGCATCGGCCGCGACGGCGTTCACTGCCATAGTGCCGGCTACCTTCGCGATACGGCAGAGCATGCGGGACTGTCTTTGACCGAGTTGCGGCAGGGCTCGATGCGCGACGAGGGTGACATGCCGCTGGCGACCTTGTTCCTCGCATTCACAAAACTGCGACAATCCAGAGTTTGACCCGCTGCCGCTCCGGCATGCTAAGGATTTCGGATCGCGTATTTGCCGAGAGGGACCGGCCGATGGAGCTCAAATTCGATTCCCGCAGGGATATTCTGGAAGTCTTTCCGACCCGCCTTTTCATGTTCGCGATCGAGGGTGCCGCTCCGCTCAACGACGCGCTGAAGGCTGCCGCGCTCGGCCGGGAGGCGGCCGGCGAGGCGAATGCCGGCGGCGCGGTCGGCGGCTGGCGCTCAACGGACAACCTGTTCGACTGGCCGGATAAAGGTATCGACACCATCCGTCAGACAGCGCTCGGGGCGGCCCAAACCGTCATCCCGCAAATCGTGGGCGGCGAAAGCAGCTTCGAAACCGAACTCACGGGATATGTCACGGTGCTGCGCTATGGCGGCTACGAAAAGCGGCATCTCTCGCCCGGCCACCATCTGACGATGGTCTACACCGTCGAGGCCGGTGACGCGCCGAATGCGGACGCACCGGAGAGTGGCACCATCGAGATCGACGACCCCCGGGCCCAGGCCGAACTCGCCAGTCTGCCGATCGATACCGTCGGGCGCTCGGTAATGGTTACGCCGCAGAACGGGCAGCTCATGGTCTTCCCGAGCTGGCTGCATTTCCATACGAACCCGTATTTCGGCGACGGCGAACGGGTGTCGCTGACAATCAATGCGGAAATTTCGGATCTGAAGCGTAAATAACGCTCAAACGGAGAGATTAAGCAGCGCCCCGCGCTCAAGCTGCTCTGCGAGGGCAACCCGCTCGGCCGACTCGGCATCGAAGAGAGCCTGACGGCGCTGTTCCGCCGTATCCGAAGCGGAAGCTGCCGCGCCCCGTGCGTCCCGGAGATCGGCCTCGCGCTGCGCCACAACCTGCTCGGCCGCCTGCAACGCGGATTGCGCCTGCGAGACGGCCTGGCTCTGCTGGGCGGAAGAGGAACTGCCGATGACGGACGCCGCCGTCACCGCAGGACTATCCGCTGCCGATACAGGCTCGGGCGCTTCCGGGACGGAGGCCGTCGTGGCGGCTGACTGCGAGGCACCCGTAAGGTTGAGCGCGACGAGTTGCTGCGAAGCTGAAGTCGTTGACGCGATTGCCATACGATGACTTCCGAAAAGGACCCGGCAAAAACCGGTTACTAGATTCAGATAGTGTAATTATAGCTGAATTTAACCGTCTGAGTCGATTCGGCCGGTCCCTGCCTATTGACAGCGCTCCGGGCGCGTCGGACAAGAGACCCGTTGACGGTTCCCCACCGGGGATCAAAAGGGAACGTGAAGGTCCGGCGCAAACTGCCGCGATCAAGTCACGGCTGCCCCCGCAACTGTAGCCGGCGAGCGCTTCGTCCGGAGGCCACTGGCGGCAGGCAACTGCCGCCGGGAAGGTGGACGGAGCGCGGTGACCCGGCGAGCCAGGAGACCTGCCGTCAGCATCGTCGCCCGCTTCGGTCCGGGGTGTGTCCGGGGCACGGTCTTCCGTTCGGTGACGAGACGTGACATCACCGGCCTGAGGAAGGCCCGAGGAGGCAGACATGAGTGAGAAGATCCCCGCCACAGTCATCACCGGATTTCTCGGTGCCGGCAAGACCAGCATGATCCGGCACCTGGTTGAGAACAACGGCGGCCGCCGCTTCGCCTTCATCATCAACGAGTTCGGCGATCTCGGCGTCGACCGCGAGCTCTTGACCGGCTGCGGCATCGAGGGCTGCAGCGACGAGGATGTGATCGAGCTCGCCAACGGCTGCATCTGCTGCACCGTCGCGGACGATTTCCTGCCGACCATCGAGGCGATCCTCGCCCGCCCGGACAAGCCGGACCACATCATCATCGAGACCTCCGGCCTCGCCCTGCCGAAGCCGCTGGTGAAGGCCTTTGCCTGGCCGGAAGTGCGCACCCGCACCACCGTCGACGGCGTGATCGCGGTGATCGACGCCGCCGCCGTCTCCGAGGGCCGCTTCGCCGACGATCATGACGCGGTGCAGGGCCAGCGCGAAGCCGACGAGTCGCTCGACCACGAGAGCCCGCTCGAGGAGCTGTTCGAGGAACAGCTGCAATGCGCCGACATGGTGGTGCTGAACAAGACCGACCTCATGGACGAAGCCGGGCTCGTCAAGGTGCGGGAAACCGTCTCCTCCTATCTCAGGGGCGGGGTAAAGACCGTCGCCAGTGCCCACGGCCAGCTCGGAGCGGACGTGCTGCTCGGTCTCGGCGCCGCGGCGGAGGACGATCTCGACAGCCGGCCCTCGCACCATGACGACGGGCACGAGCACGACCATGACGATTTCGACAGCTTCGTGCTGCCGCTCTCCTCGGTCGAGGACGTGGACGCGCTGGAAGAGCGCATCATCGCCGCCGTGCGGGACCACGACATCCTCCGCGTGAAGGGCTTCCTCGACATTCCGGGCAAACCGATGCGCCAGGTGATCCAAGGCGTCGGCCCGCGCATCCAGCGCTATTTCGACCGCGACTGGAAGGGCGGCGAGACACGGGAATCCCGGCTTGTCGTGATTGGCCATCACGGGCTCGACCGTGCCGCCATCGCCGCCGCCATCGCCGGCTAACGCACCCGCCCTCTCCCACCCGGAGGCCCCATGCATCTTCTGGCGGCGACACCCGGCACGGTCACCGACGGCAGCGAGGCGGTCGATCTCGACCAGACCCCCGGCGACATCCTGTTCCTGAGCGCGGCGGACACCGAACTCTCCTGCCTCGCCCAGGGCTATGCGCAGGTGCGGGCAGGACATGACGGCCCGTTCCCGAGCCTGCGTCTCGCCAACCTCATGCAGCTTGGCCACAACCTCTCCGTCGACCTCTATGTCGAGGAGATGGCGGCGCATGCGAAGCTTATCGTCGCGCGCGTGATCGGCGGCAGCGGCTACTGGCCCTACGGCGTCGAGCAGCTCTCGGCCTACTGCCGCCGCAGAGAAATCCCGCTCGCCTTCCTGCCCGGCGACGACCAGCCGGACCCGGAACTGACCGGGCACGGTACCCTCGACACCGCCGCCTGCCAGCGCCTATGGCGCTACCTGATCGAGGGCGGGATCGGCAACGCGGCGGAAGCCGTGCGCTATGCCGCAAGCCTGATCGGGACGGAGACGGACTGGCGCGAACCGGCACCGCTGCCGAAGGCGGGCTATTATCTGCCGGGCCATAACCACCCGTCGCTGGAAGAGGTGCTGGCCGCCTCCGCACCGGAGGCGCCCCCGGCACCGATCGTTTTCTACCGGGCGCTCGTGCAGGCCGGAAACACGGCGCCGGTCGACGCGCTGGTCGAGGCTATGCGCGCCGAAGGTCTGGCCCCGGTACCGCTCTATGTCTCCAGCCTGAAGGACCCGGTCTCCGCCGACCTGATCCGGGAGGCCATCGAACAGGCCCCGCCCGGCGTGATCCTGAACGCCACCGGCTTCGCCGTCTCCAAGCCCGGCGCACCCGGCAGCGCGACACCGTTCGATCCGGCCGACTGCACCGTGCTGCAGGTGATCTTCTCCGGCGGCAACCGGGAGGGCTGGGAAGGCTCCACGGCCGGCCTCTCCGCCCGCGACATCGCCATGAACGTCGCCCTGCCGGAAGTCGACGGCCGCGTGCTCGCCCGCGCCGTTTCCTTCAAGGCTGAGGCACGGCGGGACGAAGCGACGGAATGTTCCATCGTCACCTACGCCCCGGTCCCGGACCGCGTCGCCTTCACGGCGAAGCTCGCGGCGGGCTGGGCAAAGCTCCGCGCGACGGCGGCGAAAGAACGCCGGATCGCGCTGGTGCTGGCGAACTACCCGAACCGCGACGGGCGACTCGGCAACGGCGTCGGGCTCGACACGCCGGCGGGGACGGTGAACGTGCTCCGGGCCATGAGCGATGCGGGTTACGGCGTCCGCGACATCCCGATCAACGGCGATGCCCTGATCGGACGCATGTCCTCCGGTCCGACCAACGATCTCTCCGATCGCGCCGGCCGCAAGGGCGGCGCCACGCTCTCCCTCGATGCCTACAAGACCGCCTACGCCACTCTGCCAGACAAGGTCCGGCGCGAGATCGAAGCCCGCTGGGGCGCCCCCGAGAGCGATCCCTTCGTCATCGGCGATGCCTTCCGGCTCTCCGTCCTGACCCTCGGCAGTGTCGTCGTCGGGATCCAGCCGGCGCGCGGCTACAATATCGATCCGACCGAGACCTATCACTCCCCGGACCTCGTTCCGCCGCACGGCTATCTCGCCTTCTATGTCTGGCTGCGGCAGGAATTCGAGGCCCATGCCGTCATCCATATGGGCAAACACGGCAACATGGAATGGCTGCCCGGCAAGGCGCTGGCGCTTTCGGAGGAGTGCTATCCGGAAGCCGTCTTCGGCCCGATGCCGCATCTCTACCCCTTCATCGTCAACGATCCGGGCGAGGGCACGCAGGCGAAGCGCCGGTCGGCCGCAGTGATCGTCGACCACCTGACCCCGCCGCTGACCCGCGCCGAGAGCTACGGCCCGCTGAAGGAGCTGGAGGGGCTGGTCGACGAATATTACCAGGCCGCCGGGGTCGATCCGCGGCGCCTGAAACTGCTCTCGGAGCAGATCCTGGAGAAGATGGCCGCCATCGGCCTCGACAAGGATCTCGGGCTCACTCCCACCGACGACGAGGCGGAGAAGCTGAACCAGCTCGACGGTTATCTCTGCGAGCTGAAGGAACTTCAAATTCGCGACGGGTTGCACATTTTCGGCGCCGCGCCGGAAGGGCGGCTGCTGGACGATCTGCTGACCGCGCTGGTCCGCGTGCCTCGCGGACAGGGCGAGGGCGGCGATGCCTCCCTGCAGCGCGCGCTCGCCCGCGATCTCGGGCTGGAAGTGGCAGGCGAACCGTTCGATCCGCTGGCAGCCGACATGGCCGAGGACTGGACCGGCGCACGGCCGGAAGCGCTCGCTGCCGTCGACGACGCTCCCTGGCGCAGCCACGGTGATACGGTCGAGCGGCTGGAGCTTCTCGCCCACGCGCTTGTCGCCGGGACCGCCGAGCCGGACCCGATCTGGGAGCGAAGTCGCACCGTGCTGGAGGCGGTCGATGCGCATCTGCGTCCGACCGTGACAAGCTGCGGCGGCGCAGAGCTGGACGGGTTGCTGAAAGGTCTTGCGGGCCGCTTCGTGGCGCCCGGCTCCTCCGGTGCACCGACCCGCGGACGGCCGGACGTGCTGCCGACCGGCCGCAATTTCTATTCCGTCGATACCCGCGCGGTGCCGACGCCCGCCGCCTGGCAGCTCGGCTGGAAATCCGCCTCCCTGCTGCTCGAACGCTACCGGCAGGAGAACGGCACCTGGCCGGAACGGCTCGCGCTCTCCGCCTGGGGCACCGCCAACATGCGCACCGGCGGCGACGATATCGCCCAGGCCCTCGCCCTGATGGGCGTCCGTCCGGAATGGGACGTTGCGAGCGGCCGCGTCACCGGTTTCGAGATCCTGCCCGCCTCGGTGCTCGACCGGCCGCGCGTCGACGTCACCTTCCGCGTCTCCGGCTTCTTCCGCGACGCCTTCCCGTTCCAGATCGACCTGCTCGACAGCGCCGCCCGTGCGGTCGCCAAGCTGGACGAGAGCCCGGCCGAAAACCCGCTCGCCGCCCGCTACCGCGCCGACGCGGTCGCTTTCGAGAAGGCCGGCGCCAGCCGGGAGGCCGCCGAGCAGCGGGCCGGCTATCGCGTCTTCGGCTCCAAACCGGGTGCCTATGGAGCGGGCCTTCAGGCGATGATCGACGAGCAGCTCTGGGAGAGCGAAGAGGACCTCGGACGCGCCTATGTCGCCTGGGGCGGCTATGCTTACGGCAAGGGCGCCGAGGGCGAGGCCGCTCATGCGCTGTTCGAATCGCGTCTGAAGGACGTGGAGCTGGTCCTGCACAATCAGGACAATCGCGAGCACGATTTGCTCGACAGTGACGACTATTACCAGTTCGAGGGCGGCATCACCGCCGCGATCCGGCATCTCTCGGGCAGCCAGCCGAAGGTCTATCACAACGACCATTCGCGCCCGGAGAGCCCGCGCATCCGTTCGCTCGACGAGGAGATCGCGCGCGTCGTGCGGGCCCGCGTGGTGAACCCGAAATGGATCGCGGGCGTGATGCGGCACGGCTACAAGGGCGCCTTCGAGATGGCGGCCACCGTCGATTACATGTTCGCCTTCGCCGCCACCGCGCGCTGCGTCGGCGACCATCATTTCGACGCTGTCTACGATGCCTACTTGGAGGACCCGTCGGTGCGGGAGTTCCTCGAGCGGCACAATCCGGCGGCGCTGAAGGAGATGGCGGCGCGGCTGAAGGAAGCCCTCGATCGCGGGCTCTGGCGCCCGCGCCGGAACGCGGTGCACGGCGATTTGACGGCGCTCGCCGGTTGACCGAAGCGGTCGCGACGGTGCCATGATGAGGGACGAGGGAGAGAGACCATGAGCGACGAGAATCAGGACAGCGAAATCGATCCGGAAAAGGCCGCCCGCCACGCCGAGAAGATGGCGAAAAAGAAGGCCGCCCGGAACAAGATCATGGCGACCAAGACCGAGACCGGCGGGCTGCTGATCGTCCATACCGGCAAAGGCAAAGGCAAGAGCACCGCCGCCTTCGGCATGGTCTGCCGCGCCATCGGCCACGGCATGAATGTCGGCGTCGTGCAGTTCGTCAAAGGCAAGTGGGAGACCGGCGAACGCAAGATCCTCGAGGCCTTCGCCGACCAGGTCTTCATCCGCACCATGGGCGAGGGCTTCACCTGGGACACCCAGGATCTCAACCGCGACGTCGCCGCCGCCCGCGCCGCCTGGGAACAGGCGAAAGAGCTGATGGCCGACCCGAAGATCAACATGGTGCTGCTGGACGAACTCAACATCGTCCTGCGGTACGATTATCTGCCGCTGGAGGAGGTTCTGGAGACGCTGAGGAACAAGCGCCCGGACCTGCATGTCATCGTCACCGGCCGCAACGCCAAGGAAGAGCTGATCGAGGCCGCCCATCTCGTCACCGAGATGACTCAGATCAAGCATCCCTTCCGCTCCGGCTTCAAGGCGCAGGCCGGGATCGAGTTCTAGACCGTCAGACTGAACTGCAGGAAACCGTCCTCGTCCGGCGCTTCCCCTTGCCGGAACCCGCGCCGGCGCACCATGGCGATGCTGGCCTGGTTGTCGGGCACGACGGTTGCCCGCAGCTCCCGATAAGCCCGTGCCGGCCCAGAGATAAAGGCATCAAGCACCTTCCGGCCCAGTCCCTGCCCCCTCAGTTGCGGGCGGAGCGCGATATCGAAGAAACAGGCTCCATCCGGTTCCCGGTCGGCCTGAACGACCGCGATCATTTCGCCCGCTCCGGATTTTACGGCCCAGCAGGCGACATGATCGGCACCGAGATAGGAAAACCATCTTTCGTCTGGATAGGAGAGGCGGCGCGACAGCTCGCCATCCGTAAACCAGGACTGGTACTCGGCAAGATCGTTCGCCTCGAACCGCGCGAAGACAAGCTCCGCCGCCTCCACCGGCTCAGACACGACACGTCCCGTCAGCGCTCCGTTCCGGCACATAGATATCGTGCGTTCCAGGCAGGCCGCGCAGCGGAAAATCGCCGAGATAGGTGGAGCCCGAACAAAGCTGTTCGGCAAAGGATTTCGACATCAGCACCGGCTCGCCGAGCGTCCGGCATTTGGCTCCGAGCCGGGCGGCGAGATTAACGTCCTTGCCGATGACGGTGAAGTCGAGCCGCTCGCCGGAGCCGACATTGCCGAAAGCGACCTCTCCGTGATGCAGGGCGATCCCGGCCCTGACCTCGACATCCTCGCCCCAACGCGTGGTGTCGAGCGCATCGAGACAGGCCTGACCTTCCAGCGCCGCCTCCAGAGCGTTGCCGCGGCACATCTGGCAGGTGCCCGATCCGCTTCCGTCCTGGAAGATCGCCAGCACGCCGTCGCCGGTGAATTTCAGGACCTCGCCGCCGCGCTCCAGGATCGGCGGAATGATGCAGTCGTAATAGGCATCCAGCAGCTCGACCGTCTGCAGATCGCCGAGCCGGTCGGAGAGCAGGGTAAAGTTCCGCATGTCCGCGATCAGGATCGCCGCCTGCATCCGGTTCACCGTACCGCGCCGGACCTCGCCCGCGAGGATGCGGCCGCCCGGCTCGCGGCCGACATACATCGCAAGCACATCGTCCATGCTGCGGTAGATCGTCATCAGCTCAAGCACAATCTTCGCCGTCGGCATGACCTCGCGCAGCAGAGCCAGATCGCGCTGGGAAAAGCCTTCCGGCTCCCGGCTGGCGAACGTGACGGCGTTCTGCATGCCGTTGGCGAAAATGATCGGAATACAGACATAGTCCGTGTATCCGAGCGCGAGCAGGTCCTGCAGGATTGGGAACTCGGTCGCGCTGTCTCTGTCGATCCGGCGATGCAGCCAGCTCCCCTTCTCGTGCACGAGGCGCAGCGGGCTCTCCTGATAGATCTGCGCATTGCCGGGCGCGTAGTGCCAGGGCTCGACCTCAGAGCCCTGGCCCATGCGCCATTCGCAATGCACGCCTTCCTTGATCGCGTGCAGCGCCATCAGGATTGCGGTGCCGCGCTCGACCGGAACGCCGGCCAGCGCCAGACGGCGGCAGAATTCATCCCAGAGCTTCCCGAGATCGAGCTGCTCGCGGGAGCCCTTGAGCAACCAGTCGGAAATCTCGCGTGCGGTCAGGGAATCCTCGACCGAGAGGATCGAGGAGGGGACGGAAAGGGGCTGCAGTTTCGTCGGCATGCGCGGAAAATGGGGAGCGGTCCGGAAGACCGCAAGCCCGAACCGCTCAGGAAAGGTCGGAAAGGACGATAATCGTCCCGGCCGGAATAGTCCGCGCCGCCCGCCGTCCGACGAGAGTTTTCGCCTCCGCGGGCGGGAGCCCGGTGCCCGGCCTGAGGAAGGTGAGGTCCTCCATCACGATTCCGGCACCGGCCGCGATCTCCCGCTTCGAGGCGATGCTGCGGCGGGCGACGAGGGCGACCTTCCGCTCCGCCGCGGTCGGCTTCTTTTCGCCGGAACCGATTGCCGATTCTGTGATGCGGATGTTTTCCACCATCCGCTTCAGCCCGGCCGGATCGAGCGACGCCTTGTGGTCGGGGCCGGGAAGATCCGTATCGAGGGTGAAATGCTTCTCGACGATCTCGGCACCGCGGGCGACGGCGGCGATCGTCACCGTATCGCCGAGCGTATGGTCGGACCAGCCGACCGGGCGCCCGAAGGCCGCGCGCAGCGTGTCCATCGCCGCAAGGTTGGCGTCCGCGGGATCAGCCGGATAGTCGCTGACGCAATGCAGCAGAGATATCTCCCGCGCGCCGCTTTCCTCGAGCCAGCCGAGCGCCTGCCCGACCTCGACAAGATCGGCCATCCCGGTCGACATGATCACCGGAAGGCCCGCAGCCCCGATGGCCGAGACAAGTTCCGGATTGGTGATTTCGCCGGACGGGATTTTCAGGCGGCGCACCCCGAGCTCGAGGAGATGGGAAAGGCTCTCCGGATCGAAGGCGGTCGACATGAACTCGACCCCCTTCTCTCGTGCGAGTTCAGCGAGCTCTACAAAGGCCTCGAACGGAAGCTCGAGCTCTGAAAGCAGGTCTTTCTGGGACGCGTCGCTGCCGGTGTTGGCCTTCTGATACTCGGCCATCGGCGCCGACGCCGCGACAAGGCTGGCGGCAGTGAAAGTCTGGAACTTGACGGCATCCGCGCCCGCCTCGGCCGCAATCTCGACAAGCCGGCGGGCCAGGGCGAGATCGCCGTTATGGTTCACACCTGCCTCCGCGATGACGAAGGTGCGGCGACGCTCAAATTCCTGTGTCATAGCCAATCACAAAACGGTTTCGTCAGCCGCGCGCTTGCGGACGAACGTTGCCGGCACACCGGCCCAGAACTCTCCCGGACCGGCGTCCTGCATGAGGAAACCGCCGCCTCCCAGGACCGCGCCGTTCCCGACGGAACAACCATGCGCGAGGGACGCGCCGATCCCGAGATAGGCCCCGGCGCCGATCCGGCATCCGCCGCCGACGGTCACGCCTGGCGCCAGGGCCGAGCCATCCGCCATACTGCAATCGTGATCGAGAACCGCACCCGTATTCAGCACGCAGAAGGCACCGATCTCCGTGCCAGGATTAACCACGGTGCCGGGCATCAGGACGGCCCCCTCGCCGACCTGGACATCAGCCGCCACCACCGCCGACGGGTCGATCACCGCCGGGAAATCGGTCCAACCGGCAGCGCGGAGCCGCGCGACGGCGTCCTTGCGCCGCAGCCATTCTCCGAGCCCGACGACCACGGCCTCTCCCGACCCGGCCGCGAGGAATGCATTCTCGCCGATCACCGGCCGATCGAGAAATGTAGCCTCTGCGCGGGCATCGCGATCCACGAAAGAGGCGACCTCGTAGCGAGTTCCGCCCTCAATCATCGCCGCGATGACCTTCGCGTGCCCGCCGCAGCCGACAATATGGACCGGTGCCCGTGACACACTTGCCCCCTTTGTGAATGACATCTCCGCTCTACGCGGCGCTTTCCAAGTCGTCAAGAATGCGCCGCAAACCTTCCCGGTAGGTCGGGTAAGCCAGTTCGACGCCAAGTTCGGTCTTGATCCGGGTCGTATCGAGCCGCTTGCACTCGGCATAGAAGGAGCGCGCCATCGGCGACAGTTCCGCGCTGTCATAGGAAATCGGCGCCGGCGGCTGCACTCCCAGCAGCTCGGCGGCGTAGCGGATCACGTCACCGCTCGGACAGGCCTCGTCATCGGCGACATTATAGACCCGGCCGTGGTGCGGCCGTTCCATGGACGCCATGAGGATGGTGCCGATATCGTCCACATGAATCCGATTGAAGACCTGACCCGGCTTGTCGATGATCCTGGCCGTCCCGGCTCGCAGCTGATCGAGCGCGCTCCGCCCCGGACCGTATATCCCGGACAGGCGGAAGACCTGCACCGACACGGCTGTCCCCTCAAATGCCTCGACCCAGGCCCGCTCCGCGGCAAGCCGGCGCCGCCCGCGTTCGGAGCCCGGGCGCGGCGCGTCCTCCTCGCTTACCAGCGCGCCGCCCCTGTCGCCGTAAACCGCCGGTGTCGAGAGATAGCCGACCCAGCGCAGATCCGGCAGCATGCGCAAATCGGCGGCATGCCGTACCAGTGCCGGGTCTCCCGCCTCGCCCGGCGGGATCGATGCGATGATGTGTGTGACGCCCCGGAAAATTGCGGGCTCAATCGGCGATGTCCCGTCAAAAGTGACCAGATCGGCATTGTCGGATGCTCTTGGTGACCGGCTGGTTCCGGCGACATCCCAACGTGCGGCCTTCAAGCGGGCCGCCAGACGCGCGCAAGTGAAACCTAGCCCAAAGCAGAACAGCGAGGAACGGGAACCGGTCGTCACATCTAGCCTTAAAAGAACGTTATTTCTTCAGAATACCGGCTTCAATCCGGCCTTGTCAGGAGAAAGAGCGAGTCGGCGACGTTTTCGAGCCGCATCTCACCGGGATGGGCGAATTTATTACCATCTGCAATCCGACTCACGTCCTTCACCATCTGGCCGAGGCTCTTGTCGAACTTGTTCACCTGCCACTTTTGCCGTGGATAGCTTTCGAGGTAACCGTCTCGTTTTTCCCATCGGCCGCTTTCGTCCAACCGGCCGCTCACAATTTCAACGATCTGCTCGAAGAGCACATCACATGCTAGGCGCTTATCTTCCAGGTGGAAATACTCGGCGAAGTCCCCTCCCTTCAGAAAATACTGAGCAACTTTTTCCGGATTTCCTTTGCAGACCTGATCAACAACATCGATGAGAGTGTTTTCGTCAAAGATGATATTGCTCACCCGATTTGAGGTGTAGACATCCAAAAACGGGTGGTCCCCGATGGCATAGGAAACACAGGGGCACTTCATAAAGGCTGCTTCAATACCTGTCGTGCAAGAGTTCTGGATCAGCAGCTTCGAAGCCAAAATCCAATCAATGACCGAACCTTCGAATATGGCGTGAGCATTCTTCACCTTGTCATTGATAAGTTCTTCCCAAATCGCACTGTCCTCAGCCGGGTGCGGGCGTATCACAAAACTCTGATCGGGGAACCGTTCAGCAAGGCGAGGGATGAGCGACATGAACGCATCCATCGTGCTTTTCTCGAAGTCGTAGCGGTCTTTGACCATCTGTCTGTCTTCCTCGCGGGAAAAATCCGCAATTCCGACATTTTCCAATATCTTCTCGAAATCTTCCGGCGACCCCCAATTCGAGTTCGCATACCCGAAATTCGTGTTGATCAGTATGAAGTCGCCGTACTGCTCCTTGAGAGCCTTCGCTCTTTCGAGTCTCGGCTGCAGATATTGAGGACGAAGAAGGTCAAAACGCGTACTTCCGGACATCCGAATTTTCGAAGCGAATTGCGGATATAGCTGCGAAAGAACATCGCGCTGATGACGCCCTTGGGCAAAGAAAGCATGAACGAGCTGAAGAGCTTCATCATTCACATTTCGCTTCAAGATATCCGGCCGCGCCAAGACGGTGGCCTCTTCATCGCAGGCGATGACAAGGTTTCCGGTTCTGGTCGCCTCCTGCATCCAACTGGATTGGATACGGTTGGCCCCTTTGAAATAGATCACCCCGGCGGGCATGGCCCGGAGATTGCGCACCAAGAGCCACTGTTGGCCGAACACCACCTGCCAGCCAGCGTCGACCGCCCGGAGAGCCAGCAAAATGCGTGCATCAAGATCTCGCACCGCCTCTTCGATCGGCAGATATAGAATGCGGGAAACGCTCATTTTTGAGGCTCTCTAGGTGTGGGAATCCAGATTTTGTGTACGCGGAATCGGAAGGGCGTGTCTACCGGGTTGAAACGCGGATGCCGGCCGCAACTCGGGGCGGGCAATTCTATCCAAGAAGGAGTTTATCGCTTCCGCTCGGACATCGGGCGCCGGTCTTGCCATGCCGCATTGACGCCGGAACCGGTTCTACCGCCACCGAATGAGTGAATTGCAGCCTGGGAAGACCTTCAAAACTGAGAGTTCTCCCAAGATGAAACGCGCTGGACTGTATGAAAACCGGAGATGATGGCGACCGCCGCAGCTTAAGCCGGTTTCAGGACCGGAACATTTCCTCGAAGCGATCCTCGGCTCTTTCGAGGTCTTGCGGATGCCCGATATCGAGCCAATGGTCTCGAATCGTGAAGACTGCCGAATGGCGGCCGGACCGCAGCAATTCTTCAAAGAGACTCGGCATGTCCATTACGCCCTGCTTCGGTATCAGCTCCAGAATCTCCGGGTTCAGAACATAGATCCCCGCGTTCACGAAGAAACTGTGGTGCGGCTTCTCCATGATGCGGACCATCCGGTCGCCGTCCGCCTCCACAACACCGTAGGGCACCTGGATCTTGTGTTCGTATACGGCCATGGTCGCGCAGCTTTCCTTGACCTGGTGAAACTCGATCAGATGCTGGAAATTCAGGGAGGTGAGAATATCTCCGTTGATGACCAGAAATGGCTCGGACGGAGGGAGGTTCAGCGAGCAGCGAAAGGCTTCCCGCCGTACCTTTCTTGTCAGGCTCGTCCAGGTAATCGATATCGACCCCCCAACGGGAACCGTCACCGAAATGAGCCTTGATCAGATCGCCAAGATAATTCACCGAAATGGTCATTCGGTAGAAGCCGTAAGAGGCGAGACTTTCAATGATCGTTTGCAGAAGCGGCTGCCCGCCGATTTGAAGCATCGGTTTCGGAATCGTCTCGGTCAAGGGACGCAACCTCGTTCCGAGCCCGCCTGCCATGATAACGACGCGGTTCGATAATCTACGCTCTTCCATCAATTCGTCGAGCGTGACCAGCCGTACGACCCGTCCCCCGTCATCGACCAATGGGATCTGATGAATGACACGACGCTGCATGATCGCCAGCAATTCCGCACTCGTGGCGTTTGCAGCGGCGGTATAGGGAGGGCGGTTCATGATCTTTCCGACAGGTACATTCAAGGAATGCCCGGCCAGAATCGCCCTGCGGATATCGCCGTCCGTTACCGTTCCTTCAAGCCTTCTCTCGGAATCGACGACTAGAGCGATTTGCGATCGCCCGCTGTCAATCCTTCGCAGCACCGAAAGTATGTCGTCGTCCTCAGAGACCAAGACATCCATAAAATCCATAACGTTGTCCCCAGAACCGGACATTTGTCAGCGCTACATAGACTGCCAGCGGTAATATGGCCAGCCGACAGTACGGACCGGCCAAGCAACTGCTGATATCCTCTTTATGCCAAAACGAGCGGCAATAGGAAGAGTTGCTCATAAGGGGATCGCAGCTTGCCATAGGGCCCGACGGCACGTCCGATCACCCGGGCCCGGACATGAAAGCCTCTAAAAAACTTCTCACGCCGCTTCCGAAACAGTTCCCGCCCGATCCGGACTTGTCGCGCTCCTCCGAACCCTCTATCCAGAAACCAGCGGCCCGGGACACTGACGTGACGGGCGCCCCGGCACGGTCCGGGGGCGGATAGATCCAAAAGAAGGATATCCGCGGCGGCTCGTGGGCGGAGAGCCTTTCTCCGCGTCCCCGTGCGCGCGGCGGTGGGGAAGATATGAGCATGACAGACGGAAATTCCGGCGGGAAACAGGGTGTGATGATCTGCGGACACGGCAGCCGCGATCAGGCGGCCGTGGACGAGTTCGCGAAGCTTGCGATCCGCATCAAGGAACAGCTGCCGCACCTGCCGGTCGATTACGGCTATCTGGAGTTCGCCACCCCGATCATCCGCAACGGCCTCGACGCGCTGCGCGAACAGGGGGTCACCGACGTGCTCGCCGTGCCCGGGATGCTGTTCGCCGCCGGCCACGCCAAGAACGACATCCCGTCCGTCCTGAACACCTACGCGGCCGGCGCCGAAGACGTGACGATCCGCTACGGGCGCGAACTCGGAATCGACCTGAAGATGATCCGCGCCGCCGGCGAGCGCATCGAGGAGGCGCTGAAGGAAGCGGGCGACGGCGTCTCCCGGCACGAGACCATGCTGGTCGTGGTCGGCCGCGGCGCCTCCGATCCGGACGCTAACTCCAACGTCGCCAAGGTGATGCGCATGCTCTGGGAGGGCATGGGCTTCGGCTGGGGCGAGACCGCCTATTCCGGCGTCACCTTCCCGCTGGTCGAACCGGCGCTCGAGCATGCCGCCAAACTCGGCTACAAGCGCATCGTCGTCTTCCCCTATTTCCTCTTCACCGGGATCCTGGTGACGCGGATCTACGACTATGTCGACAAGGTCGCGGCGCGCCATCCGGAGATCGAGTTCGTCAAGGCGCCGTACCTGAACGACCACCCGCTTGTGATCGAGACCTTCCTCGACCGGGTGCGCGAGATCGACGAGGGCACCGGCAACATGAACTGCCAGATGTGCAAGTACCGCCAGCAGGTGCTCGGCTTCGAGGCGGAGGTCGGTCTGCCCCAGGAAAGCCATCACCATCATGTGGAAGGCATCGGCACCGGGGACCGGGACGGGCACAGCCATGATCATGACCATCACCACGATCACGGGCATCACCACCATCATCATGGGGACGGTCACCATCACCATAGCCATGGCCATTCCCACGATCACGATCATGGACACGGGCACGACCATCACCACCATCCGTACCCGCATGCGGACCATCCGCTCGGCCCTCGTACTCTGACCGACAACTGAGCCCCGGCCCGTGTCCGCGCCTGTCTTCAGCTACGAGAAAGATCCGGATTCCATCTACCGGCAATCCTTCGAAATTGTACGCGCCGAGACCGACCTCGCGCGTTTCGCTGCCGAGGAGGCCGAGGTGGCGGTCCGGCTGGTTCATGCCTGCGGCATGCCGGAGATCGCGCCCGATCTGATCTTTTCTGACGGCTCGGTCTCCGCAGGACTCGCGGCACTGGCGGCGGGCGCGCCAGTGATCTGCGATGCTGCCATGGTCGCGCACGGCATTACACCGCGGCTGCTTCCGCAGGAGAATGAAGTGCTCTGCCTGATCCGCGATCCCCATGTACGGGCGCTGGCAAAGGAAGAGGAGACCACCCTCTCCGCCGCGCAGGTCGGGCTCTGGCGGGAGAAGCTCGGCGGCGCCGTGGTCGCCATCGGCAACGCGCCGACCGCGCTCTTCCGGCTGATGGAACTGATCCTCGAGGGCGGTCCGCGCCCGGCCGTCATTCTCGGCTTCCCGGTCGGGTTCGTCGGCGCGGCGGAATCGAAAGCGGCGCTGACCCAAACAGGCGGCCTCCCGCCGTTCCTGACACTTCAGGGCCGGCGCGGCGGCAGCGCGATGGCCTCGGCGGCCGTGAACGCGCTGGCCATTCTTGCCGGCAAGGACGCGGCAGCATGAGGACCGAGACACCCTGGCTCCGCATCATCGGGATCGGCGAGGACGGGCTCGACGGCCTCTCCCGGAATGCCCGCGAATTGCTGAAGGGTGCGGAGATCCTGATCGGCGGCGCCCGTCATCTTGCCATGCTCCCGGAGGACGGGCGCGAGCGCATCGAATGGCCCTCGCCGCTGCAGGATTTTATCGACAGAATTCACGAGCTGCGCGGTCGGAAGGTTGCCGTGCTGGCGACCGGCGATCCGATGCAGCACGGCATCGGCGCGACTTTAGCGAAGATACTGTCGGTCGGGGAGATGGTCGTCATCCCGACTCCCTCCGCCTTCTCGCTGGCTGCCGCCCGTCTCGGCTGGCCGCTCGCGGAGGTGAGAATCCTGACCGTTCATGGACGCCCCCTCTCCCTGCTCGCCGCCGCCTTGCAGCCGGGCGCGAAGCTGATCCTGCTGAGCGAAGGGCGGGAGACGCCGGGCCAGGTCGCCGCTTTCCTCACCGGCGCCGGCTTCGGCAAGAGCGCGATCACCGTTTTTGAGCACATGGGCGGACCGAAGGAAGCCCGGCTGGAGGGCAGCGCCGAGGACTGGCCGCACGCCCCCGGCGCCGATTTCAACACCGTCGCGATACAGCTCTCCGGGCCGTCGAAACCCCTGGCGCTCGGCACGACGCCAGGCCTCGATGACAGTTTCTTCGAGAGCGACGGGCAACTCACCAAGCGCGAGGTCCGCGCCGTGACCCTCGCCGCGCTGCGCCCCGGTCCGGGTCAGCTGCTCTGGGACGTGGGCGCCGGATCCGGCTCCATCGCCATCGAATGGATGCGCACCGATCCGCTCGCCCGCGCGATCGCGGTCGAGCCGCGATCCGACCGGATCGAAAACATCCGTCGCAATGCGGAAACGCTCGGCGTGCCTTTTCTGAAAATCGTCGAGGGCACCGCACCGGATGCGCTCGACGGGCTGGAGGAACCGGACGCGGTCTTCCTCGGCGGCGGCATCACCGCGCCGGGCCTGCTGGAAATCTGCTGGAACGCGCTGAAGCCAGGCGGACGTCTGGTTGCCAACGTGGTGACGCTGGAGGGCGAGGCGGAACTCACCGAGGCGCGCGCGACACTCGGCGGGGAGCTGACGCGAATCGCCGTCTCGCGGCTGGAGCCGGTCGGTCCCTATCACGGCTGGCGCCCCCTGATGCCGGTCACCCAATGGTCGGCGCGCAAGCCGGGAGCGCCGCGCTCATGACCGGATTGCTGACTGGCATCGGGGTCGGTCCGGGCGATCCGGATCTCATCACCCTCAAGGCCCTGAAGCGGCTGCAGGCAGCGGATCTCGTCTGCTATCCGGCACCCGAGGTCGGCCAGAGCCTCGCCCGCCGGATCGCCGCGCCGCACATCCCGCATGGGCTTGAGGAATATGCCATCCGCATGCCGATGGTCGCCTCCCGCTTTCCCGCCGCGAAGATCTATGACGAGGCGGCGCTCCGCATCGGCGCCGCGCTCGATGCCGGCCGGAATGTCGTCGTGCTCTGCGAGGGCGATCCGTTCTTCTACGGCTCCTTCATGTATCTCTACGAGCGGCTGGCGAAGAGCCATTCGGTCGAGGTGGTGCCCGGCATCTCTTCTCCGATGGCATCGGCCGCCGCGCTCGGTGCGCCGCTGGTCTCGCGCAACGACATTCTGACCGTTCTGCCGGCACCGCTGGAAGACGCGGAGCTGCGCGCCCGGCTGGCGGCCTCGGACGGAATCGTGATCATGAAGATCGGTCGCCATTTCGCCCGCATTCGCGATCTCCTCCGCGAACTCGGGCTGGAAGACGATGCGCGCTATATCGAACACGCGACGATGGAGAACCAGCGCTGTCTCGCCCTCTCCGAGGTCGACCCCGAAACCGTGCCGTATTTCTCCATGATCCTCCTGCACAAGCGCGGCGAAGCCTTTCTCGAAGGAAGTGAGCTATGAGCGTTGTCGTCCTCTCCCCCTCCGGTTTCGCGACGGGGCGGAAGCTCGCGGAAGGCCTCGGGCAGGAGCTGCAGGCGCGTAGCGCGCCGGCGGATACTGTCTTTGCCGACACGGCCGGGCATCTGCGCGGCCTATTCACCGCAGGCGAGCCGATCCTTTTCGTCGGCGCGGCTGGCGCGCTGATCCGCCTCCTGGCGCCGCTGCTCTCCGACAAGACGAGCGAGCCGCCGGTGCTCGCCATCGCCGAGGACGGTTCGGCCGTCATCCCGCTCCTCGGCGGCCATCGCGGCGCCAACGATCTCGCACGGGAAGCGGCAGCGGCCCTCGGTGGGATCGCAGCGATCACCACCGCAAGCGACCTCGCGCTCGGCGTCGCCCTCGACGCGCCGCCCGCCGGCTGGCATCTGGCGCCGGAGAGCGACTACAAGAGCGCCACCGCCGCCCTGCTCCGCGGCGAGGCCGCCATGATCGATCCGGCGCTCGACTGGCTCGCGGAGAACGACCTGCCGAGCGACGCGGAGGCCGAGCTGAAACTCTCCGCTTCAATCCAGCGCGCGGAACCTGCGCCCGATACGCTGACCTACCACCCCGAACGCCTCGCAATCGGCGTCGGCTGCGAGCGCGACGCGGAACCGGAAGAACTGATTCGGCTGGTCGAGGAAACCCTCGCGGATGCAGGGCTCGCGCCGGAGGCCGTGGCCGGGATCTTTTCAATCGACGTGAAGATGGACGAAGCGGCGGTGCACGCCCTCGGCGCGCATTGCGGCCGCCCGGTCCGCTTCTTCGATGCCGCCCGGCTGGAGGAAGAGACGCCGCGCCTCGCCACCCCGTCCGAGATCGTCTTCAAGGAGGTCGGCTGCCACGGCGTCAGCGAAGGCGCCGCACTCGCCGCCGCCGGTCCGGACGCCGCGCTGATCGTGCCGAAGCTCAAGTCGAAGCGCGCGACCTGTGCCATTGCCGAGGCTCCCGCGATCATCGACGGAAAAGCGACCGGCACTGCGCGCGGCCGCCTCGCCCTTGTCGGCATCGGACCCGGTGCCGCCGACTGGCGCACGCCGGAAGCCTCCGCCGCCATTCGCTCGGCCGAGGTGATCGTCGGCTACGGGCTCTATATCGACCTGCTCGGCCCGCTCGCCGCTGGCAAGGAGCGGCACGATTTCGCCCTCGGCGAGGAAGAGAAGCGGGCCGCCTATGCGCTCGATCTCGCGGCGGAAGGCAAGTCGGTGGCCCTCGTCTCCTCCGGCGATATCGGCATCTATGCGATGGCGACGCTGGTCTACGAGCTGCTCGACAAGGCCGGGCGCAAGGACTGGGAGCGGCTGGAGGTCTTCGTCACGCCCGGCATCTCCGCCCTGCAGGCCTGCGCCGCCCGGATCGGCGCGCCGCTCGGTCACGATTTCTGCACAATCTCGCTTTCGGATCTGCTCACGCCCTGGGACGCGATCCAGACCCGCGTGAAGGCCGCCGCCGAGGGCGATTTCGTCATCTCCTTCTACAATCCGGTCTCGATGCGCCGCCGCACCCAGCTGGCCCATGCCCGCGAGGTGCTGCTGCAGCACCGACCGCCGGAGACGCCGGTCATTCTCGGACGCTCTCTCGGCCGGCCGGACGAGACGGTAACAGTGACCACGCTGCAGGCGCTGTCGGTCGACCAGGTCGACATGATGACGCTGGTGATGGTGGGCTCCAGCGAGACACGGTTCACGGGCAAGCATGTCTATACCCCGCGCGGTTATGCCGGGAAGGCGGGCACCTCTATCCGGGCGGACGACAAGAAAGACGAGGCGGCGGAATGACGGTCTATTTTATCGGCGCCGGCCCCGGCGACCCGGACCTGCTCACGATCAAGGGGCGCGATCTGATCGCGCGCTGTCCCGCCTGCCTCTATGCCGGCTCGCTGGTGCCGGAAGCGGTCGTCGCCCATGCGCCGGAGGGCGCGCGGGTGATCGACACCGCGCCAATGACGCTCGACGAGATCATGGCCGAGATCGAGGCGGTGCACGGCCGCGGCGAGGATGTTGCCCGGGTGCATTCGGGCGATCCCTCGCTCTACGGCGCCATCGCCGAACAGATCCGCCGCCTGCGTGCCGTGGGAATCCCATTCGAGATCATCCCGGGCGTGCCAGCCTATACCGCTGCCGCCGCCGCGCTGCAGACCGAGCTGACGCTTCCCGAGATCAGCCAGACCGTCATCCTCACCCGCACGACGATGCAGTCGAGCGCGATGCCCGAGGGCGAGGAACTGGAGGAGCTCGGCCGCTCGAAGGCCACGCTGGCAATCCATCTCTCGATCCGCAACCTGCGCCATATCGAGAGGGCGCTGACACCGCATTACGGCGCCGAGTGTCCGGTCGCGGTGATCTACCGCGCGAGCTGGCCCGACCAGCAGGTGATCCGCGGCACGCTCTCGGACATCCGGGGCAAGGTGCGGGACGCGAAGATCACGCGGACCGCACTGATTCTCGTCGGCCGCGTCCTCGGCGAGGAGGATTTCCGCGACAGTGCACTCTACGACGCCGCGCATACGCACGTGCTGCGGCCTGAGGTGAAGGTTTAGCGCCTCTCAGCACTCAATTGAGCACTCAACCAAGGTCGTCATCCCCACTTGCGTGGGGATGACGACTTTTAGGAAATGCCGGAAAGCCAGGATATTGCGGTTTCCACAGTCCCGGCGACGTCGCCTCCGGGCAGCGCCGGCCGTTCCACCATTACCACCGGCAGGCCGAGCGCGCGGGCGGCGGCGATTTTTCCGTATGTCGCGGTCCCGCCGCTGTTCTTCGAGACTATAAGGTCGATCCGCCGATCTTTCAGAAACGCGATCTCGTCCGCCTCGGAGAACGGCCCCCGGGCGAGGATCAACTCCGCACCGGAAGAAAGATCGCCCTCCTCCGGCGGTTCGACCGAGCGCACCACGAAGGAGCAGTTGCCGAGCGCTTTGTAAGGCGCCAGCTCCTGCCGTCCGATCGAGAGGAACACCTTGCGCGGCTCAGCGGCCGAAAGGACTTCCAGATGGCGCGCGGCGGCCTCGTTGCTCTCCGCCACGTGCCAAACGTCGTCCGGCCCCGCGACCCACTCCGGCCGGACAAGATGCAGGCACGGCGCCGACGCCGCCTTCGCCGCCGCAGCCGCATTGGCCGAGATCTGCGCGGCATAGGGATGGGTCGCATCGACCAGCGCCGTGATGCCTTCGGCTTTCAGATAAGCCGAGAGTCCCTCCACCCCGCCGAACCCGCCGCTCCGGGTCTCGCAGTCGGGAAGTCTCGGGTCGCGCGTGCGTCCGGCGAGGGAGAGGATCACCTCCAGTTCCGGATGCGCCTCGCGGACCGCCGCGACAAATCGGTTCGCGATCTCGGTTCCGCCGAGGACGAGCAGACGCGCCATGGCTCAGACCTCACCCGCGCTGCCGACGAGAGCGCCCTCGCGGTCGAACACCTCGACAACGATCTCGGTCCTCTCGCCATTCAGCATCGCAAGCGCCTCCGCACGCGCGAGCATGGCGATCCGGGCGCCGAGCGGCAGGCCGGCCGCCTTCGCGATGTTCAGCACCTCGAGACCCGTATTCGCCTCCCGCGCCGCCAGCACCTGCGCAGCCGCCCCCCCGACCTCGCCGAGCTGGGCGGCAAGCCAGTCCATGTCGATCTGGCTACGGCCGGAATGCAGATCCATATGTCCCTCGGCCAGCTTCGCCAGCTTGGCGAAGCCGCCGCCGATGATCAGTTTCGGCACCGGATAGCGGCGGAGATATTTCAGCATCCCGCCCGCGAAATCGCCCATATCGATAAAGGCGGTTTCCGGCAATCCATGCCGCTTCGCCACAGCCGCCTCCGAGGTCGAACCGGTGCAGGCGGCGATCAGCGGGAAATCCTCGGCGCGCGCGACGTCGATGCCGCGATGGATGGAATGGATCCAGGCGGAACAGGAAAAGGGAACCACCACGCCGGTGGTGCCGAGGATCGAAAGCCCTCCGACAATCCCGAGACGCGGGTTCCAGGTTTTCTTTGCCAGCTCCTCGCCGCCGGGCACGGAAATCTCGATCTCGACATCGCCCGCCCCGCCATGCGCCGCCGCCACCTCCTCGACGACCTCGCGCATCAACTCGCGCGGCACCGGATTGATCGCGGGCTCGCCCGGCGGGATCGGCAGGCCGGCCTTGGTCACGGTGCCGACCCCCGGGCCGGCTTTGAACGCGACACCGCTGCCGGGAGCGGCGGGGCGGACGGTGACGAAGATAGTGGCCAGGTGGGTGACGTCCGGATCATCGCCCGCATCTTTCACGATGGCGGCCGTCGCGGCGCCGTCGGAAAGCGATTCCCGGGAAAGCGGGAAAACCGGCTGCTCGCCCTTTGGCAGGGCGATCGAAACCGGGTCCGGGAAGCGGCCGGTCAGCAGCGCGGTATAGGCCGCCTTCGTCGCCGCCGTCGCGCAGGCGCCCGTAGTCCAGCCGCGCCTCAAGGGTCCGTCCGGTTTCCTAGCCATGGCACTGTCTTAGACCGTCCGGCGCCCGCCATCCATGTCGAATTCACGCGGCAAGAAGGCGCGGATATGGCAGAGAGACCAAAGCGTTCCGCATCAGTATGAAAGCGATACCGCACTGGCATTGGGGATTGCGCGGGAGTAGGTTTGGAACCATGAGCACCATGACTGATTTCGCCGCCGATTTCGCGCCCGGTTCCGTCTGGCTGGTAGGCGCCGGCCCCGGCCATGCGGGACTGCTGACGCTGCAGGCGCACGCGGCACTGCAGGCGGCGGACATCATCGTCTATGACGCGCTGGTCGGCGACGATATCCTCGCCCTCGCACCGGAAGAGACGCCGCGGGAATATGCCGGCAAGCGCGGCGGGAAGCCCTCGCCGAAACAGGCCGACATATCGCTCCGCCTGATCCAGCTCGCCCGCCAGGGCAAGCGGGTGCTGCGGCTGAAAGGGGGCGACCCCTTCGTCTTCGGACGCGGCGGCGAGGAGGCCCTGACCCTCGTGCAGGCCGGGGTGCCGTTCCGCATCTGCCCCGGCATCACCGCCGGGATCGGCGGCCTCGCCTTCGCCGGTATTCCGCTGACCCATCGGGATACCAACCATGCCATCACGATGATCACCGGACATGACGCGACCGGAAACGTCACCGGCGTCGACTGGGACGCGGTCGCCAAGGGCAGCCCGGCGCTGGTGCTCTACATGGCGATCAAGCATATCGGTGCGATTTCGGAGAAACTGATCGCCGCCGGACGTCCGGCGAGTGAGCCGGTCGCCGTGGTGACCAACGCTTCCCTGCCGGAAATGAGCGTGCTGGAGACCAGCCTCGGCAATGCCGCGACCGATATCGAGCGCCACAATGTGAAGCCGCCCGCCATCGTCGCCATCGGCGAAATCGTCCGCCTCCGCTCCGGGCTCGACTGGCTCGGCGCGGCGAGTGGTAAGGTCCTCGAACCGGACCCGCTCAGCCTCGGGCGGGACGACAGCGAACAGACCGGATGAGCGCTCCGCGCGGCCTGATCGTCGCGGCGCCGGCATCGGGTAGCGGCAAGACCACGATCACCCTCGGCCTGCTCCGCGCGCTCCGCCGCCGCGGCGTGGATATCGCGAGCGCCAAGGTCGGACCGGATTATATCGATCCAGCATTTCATGCCGCCGCGACAGGCCGTCCCTGCCCCAATCTCGATAGCTGGGCCATGCGTCCGGAGACCCTCGCCGCGACGCGGGGACCGGGCGCGGATCTTCTGGTCGTCGAGGGCGTGATGGGCCTGTTCGACGGCGCCAATCTCGGCGAGGAGCACGATCCCTATGGCGACGGCTCCACCGCCAGCATCGCGCGGCGCACCGGCTGGCCGGTCCTGCTGGTCGTCGATGTCGGACGGCAAGCCCAGTCCGTCGCCGCCCTCGTCGCCGGTTTCGCGGCCCACGATCCGGAGGTCCGGCTCGCCGGGGTCATCCTCAACAAGGTCGGCAGCGACCGGCATGAGGAAATGCTCCGCCGCGCCCTTCTGGATAGCCATCACCCGGTCCTGGGCGCAGTCGCGAGAGACGGCGCCATCGAGCGGCCGAGCCGTCATCTCGGACTGGTCCAGGCGGGCGAGCACCCCGACCTGGAGGCTTTCCTTGAACAGGCGGCGGACCGGATGGAAGCGGATCTCGATCTGGAAGCGATCATCGCCGCAGCGCTACCGGGTACCGATTTAACCGGGGCCTGGTCCACACCGCCGCTCCCGCCCCTCGGCCAGCGCATCGCCGTCGCGCGCGACGCGGCCTTCGCCTTTTCCTATCCGCACATCCTCGACGGCTGGCGGTCGGCGGGAGCGGAGCTCTCCTTCTTCTCTCCGCTCTCCGACGAATCTCCCGCCCGGGACGCGGATGCCGTCTATCTGCCCGGAGGTTATCCGGAACTTCATGCCGGTCGGCTCTCGGCCGCTTCCGGCTTCATCGCCGGCATGCGAAATCTCGCGGAGAGCGGAAAAGCGGTCTACGGCGAATGCGGCGGATATATGGTTCTCGGGAGGAATCTGACCGATGCAGACGGAGCCGATCACCCCATGCTCGGCCTGCTGCCCCACGCAACCAGCTTCGCCGTGCCGAAGCGTCATCTGGGCTACCGGGATATCGAGACCTTGATCGGTACCCCGTTCGGCCCCGCCGGCACAAAATTGCGCGGGCACGAATTCCACTATGCGGCGATGTCGGGAAGCGTCCCCGGAACGGCGCTCTTCGGAATTACAGACGCAGCCGGTAGCGCACTCGGGGAAGTCGGCGGGTGCAGTGGACCCGTGTTCGGGTCCTTCCTGCATCTGATCGACCGCTCGGGTATCTGATCATCCGGCCAATACCGGTTGCGGTAGAGCGAAAACCGGATCAGGCCGGCGGCTTGCCGCTGATGATCTTGGTCTTCGCCTTGGGCTTGTATTTCGGAGCGGTCGTCTTGGCTTCCGCTTTCTTCAGCGGAACGCCGAACAGCTCCAGATGGTGGTCCACCAGTTCGAAGCCGAGTTCGCGAGCGATGAATTCCTTCAGCGCCTCAAGTTCCTCGTTATAGAACTCGATCACGTTTCCGGTCGTCACATCGATCATGTGATGGTGATGGTCTTCCTCACCGTTTATTTCCTCGTAGCGCGCACGGCCATCGCCGAAATCGCGCTTGGTGACGATATTCGCCTCTTCGAACAGCTTCATTGTCCGGTAGACCGTTGCGATCGAGATCGACCGGTCGATCTCCCGCACACGCTCATGCAGCGACTCGACGTCCGGATGGTCTTCCGCCTCGGACAGGACGCGCGCGATGACGCGCCGCGGCTCCGTCATTTTCAGTCCCTTTTCGAGACACAGGGCGGCAACCCTCGATTCCATGTTGGCTTCAGCCATTCCCTGACAACGCTCCGTTC
The DNA here is from genome assembly GCF_024662015.1 of Nisaea acidiphila. Taxonomy (NCBI): domain Bacteria; kingdom Pseudomonadati; phylum Pseudomonadota; class Alphaproteobacteria; order Rhodospirillales; family Thalassobaculaceae; genus Nisaea; species Nisaea acidiphila. The sequence continues at coordinate 2,800,357 of NZ_CP102480.1, read as the reverse complement.
TGTCGGGACCACTTACGCTGGGTGAGAATATAACAGCGCCGTTAACAAGACAAACCAGCATTCCGACACATTTCGCGACCGCCTTCGCGCCCCGGCTGGCGGCGCATGGTTGTAGGACGCGGCGCAATTTCGAGACTCAAATAAATTGCATTTCAATGATATTGTACAAAAATACAATCCAGAGTTCTGGAGGCAAACTGTGACGTCAGAATGCTCACAATTGCTGGTGAACAAGGAACTGGTTTGCCGACTCTACGATGTATGGTTGGCACTACCGGAGGGTAAGCCTCGACAGGCGCTAAGCCCCCTCGCGCTCGGCGCGCCTCTGCTGCCTCATCTCGCCTTGCTTCGAACGCTTCCCGACGAGTTCCGATGCGAACTGGTAGGCGAACAGGCCGGAGCGCTTGCCGGAGACTTTCGCCGGGGCCACGCCGCACGGCAGAAGCGGATGTCGATAGCGGGGCGCGCGAATATCTTTCGGCTGATGCGGTCCGTCGCGGAAAGCCGGAAACCGGGCGCACAATTCGTCGGAATAGAGAGCCGGTCCGGTACCCTCAAACGCTGCTTCAGCATGACCCTTCCGCTCTCCCTTACCGAAAATTTGGCGAACGATCTCCTGATTGGAATCTGGCCTTTGCCGTCAGGCGCGCAGCCTCTCCCCGAGGGGCAGGCAGACAGCCCTCTTGAGGTCGGCGAACTGGTCAGGGAATTGAGCCGTGCGTCTTACCGGGCACAACGTCTGCCAGTATGCCGGATCGCTTTCGGGGGGGAATCTATTGCCTCTTGCTAGGCAGATTCCGCCAATTTCGGTCTAATTCCCCCCGATTCCTACTGACGCACAGGTTGAGAAATACGCGGTAAGTCTATGGAGTCACGACAGGTCTCGCCCTCGGCCCCAATCTTGCGAAGCCCGGTACATGGAAATGTCCCCCTTGCAGGTCGGCGCCGCCGAGACCGGTCCCGCCAGCCTGGCGATAGATACCGCCGAAATGGACAGCCTTCACCGGCTGCCTCTTGGATTGCTGCCCCTCAAGACTCAGGCCCTCAAACGTCATTCGCTGATCAAGAACGCGCAACTCAACGGCGTGGTCGAACTTTTCAGGGACGGCGAATCCGGAAGCGGCCAGGTGCAGCCAGACTCCCTGCCGAACCATTTCAATTCGAGCGACCCGGAGCTGCTCAGCGACGTTGCGATGCTGAAGCGCCTGGCGGCGGTCGGCAGCTACGATGTCTATACGCTGCGGGTGGCGCTCCGGGAGCTCGATATCGGTTTCGAGCATTTCGATGCGCTAAAGCTTTCTCCGGAGAAATACCGGGAACTGACTCAGTTCATGAAGCATTATACAAGGCCGATCATCAGGCGGCTGTTCGCCAAGGACAGCGCTCAGTTGGGCAGCTACGGCAATCTCGTCGAGTACCTGCGCAACCCGGACCGGGAAACGGTCCTGAAAGAGCTTGAACGCCTGGCGGCCGATCTCGAAACCACGGTGAACGAGATTCCCCGCTTCCTCGAGAATTACGGCGACACCTTTCTCGGGTTCTCTTATTTCCGCAGTTGCCTCACGGAATCGGAAAAACGGATCCGGACCTTCCGCCCCTGGACCCAGGAATTTCTCCGTTCCCCCATGGCGCGAGACAATCCGGCGCTGCAAATCCGGGTTGCAAAGGGACTTCAGGCGCTTCAGGAGATTGTCGAATCAGTGCGGCAGCGTTTCACCTATTTCGATCAGAGCTCGGACGAGTTCTGGGAAAACCCGACGGCGGACTCCTTCCACCGGCTGCGCTCGCAAATCACCGATCAGCACGCCTCAACAGGCTCAGTGCTATGCGGCCTGGTGGTGAAGTTCAATCTTTGGACCGAGCGCTTCAGCACCCGCGGCGGATCGCACCAGCGGCGGCTCGAATTCCTGGAATCCGAAATCCTGCCGGGCCTGAATGCCCTTGCCGAGACAGAAAGGCGGATCGCCAACCGATATCACAACTGAGTCGCGCTCTCCGGAGGGCAGGTCCGAGGCAATAGCTGTCCGATTTTCCCTTGCGCCGAGGGCCGGGACGTCTTAAGTAGCCGTTCCCGCGCAGGGAATGCCGCAGTAGCTCAGTTGGTAGAGCACGTCATTCGTAATGATGGGGTCGGGGGTTCGAGTCCCTTCTGCGGCACCACTTCCCAAAAGAAAGCATTCCGAAACGGCGTCACGAGCCGGGGACGAGTTTCTTCGGCGCCTTCGGGATTTCCATGATTTTTGCTGGCGGCACCCTGCTTCCGGGCATCGGCATGATCATCGCGTATTCGCCGCTTTCGCGGATCTCGTTACGTGCACGCAGCAGCCAATCTCTCGACGCACCCGGGCCGACCATCAATCGAACGAAGAGTCCTGCAACCGTCGGAACCTCCACCAGAACGGGTTCCTGATCCGCCAGCAGTTCCGGGAACTGCGTGCGCATCACTTCCCAGCCGGCAAGCGCCGCGTCATGGGTGCGGTAAGAAGCAAGATGGAGGCCCTGGGCGCCGGAGTCCCGCGGCCAGTCCAGCTGGCTGGTCCGCAGTTCCAGACGCTCGAACCGGGCGTTGCCCTGCGCGTCGCGGCTTTCGAGGTCTGCGCCGAGTTTGCTTACGGCCCGGAGCGCCGCATCGACATCGCCCCGGAGCGCGTCGAGCTCTTCCTTATCGACGGCTCCCCCTCTCCCAACGGCTGCGCTCCGCCCGGCGGTCGGAGCGCTCTCCTCACCGAGCTCGATGCGCTTCTCGACCTTGCGCGACACGATACTGAGATCCGTCTGCAATTCGCCTAGCCTCGACTCAAGAGCGGTCAGCCGCGCCGCGCCCGTATCCTGCGCCGCGACCTCCTTCGCGATCCGTTCATCGATATATTCCCGCCTCCGCTGGCCACGCTCCATCTCGACCCGGTCAAGCTCGTCGCGGACCAGACCACGGACACGCATGTCCTCCGTCCCGCTTCCGAAGAGGTCGCCCAGACCGCAGCCGCCGAGCGTCAGCACCGGCAGAAGAAGGGCGCAGATATAGAGAGATTTCATAATCGTCCTCAACGGAACTACAATATCTTGTAGAATCATAGCAAAGCTTCGCCGTCTTGAGAATCCCGGCGCGCGACACTCGTGGTCCTGGGTGCCTCCGGGATTCTCTCCGGCCGGAAGCGGGGGTAAGCTGGCGGCGACAGACGCGAGGGAGACCGAGATGCCGAAATACACACCCGGCCCATGGCGGATGAACCAGAGCGGCGAGATCTGGTCTTATGCGCGCGGTGCGGCCCCGAGCCAGATCGGCACTGTCAGCTGGACGGGAGAGGCGACGGAACGCCAGGGCAACGCTCAGATCATCGCCGCCTCCGCGGATCTTTCGGAGTGCCTGGACGAAGTCCTGCTGCTGGTCTCGCAGCCCGAGATTGCCGACGCGATCCTCGGCTCGGAGCGCCTGGTTACCCGCGCCCGCATGATCCTCGACAATGCCCGCACCGTGCTGAAGGAGGCGACCGGCCGGGAAATTCCGGAATGGCCCCTCCGCGATCCCTCCGATGCCCGCCTCGATGGATAAGCACGCATGAACCTGCAGGACCTCGTGAAACGGATCTCCGGTAGCGAAATCGCCGACTGGGGCCCGATCCTGCGCCCGACATTCCGTCACCGCTTCGTAACGCGCACCAACGCCAAGGGCGAGGAAACCGGCCTTGCGGCCGACCAGCACAAACTGCACCTGACCTACAAGAAGGACATCCGCATCACGCTCGGATACGGCATGGTGGAAACGGCAAACTACCACGTGCCCGCACCCAACCCCTATGCGGCGGAGAATGCCCGCACGCATCTCCTCGACTGCTACTGGGAAGGTCGGCTGGCGTTTCGGGACATCATCGTCAATGTCGGCCGCAACCGCTGTCTGCTGCCGCTGCCCCCGGAATGGACCGAAGACGGCATGGAAATCCCGGTGACGCGCTACGGACTGGTCAGACTGATCCACGAGATCGCGGGACCGCCGACCGATTTCGACGAGCATTTCACCGCGATCGGCATGCAACGGATCAATCGCCGCTGGCCCTGATCAGAACATTTTCTGGAAGAACCCGCCCGCGTTATGCAGCAGGAAGATCGCGCCGAGACCGCCGGCGAGGATAAGCACCAGGAGCGCCGAGACCTTGATCGCCATGGCGTAGTCGCTCTTGGTGTTCTTGCCTTTCTGCGAGCGCTTCTGCGCCGGGGACGGGTTCAACACGGCGGCCGCGCCCGGCGGTGTCGGAGCGGCCGCCTGCGGCGCCGCGGCCGGAGCGGGCTTGTCCCGGTTCACCTTCGAAGTGGTGTCGAAGACGACGATTTCCTTACCCTGACCGGTGGCCGGGTCGTAGGTGTCCTTGACCACCTTAACGGCCTGGAACTGCTTCTCGCCATGCAGGGACTTCGCGACCTCGATCGCGCCGTCACGGTCCGGATAGGTCGAATCGACCGCCCAGTTGCCGCCCTTGAGAGTGTGGACCTCGTAAAGTGTCTGAACCGCCATCGCCTGCGCGCCTTTAACTCAACCTATGCGCTTTCGCCCGGCCGACCGGACGTCACGGCTTTATATATAAATTAATCTTTAGGAGCGGTTAACGGCATTTCGGTGAATTGCCGCAAACAAGGAAAAGGGCCGCTCCGGCATCCCGGGCGGCCCCTTCCATTTCGTATCTGCTACAGGTTATTCGCGATTGCCGAAGAGCATAAGGAGGTACTGGAACATCATGATGAAATCGAGATAGAGCTGAAGCGCGCCCATGACCGACTTCTTTGTAGCAACCTCGTGCCCGTCGGACTCCAGATACATGTTCTTGATGTTCTGGGTGTCGTAGGCGGTCAGCCCGGCAAAGACCAGCACACCACCGGCCGAGATCATGAACTGCAGCATGGTCGAGGCCATGAAGATGTTCACGACACTGGCGATCAGGATGCCGATCAGGCCCATGAACAGGAACGAGCCCATGCCGGAGAGGCTGCGCTTCGTCGTATAGCCGAAGAGGCTGAGACCGGCGAAAGCGGCGGCGGTGATGAAAAACACGCGCACGATGCTCTCGCCCGTGAAGACGAAGAAAATGCTGGCCATACTGACGCCCATCACGCCGGCATAGACAAAGAAGGTCGTCCGTGCGGTTGCGGCCTGCATCGACTGGATGCGGGCCGCGAGGAAGAACACCATGCCGAGCGGCGCCAGCATGATCACCCATTTCAGCGGTGAGGCGAAAATCAGCTGCGCGAATGCCGGCGAACTCATCGCAAGGATCTTGGTCCCGAGCGCGAAGAAGCCGGTCAGCGCGAGGCCGATCGTCATGTGGTTGTAGACGCCGAGCATGTAGTTGCGCAGGCCGACGTCGATTTGTGCGGCCTCCGCCTCGGCGGCTGTCAGATGTCTGCGATCCAATTCCATGTCTCACTCCCAACGAGCCGAAGGTCAAAAAATGCTTCAGAGCAGAAATAATGAACACAGAAGGTGTTTTCAACCGAATCCGGAGCGATTTCGAACGCCGGAAATGGATGCTTGCGATGATCGCCGTCATGTCCCAAATGATCTGACAGAGGTTTGTTCCAACCGGAAGGAAGCGGCCCCATGGCCGATCACGGAGAACTGAAACCGCTTTTCGGCGAAAATCGGGAAGCGGAATACGAACTGGATCTGCGCGGCCTCGACCTGCCGCATTCCGCGGCCTCCGTAGAACGCATGCTGGAGCGCAGCAGGTTCCGCGCGCCGCGCTCGGTCAGGGTGCTGATCGACTCGCCCGACGGGGAAGGTGGCGGCAGCCATTTTCAGCCCCTCGGCCGGTTGCTGCTCGACGCCCGCCGCGAAGGTGTGCTCTCGGCCATGACGACGCTCCCGCCGGAAGACGAACTCGGCTTCCGCGTGGTCACCGCGGGAAAGCCGGACGGCGAAGAGGAAGGCGGTTCGGACCGAGATATGTTAGAAGACAGTCTGACGGATTGAATTACGGACGGGATCCGGACCGATGGCCAGCCTCGCGGAACGCACGGCGACCTATTTCGAGACCCTTGCGCGGCTGACGCGCGAGGCGGGTGTTTCGGACCGCGCCGGACGGCCAATAACGATTGCCGCCGGGATCGAGGATTTCCTGCAACGCGGCCACGCGGCGCACCAGGCCGGCAATAAGCTGATCTTCATCGGCAACGGCGCCAGTGCGTCCATGGCCTCCCACTACGCCCTCGACTTCTCCAAGAACGGCGGCATCCGCGCGCTCGCCCTGAATGACGGGGCGATGCTGACCGCACTCGCCAACGATATCGGGCCGGAAGCGCTGTTCGCAGATCAGGTCGGCTATTATGCGCAGGAAGGAGACGTGCTGGTCGCGATCAGCAGTAGCGGCTCATCGCCGAACATCCTCGCGGCCGTTGATAAGGCACGGGAAAAGAACTGCACGGTCATAACCTTCTCCGGCTTCGACGCCGACAACCCGCTACGGCTCTCCGGAGATCTCAACTTCCATGTCGCCGGCGACGAGTACGGTTTCGTCGAGATCGCGCACAGTGCCCTGATCCACGCCATCCTCGACCTCTCGCTCGGCTGGGGAACGGCGGACGACCGTAATCCGGGCGCTCTCAAGCGGCGGCGGATGGCGGCGGAATAATCCACCCGGGCAGGCTCGCGAGAGACTGCCTCTTTCAAAAGATCAAAAACAAAGTCTCTGCGGACGGGGGTTATTTTCCCCCGAAGAACACGTATTGCTTTAATTGTGCCACGCCTTAATCACGCTTAGCTTCAGGGGGAGGGCGAGAGCGTGTCAGCCGGGATGACATTGCCGATCGTTTTGAGCGCCCTTACATGGGCGCTCGGCCTGCAACTCGTGCTCCTCTTCGGCATCGTCGCCTGGAAACTCGCCCGCGATTTCCTCTATGCCGCGTCTTTCGCGTCCGGATCGCCCGGCGAGGCCGCTACCCTCCTGCAATCCTTCCTTGCCAGCGCCGTCGCAGCGCCGATCCTGCTGTTCTCGACAGTCGGCGAGGTACTCGACCTCAGTCTCGCATCCGGCGTCGACCCGGCGAGCCTGGAGCTCGATATTCCGGAAACTCTCGTCTTCCTGATCGGCGGCAGCAACGCCGCCTATCTCCTCCCGAAACTCGTCCAGACGATGCGCCGCATTTCCGTGCGGACTCCGTCTGCCTAACCTTTGGAGAGCCTGCAATGCCCTCGAATTTTGCCGGATGGCTCGAACTGTCGCTCGGGATCACCACCGTCGCGATCACCGTCGGCTTCATAGCGCTCGGCTTTATCCTTCTTGCGAAGCTGTGGAAAGGGAACATCGATCTCAAGGGCCTGATCAGCGAGGACGGCAAGGCGAGTCTCTCGCGCTTCCAGTTCATGCTCTTCACCTTCGCGATCGTGCCGTCCTACTTCCTGCTGGTCGTGCAATACATCGCCTTCGCCTCCGAGTTCGCGGAGGTCCTGAAGGCCAAGAACCAGATCGACGCGGCGAGCGCGTCGGCCTTCTTCGGAGCGCTCGCCCTGCCCGGCGTCTCCGAGAACGTGCTCTATCTGATCGGCATCAGCAGCGGCAGCTATCTCGGCTCGAAGGTCACCCAGAAGGTCGCCGAAACCAGCCAGAAGAAAGGCGCGCAGCAGGCCGCGGAAACGGCGAAGGCACCCGGCTGGCAGTGATCGCCCGAACCGGGAGACACGCTGAGCAGAGATAACCGAAGGATCCCATCCGATGATCTCATCCGCCTCCGCACAAGTCGTGCTATTCGGCATCCGCAGCGCCATAAAGCTCGGCCAGCAGGCCCGCGCCGCCTATATCGACAATACGCGCAACCGTGCGCTCACACTTCCGCTGCCGGATTTCAAGCTCAGGACAGACGTCGCGTCGGCTGTGACGCATTTCAGTATCAAGATTGATAGGGGCGTCGACGTCGATTCCCGAGTCCGGGAGATCGTCGCAAAAAGTCTTCTTCGAACTACGGACACGTCAGCTCCACCGCTGACGGATGTGGATAAGGAGGAAATTCTTCTCGCTTTCAATGATGAACGCCTTCTTCAGACAGAGGGCCGGAAAGAATACAAACCATTGAAAGACGGTTCCTATTTTGATTCCCAATCTCTCTCTTCCCTAGTCACAGTTCGCCAATGGAAAAGAGACAAGGAAAGCTATCCGAGCGCTGTTCAGCGCTTCGCCGGAACCTTCATCGAGATCGGCATCGACTACTACACTTCGGGCCCCGGCCTTGAGGAGATGAATACGGAGGAAGAGAAGGCCCTTCTCGCCTTCCTAACAGGTTTTGACGACGTAGATTTCGCAGAGGCCGAACTAGGAGACCTTCCGGGACGGCTGATGACCGCTGTTCTGGATACCATTTCGGAGAACCCGGAGTTCATTTCCGACTCCTCCGCGTATCAGGACGTCATCAAAGTCACCGCAGCAGGCCTGTCGGAAAAAGTTACCGCACTAATAAAGCAAGAGCGGTCAGCGTCAGGCCCGAATATCGTGCGCGAAACCCAAGTCCGAAAATGGGCCGAAGAGGTCTTTCGAACCGTGCTTTCGACGGCGGGAGAGACCGTACTGTCGGCCCCGGACAAGTTCCTCGGGATAGGTGACAAGGGAGCAGGCGCACTGGTCTCGAATGTCGGCGAGACAGTCCTTGAACTCGTACTAGACACTGAGCTCGGTCGAACGGGCGCAGCATTCGGTCCCGCAGGTATCGAAGCCATCGCCGCCGCAGCGCTCGAAACGATCTCCGAGCATCCGAATCTCATCGCGGGCGGCAATACCGCCTTAAGCAAGCTCGTGCGGCAAATCGCACAGGATGTCCATGGTTTCGAAGACCTGAAGACGCCGGGATTGACATCGAGAATCATGCAGGTCGTGCTTCTAAGGAGCGGAGAAAACCTGTCCCTGTTCTGGCCGGATACCGCGCACGACCCGAAGAAGCATCTTCTTCTGACTGCCGCCAAACAAGCCCTGACCCTGATCGCTGCCAGCGATGGAGGGGAATGGCGGCCGAGACTAGGTGCGGACGGCATCACCGAGATCGTCGAAACACTCTTGGACGAAATTATCGAGAATCCAGGGTGGGTCATCAGCAAAGCAGGGCAGATCGACGGGACGCTGCAAGAGATGCTGTCTTCCGTGCTCACCGTGCTCGAAGAACGTGACGATGCGCGGATCGCTCCGGAGACACTGAAGAGCATTCTCAAGGTCTCCGTCCTGGCAGCAGCTCGCCGCGCCGAGTTCCTTGAGACATTCAGCGATGGCAGACAACGGCTCGCGGTAATACTCGATTACATTTTGGAAGCCGCCATAGGAACCGGGTCTGTATCAAGAGAATCAACAGTCCTGCTCCGGCGCACCGTGCTCGAAGGACTGATCGACCTCAGCCTGGATGCAATAGCTGATACCGGTCTCGACGACACTGTGATCAGCAAGTTCAAGCAATCCCTCGACCAGCAGGTCGGCAAAATCGCCAATGGCGAACCGTTCTCTCTGGAGATCTTCGTCAAAGATCTCCGGACGGCAATCGGCAGCCAAAGCTGATAGGCAAGAGAGGAAGGTATAATGGACGTAAGAACGTACGGCAGCCACCAGACATTCCACAGCGCAATTGCGCGATGTCTCATTCCACTAGCGCTCGCGAGCTTCATGAGTGCCTGTGGCGCGGTCAAGACCCAGCGAGATTTCCAAACCGTCCTTACTGAAATCGCAAAGGAAGAAAACACGCGCCGTTATGCCGACCCTGAACCGTTCGGCCCCCTCGAACAGCGCTTGATCCTCCAGAAATATCATGAGCTGGTTGTAGGCATCGACTCACTTGACGGCGATGAAGTCGCGGCACTCAAAGCGAACAAGCTTTACGCCAACACACTGACTTTGAAGGCAATCGCCCTATGGCGGCTCAAAAATTATGATGCTGTCGAGCAAATTCGGACGGAGGCTCTGAGCAACAGCCCGGACCCTAGAGACAACCTGTTCCTGCTGGCATTGCCGGGACTCGTGGCTAATGATCAGGCTGCAGCCTTGATCAATGCCGAAACTCCAAAGACCATCCCTGAGAAAATCTCACGGTACGATGCTATCGAAAGTCTCGTATGGTCCGGCCGCGATGCCTTCGAAGACAGCCTGTCGAGAATGAAATCCTCCAAATTCGCAGGGGAGGAACTTGAGACATATTTCCTGATCTCAAGTCTTGCAGGCTACACGAACCTCAAGAACGGATACAGCGACCTGATAGACGAAACGTCATTCGGCGTCGCCACTACGTGCACACCGAGAGCCGTGAAGGCAGATCTTGAAAACCTGCGATGTGACGTTCACTGGAAGCTCAAAAGGCTCGAAGAGATAATCGCAGATTCTGGGATCGAAGATCCGGATGCCGAATTTGCAAAATGGCAGAACTCGACAGGAATCACGAGCCTACCGCCCGGGTGCGTCAAAGAGGTCGATGTCGCCAAGGAGCGCGAGACCACTTGTCCCTGATGCCTCTCTGACGTCAGACGTCCTCACAAACGGAGCCGCGCCATGACCTTCGCATCCGCCCTCGTCGCCGTCGCCGAACGGGAATGGGCCCTGATGGGCCGGACCGAGCGGGATCTGGACGGCCGTGTGATCCAGGCCGGCGGGCGGGAGAATGTCGAGCCCTATGCCAGCCGGATCGGGACCTACTGGCGGATCGGCGCCGGGCGGGACGATCTGACCGGGCATCACCGGGACTGGCCCTGGTCGGCCGCCTTCGTCTGTTTCTGCATGCAGCGGGCCGGCGCCGGCGAGGCCTTCCCGCGCACGGCCGGGCACGCGACCTATATCCACAAAGCCGTCCGCGCCGCGAAGGACGGAGGCGCCGCGCCGTTTATCGGCCACAGGCCCACGGACCGGGCGCCGGCACCGGGCGATATCCTCACCTACTCCCGGGGCGACCTGCCGGTCGATTACGACGCGCTGCCGGACTGGTTCAGCAGTCACGGCGACATCGTGACCGGCGTGGAGGACGGCGCCGTGACGGTCATCGGCGGCAATGTCTCGGACGCCGTGACCCGGCGGAAATTCAGGCTGGACGGCGACGGTATCATCGCCGATCCGCGGCTGCACTGGATCACGGTGATCGCGAACGGCCTCGAGGATTTCGCGCCGATGCCGGCGCCCGAACCCGCGGGCGATCCGCATGTCGTCACCGCCAATCCTCATCTCAGGCTCCGCGGCCTGCCGGACAAGGACAGCGAGGTGGTCGGCACCATGCCGAACGGCACGCTGGTCTATGCCGGCGCGCTGTCCGAGGGCTGGGCGCCGATCGACATGTTCGGCGACGGCCATGTCGACGGCTTCGCCCATATCGGTTATCTGAAACCGGCCTGAACGCGTACTTATCGGGGAGATCCGCCGGCCATGCGTAGGAGCCCGCATCTGAAGGACGTGGAGAAACAGGAGCTGCTCCACCGGCTCGAATGTGCCGACAGCCCCCAGCGCGCCGATCTCATCGCCCGCCTCGCCTGGCGTCCGGCCTGGGCGATCCGCAGCCGCAAAAACGCGCTGAAAGAGTTCCTCGCCCTGTTCGGGTCCGGCAGCGCGGATCGCTAGATCCCGTGCTCGACCCGCTTGCGGCTTTTCGAGAACTTCATCTCCGGCGCCGCCAGCCGTTCGCCCGGCCCGATCCAGGCCCAGGCGAGCAGACAGGGATCGACCTGCCCGGTGGTGATCCTATGCTCCTGCCCCGGCTTGTTCAGGATCAGAGAGCCCGGCGCGTAGACCGCCTGCTCGTTCTCCGACCAGGCGCCGGCGACCGAGATGTAGCTTTCCTCGATATCCTTGTGGCTGTGCTGCGGATAGGTCGTGTTCGGCGCGAAGAGCACGAAGCCGAGGATCAGCCGCTCGGACTTCACCGGTCCCTGCGGCCCCAGGATGTGGCAGAAGCCGTATTTCCGCGCCAGCGCCTTCGGCACCTTGTCGTAGCCGTATTCCCAGGTGAGGCGGTCCGAGACCCGCTCCAAAGCGCGGCTCATGCCGCCGAGGACATTGCGCGCGCCGAGATCGAAGGCGCGCGGCAGATGGGCCGTCACCGGCTTCTGGTCCGGCACCCGGGTGATCACCTCCGGATTCGAGTCGATGATCGCCGAGAGCGTATCCCGCACCCGCCGCCGGTGCGAGCGGATCGCCTTGCTGCCCCCGTTTGAGCCGAAACGGTAAAGCGTCTCGAATTCCTGCAGGAGATAGCCCCAGTTCGGGCAATCGCGCAGGGTAAGTGTCTCAGGGATTTCCGCGGGCGCGACGGCCTCGCTCCGAAGCTCGAACATGATCCGATACAACTCCGCCGACCGTGTTTCGCAGAGCGTCGAAAGCTGCTCGCCAAGCTTTCCCACGCGCTGAACAGAAAAGCAGGGCCAGGCGAGAATTTCTGCACCAAAAACGCCGCAACCTGTTGTGATTACGGCGTTTTAGAGATCCATTGTCACTTGGAGAGAACGCGCCTGGGATTACCCCGCACTCGCAGCCGCAATTGCCGCGATGCGGTCTTTCTTCCGCAGCCGCTCGCTCGCCGACTTGAGCTGGCCGCAGGCTGCCAGGATGTCCCGTCCGCGCGGGGTGCGGACCGGGGAGGCGTAGCCGGCGTTCAGGACCACCTGGGCGAATTTCTCGATGGTCTCATCGTCGGAGCATTCGTACGCGACGCCGGGCCACGGATTGAACGGGATCAGGTTTATCTTGGCCGGAATGTCCTCGATCAGCTTCACCAGCGCGCGGGCATCCTCGAGGCTGTCGTTCACGCCCTTCAGCATCACGTATTCGAAGGTGATGCGGCGCGCGTTGTTGACGCCGGGATAGGTCTTGCAGGCCTCGATGAGATCCTTGATCGGGTATTTCTTGTTGATCGGGACCAGCGTGTTGCGCAGCTCGTCGTTGACCGCATGCAGGGACACGGCAAGGTTCACGCCGATCTCCTCGCCGCAGCGCTCCATCTCGGGGACGATGCCGGAGGTCGAGAGCGTGATGCGGCGCTTGGAGAGGCCGAGCCCCTCGCCGTCCATGGCGATCATCATCGCGCGTTTCACATTGTCGAAATTATAGAGCGGCTCGCCCATGCCCATCAGCACGATGTTGGTCAGGCGCCGGTCCTCCTGCGCCGTCGGGAAGCCCTCCAGCCTGTCGAGCGCGACCAGGATCTGCGCCACCATCTCGCCGGCGGTCAGGTTGCGGACCAGGCGCTGGGTGCCGGTATGGCAGAAGGAACAGGTGAGCGTGCAGCCGACCTGGCTGGAGATGCAGAGCGTGCCCCGGTCGTCATCGGGGATGAAGACCGCTTCGGCCTCGTTGCCGTCGTCGAACTTCAGCAGCCACTTGGCGGTGCCGTCCTCGCTCCACTGCTCGCGGGTGATCTCCGGGCGGCCGATCTTGTAATGCTCGGCGAGCTGGGCACGCAGCGGCTTGGCCAGCGTCGTCATCGCGGCGAAATCGGTGACGCCGCGATGATAGATCCAGTGCCAGATCTGACCGGCGCGGAATTTCGGCAGCCCAAGCATCTTCAGCTCTTCGGCGAGCTGCTCGCGGTCGAGACCGACCAGATCTTTAAGCGCGGGCTGGACCGGCGCTTCGGTGACTGTGGCTGCTACTGTCGACATGGGCGCTAAAATGAGTCCAGACGCCCCTCAAGGCAAGCCGAATCGGCAGAGAGCAGCCATGCCGCTCCCACGTGGCTCGCCCGCACCGGCCGGCCGAGGCTATTTCCTGCAGGTCTTGTCGATCAGTTTCTTGGTCGCGGTAAAGCCGCGCAGGGAATAGGTATCCGTGGTCCGCGTACCGCGAGAGGAGACGCCCTTCACCACCATTTTCGACCCCTTGATCATCGCTGAGACGATGGAGCCGTCGGTCTTGCCGTCCGGCGCCCAGGCCCGGTCCTTGTCGGTGAAAAGCTTGTAGGTCCGCGAACCGATCTCGACATCGACCTCGCTGTCCGTCTTGTAGGTATAGCCCGTCACGATGCTGAACTCGCCGCGGCTTTCCGCGTCGGGATGGTGCGTCACCAGCGCGTAGATGTGCCCGCGCTTGGAATAATTGCCCTCCGCCTTCAGCGGCGTGCTGGCCATGTAGCAGACCGTCTTGCCACCGCTCTTGTAGGTGTAGGCAATCCAGTCATTGTTTCGGCCGATAGTCTGCGGCTCCTGGGCCTGCGCCACGCCGGCGATGCCGAGCGCGAGTACAGCCCCGAGCCAGAACGAGCGGAAATGCGTCATGGGTCCTGAGCCAGCCATTCCGGTTTTCACGTCTGAGGATTTGGATGCCATCTGAGCGGCAAAGATTCAATGCAAAGAATGTGGCGGGAGTAAGAAGAATTTCGGCCTAATTTTTTCCGTTGCCGATTGATCCGTCCCCACCGCCCAGCCGTAACATCTCCGTTATGCTCGAGCAAACCTGCACAATCGAGTTGGAGCGCGCCCTTGAGTCGCGGGCCGACGAAACAGTAGAACCGGTGCGGATACCACGCGAGAAAACCGGCTGCCGCTTGACGATGACGCATGAGGATCTGATCGAGGCGATCGCAGAAAGGCGCGACAGGGAGGCGTTCCGCCTCCTGTTCGAGCATTTCGCGCCGCGCCTGAAATCCTACCTGATGCGGCTGGGCGCGGATCCGGCGGCGGCGGAGGACGTGGCGCAGGAAGCGATGGTGATGGTCTGGCGCAAGGCGGAGAGTTTCGACCGCCGCCAGGCCGGGGCCAGCACCTGGATCTTCACGATCGCCCGGAACAAGCGGATCGACCGGCTACGCCGGGAGAAGCGCCCGGAGCTTGATCCGAACGATCCGGGACTGGTGCCGTCGGAGGAACCGGCCCCGGACCGATCGCTGCAAACCGCGCAAGCCGGCGCCCGGGTCGCGGCGGCGATGCGGGCGCTGCCGGACGAACAGGCGGAACTGGTCCGCCGGGCATTTTACGAGGACCTGTCCCACAGCCAGATCGCCGAGGAAAGCGGTCTGCCTCTGGGAACGGTCAAATCAAGGATCCGCCTCGCCCTGAGCCGGCTGAGGCACGAGATGAGGGACTTCGAGTGACGATGGCTGAGGCAACCTCAATGGAACGAGACGACGCGGTCGGGGACCTTCTCCTCGGCTATGCGAGCGGCGCCCTGCCCGAAGCGATTTCGGTGCTGGTCGCAACGCAGCTCGCCCTGCGCCCGGAACTGCGCCGGACGGTGCGCGAGATCGAACAGATCGGCGGTCACCTGCTGGAGGAGATCGAGCCGGCGCCGCTTTCGGCGACCGCGTTCGATGCCGTGCTCTCGCGGATCTCCGCGAACGACGATGTGGATACGGAGGCGGAGGCATCCGGGATCGCCGACGGCGAGACGGCATCCGTCGTCCCGCAGCCGCTGCGCGGCTATCTCGGCGCACCGCTTTCCCGGCTCGCCTGGCGCAAGCGCGGTCCGGGCATCGAGGAATACCGGGTTCCGGTCGGTGACGACCGTTTCGAGATGTCGCTGATCCGCATCAAACCCGGACGCGCCGTACCGGACCACAGTCACGAGGGCAGCGAACTCACCCTGGTTCTGGACGGGGCCTTCAGCGACGAGACCGGCCACTACGGTCGGGGCGATCTCGCGGTGAACGGCGAGGAGGACCATCACTCCCCGCTCGCCGACCCGGAGCGGGGCTGCATCTGCGTCGCGATCACCGGCGGGCCGCTCCGCTTCTCCAATCCTCTGGTCCGATTCTTCGACCGGATGACGCGGGGCTAGTCGTTCGCGGCATCCTCGGCGGCCGCATCGCGCTTGCGCTTCTTGCGCACCCAGAGCGGCGGCCCGAAACTCGGCACCTTCTCCGGTTGCGGCTCCGTCGGACCGCCGGGCCGGACCGGGCGGCGCGCGAAATTGCCGAGCGAGGTCTGCCGGTCATACATCACCAGCGCGGCGGCGAGCCCGACATTGAGCGAGAACTTGGTCGGAATCTTCACGATGTGATCGCAGCGCGCCACCATCTCCTCCGAAAGCCCCCCGCGTTCCGAGCCCAGCACGTAGGCAGCATTCTTCGGATGATGAAAGCTCGGCAGCATCACCGCATCGTCGGTGATCTCGACGCCCACCAGCGCGCAGCCGCGCGGCAGCAGCATCTCCCCGACCGTGTCGAAATGATAGAATGGCAACGAATCCGCCGTCCCGGACGTGTCCACCTGATTCAGTTCCCTGAGCGAGATCGCCGCCTGGACGCTGAAGGCAAAGCTGGCGCCGAAGGCATGCGCCGTCCTGTAGATCGCTCCGGCGTTCCGGGACTTGCTGATCCCCTCGACGCCCACTCCGAAATATCCTCGCATCGCGACGGTGTTGCACGAACCTGTGGCTCAAGGCAAGTTGCCAGCATCGCCACTTCACCGGCCGCGAGAGCCGGACAGAACCATGACCCAGCAGGAGACGACCCATGAGCCCCGACAGCCTCGCCGCTGACGACCGTATCGTGCGTGCGCACATCGCCGACGCGGAGGCCGCGCCGCTGCTGATCGAGGTGACCCGCGGCGACATGGTGGAATCCGTGCATCGCGGGATCGTTTCCGTGGTCAACGCGGACGGCAAGGACGTCCTCGCGCTCGGCGACGTTAACCGTCCGACCTATCCGCGCTCCGCGATCAAGCCGTTGCAGACCCTGCCGGTGATCGAGAGCGGCGCTGCGGACGCCTTCAATCTCTCCGATGCGGAAATCGCGCTCTGTTGCGCCTCCCACGCGGGCGAGCCGATCCATACCGAGAAGGTGGTCCCCTGGCTCGGCCGGCTCGGGCTGTCGGTCGACGATCTCGAATGCGGCCCGCAACTGCCCTACAGCCAGAGCGCGGCCCACGCGCTGATCAAGGCCGGGACCGAGCCGACCCGCGCGCATAACAATTGTTCCGGCAAGCATTCCGGCATGCTGACGACGGCAGTCCATCTGGGCGAGCCGACGAAAGGCTATACCGGGGCCGACCATCCGGTGCAGACCCGGCTGATCGAGCTGATCGGCGAAATGGGCGAGATGGACCTAAGCCAGACGGCGCGCGGCGTCGACGGCTGCGGTATCCCGGTCTTCGGCGCGCCGCTCCGCGGGATCGCCTATGCGATGGCCCGCTTCGCCGCGCCGGACAAGCTCGGCGCCGAACGGGCCGCGGCCTGCCGCCGGATCGCGAAAGCCTGCGCCGCCAATCCGCTGATGCTGTCCGGCACCGGCAGCTTCAATTCCGTGGTGCTCGCGGAAACCGGCGAGACCTGCCTGCTGAAGGGCGGTGCCGAGGGCTACTACACCGCATCGATCCCGGCCAAGGGATATGGCGTCGCGATCAAGATCGACGATGGCGCCGGACGGGCCTCGCAGGCGGCGGTGCTCGCGGTCCTCGTGCATCTCGGCGTGATCGACGCCGTGCAGAAGTCGCGCATCGAGGCGGCCTGCTCCCAGGAGGTGCGCAACTGGGCCGGGCGGCTGGTCGGCGTGATCCGGCCGACGCCCGCATTCTGAAGCCGGGTCGCCGTGTGATATCCGCCACCCGCATCCCGGCGCCTCGAGATTATTTTTTGTTAAGGTATTTGGTGCAAAGATTGCTTTGTGCCTGAATCGCTTATGCGTCGTCTCTGGACTGCGGAAACGATCTTAAATGGCAGCTTTTGCGAGTTCCTATCAGCTTACCAGCCTCAGTGGCCACAGCATTGGCATCGACGGCGATTTTGTCGCCAGCCACGACCATGCAGGCTGTGCGGACTCCAGCTGTCCCCTCTGCCAGAACAGCGTAGCCCAAAGCAACGCCGAGATCCGCGCCGCCGAAGGCGGGCTCTCGGTCCAGTCCTCCGATCTGCTTGGTATCGTCTGGGACACCGAGACCATCAATTACTCCTTCGACGGCTCCGGTCAGGGATATGAGAGCTTCAGCTCCTTCTATCAGACCGAGTTCGAGACGGCGATGAACAGCTGGGCCGAGGTCGCCGATATTGGCTTCGCCGAGACCAGTACCGCAGCGGCGGACTGGTTGATCGTCTGGGATCCGGACTCGGACGGCAGCGGCGGCGTGCTGGGAACGGCCTATTACGTCGATTTCGACGGCGACGGAAAAATGGAGCAGGGGGTCGACTACGTCTTGATCGTGATGGACCCGGCCGACACCCAGTATTTCTTCACGACCGCGATCCACGAAGCCGGTCACGGGCTTGGTCTTGCCCATATCGATCACACCTCCTCGATCATGTCGACCTATCTCGATACGTCTCTCTCAACCATCACCGCATACGATATCGAGGTGATCCAATCGCTTTACGGCACCACGAGTTCAACGACCACAACAACCGTGGCGGTCGGGACCGACGCCGCCGACAGCCTCTTTGGCACTTCCGCAGACGATATTCTGAGCGGCGGCAACGGCAGCGACACGCTTTCCGGCGGTGCCGGAGACGATATTCTCTATGGCAATAAGCAAACCGACCTCATCATCGGCGGCAGCGGTGCCGACACCATCTTCGGAGGACAGAATGACGCGCCCGAGAGCGGCTCGCCTTTGGCGTTCCGCCAGGGCGCTGATACGATCTCCGGTGGAGACGGCAACGACATCCTCTACGGCAACCACGGCGGCGACATCATTCTCGGTGATAGCGGCGCCGACACGATTTTCGGCGGCCAGGATTCGGACACGATTTCCGGCGGTGCAGGCTTTGACGATCTCTACGGCAATCTCGGCAGCGACCGCTTCAGATATGCCGCGAGGAACGAGGGCTGGGACTACATCTACAACTACGAGGCTGAGGATGCGATCCAGCTCGCCGGCGGCGTTTCGGTGACAGGCCTATCGGTCGACAGTTCCGGCGATACGGTGATCAATCTGAGCAGCGGCACCCGGATCGACCTGATCGGCTATTCCGACTCCGGTAGCGTCACATTCGAGGTCATCTGACCCGCAAGCACGCGGTTTCCGTCATTTTTCCTTTGCGGGCCGCCGTCTCGCGCGCTAGGAGATGCCGCGCGCGACTTACCGTAAAAGATTGATCACCCATGCATCGCTATCGCAGCCATACCTGTAACGATCTTCGCGAAGACCATGTCGGCGAGACCGTCCGCCTCTCGGGCTGGATCCACCGCCAGCGCGATCACGGCCAGCTGGTCTTCATCGATCTGCGCGACCATTACGGCATCACGCAATGCGTGGTCGACATCGAGGACGAGACCTTCAAGACGGTCGAGAAACTGCGTGTCGAGAGCGTGGTGACGATCACCGGCCGCGTCGTGAAGCGGACCGACGAAACGATCAACGAAAAACTGCCGACCGGCCATATCGAGCTGCGCATCGACGGGATCGAGGTGCAGTCCACGGCCGACGTGCTGCCGCTGCAGGTCAATGCGGATGAGGATGCCGGCGAGGAAACCCGCCTGCGCTACCGCTTCCTGGATCTCCGCCGCGAGCGCATCCACAACAACATCATGCTGCGCAGCCAGGTGATCTCCTCGATCCGCCGCCGTATGATCGAGCAGGGCTTCTTCGAATTCCAGACGCCGATTCTGACCGCCTCCTCGCCGGAAGGCGCGCGCGACTTCCTGGTGCCGGCACGCCAGCATCCGGGCAAGTTCTACGCCCTGCCGCAGGCGCCGCAGCAGTTCAAGCAGCTGATCATGGTGTCCGGCTTCGACCGGTACTTCCAGATCGCGCCCTGCTTCCGCGACGAGGACAGCCGCGCCGACCGCTCGCCGGGCGAGTTCTACCAGCTCGATGTCGAGATGAGCTTCGTCGAGCAGGAAGACGTCTTCCAGGCGATCGAACCGGTGATGGCGGGCGTGTTCGAGGAATTCTCCGACTGGAAGGTGCCGGGCCCGTTCCCGCGCATTCCGTTCAAGGAGTCGATGCTCAAATACGGCAACGACAAGCCGGACCTGCGCATCCCGTTCGAAATTTCCGACGTCACCGAGATCTTCCGTGACAGCGACTTCGCGGTCTTCGCCAAGGTCGTGGCCGGCGGTGGCGTGGTCCGCGCCGTGCCGGGGCCGAAATGCGGCAGCCGCGCGATCTGCGACCGGATGAACAGCTGGGCCCAGGGCGAAGGCGCGCCGGGCATGGGCTACATCATCTTCGGCGACGGCGAGGCCCGCGGCCCGATCGCGAACCGCCTGCCGGCCGAGAAGATCGCCGCCCTCAAGGAACAGACCGGCATGGGAGATGGCGACGCCATCTTCTTCTCGGCCGGCAAGGAAGGCGATGCCGCCAAGCTCGCTGGCGCCGCCCGCGTGAAGCTCGGCGAGGATCTCGACCTGATCGAGAAGGACACGTTCCGCTTTTGCTGGATCGTCGACTACCCGATGTTCGAGCTGGACGAGGCCACCGGCAAGATCGACTTCTCGCACAACCCATTCTCCATGCCGCAGGGCGGCCTGGACGCGCTGGAGAACGAGAACCCGCTCGATATCCTCGCCTATCAGTACGACATCGTCTGCAACGGCGTGGAACTCAGCTCGGGCGCGATCCGGAACCATCTTCCGGAAGTCATGTACAAGGCCTTCGGGATCGCCGGCTACGATGCCGAGGTTCTGGAAGACAAGTTCCGCGGCATGCTGAACGCCTTCAAGTACGGCGCCCCGCCGCACGGCGGTATCGCGCCGGGCATCGACCGGATCGTCATGATGATCGCGAACGAGCCGAACATCCGCGAGGTCATCCTGTTCCCGATGAACCAGCGGGCCGAGGATCTGATGATGGGCGCGCCGAGCGAAGCCTCGCCGGAGCACCTGAAGGAACTCAGCATTCGCCTCGCCTTGCCGCCGAAGCCGGCTGCCGGATAACACCTTCATGCTAGCCCCCGCCGAGGCGTTCCGACGCGCACAGGCGGCACTGGCAGGAGGCCGGCCGGACGAGGCGGCGGAGCTGTTCCGGCATGTCGCCCGGTCGACGGCCGACGATGCGGCCGCGCTCATCCATCTCGGGCAGATCGAAGCAAGAAGCGGACGGGCCGAACAAGCCCGCTCCGCATGGCGTGAAGCTCTGGTAAGGCAACCGGGCAACCTGACAGCGCTTGCCTATTACGCCGATCTCGAAGGTGCGCCGGGCCCGTCGCCGAAAGCCGCGCAGTTTTACGAGCGCGTCCGCGTTCTGCTTCCATACCACCCAGGAACCGCCGAATTGCTCGGCCGGATCTATGGCCGGATCGGACAACCCGGCAAGAGCCTGCGCCGTTACGAGGAAGCAGCCCGGCTCGACGGCCTCAATCCCTCGGCCCATGCCCGCCACGGGTCCGCGCTACACGGCGCCGGCCGACTCGCCGAAGCGATCCGCGCTTTCCGTCGCGAGGCAACGCTGCGGCCGGACGAAGCGGGCGTCTGGTTCAACCTCTCCGTCGTCGAACCGGCGCTCGGCGCCCGCGCCGAAGGGCTGGCTTTCCTCGACCGATGCCTTGCGATCGGACCGGCGGACGGTCCCGCGCTCGCCCGGCAGGCGCAGCTCCGCCGGCGCCTCGGACGGCCGGGTGTTGAGGCCGCCACACGCAAAGCACAGATCGCCGACCCGTCGGCGGCACGGGCCCTGACAGGAGCGGCGCGGACCGGAAACGCATCCGCAGCCGGACGTTGGTGGTGCGTGAGCGAGCGGGAGCTCGAACCGGGGATACTCTATTTGCGGGCGCTCCTGACCGCCGGGCGCCCGCGACAGGCGCTCCTGATCCTTCGCGAACTCTCAAGCGAGGTCACGCCGCCCGACGAACTCCTGTTGCTTGCAGCGGAAGTTCATCGCCGGGCCGGTTCGAGCGATGCCGCTTTACCAAAGACTCAGTATCGGGAATGGCTGGAGCGCCGCGCCGCCTCGCCCGACGAGCGTCCGGATGCGCCGACGGTGCAGCAGGGCGGCGCGCCGCTTTTCTCGATCCTGTTGCCGGTCTTCAATCCAGAGCCCGCGCATCTCCGGCAGGCTATCCGCTCCGTGTTCGAGCAAAGTTTCAGCGACTGGGAACTCTGCATCGCCGACGACGCGTCAACCGACCCAGATATTAGCCGGATGCTCGAGGAGGCCGCGGACCACCCCCGCGTTAAGCAGGTTCTCAGATCCGAGAACGGCCATATCTCCGCCGCGTCGAACTCGGCTCTCGATCTCGCCACCGGGACCTATATCGGACTGCTCGACCATGACGACATGCTGGCGCCCGAAGCCCTGGCGGAGATGGCCCGTGCGCTGAATGCCCGCCCGGAGCTCGACCTGATCTATTCCGACGAGGACAAGATCGACGATGCGGGATACCGGTATGCACCGCATTTCAAACCGGCCTGGGACCCGGATCTTTCCCTCGTCTCCAATTATATCTGCCATTTCAGCGTTATCCGCCGGAGGCTCGCGAATGAGATTGGAGGATTCCGCCTCGGCCTCGAAGGCGCGCAAGACCACGATCTCGTCCAGCGTATAGCGGAAAGGACTGCGCCGGAACGTATCGGGCACATTCCCAAGATCCTCTACCATTGGCGGTCCGCCACGACCTCGACTGCCATATCGACGGAAACCAAACCCTATGCGATCGCCGCCACCGGGCGCGTCATCCGCGACACGCTCAAACGTCGCGCGGTGGGAGCAGCGGCCGAGTTCAGAAACGGCAGATGGCGCGTGACCCGCTCCCTCCCCGAGGACGCGCGCGTCTCGGTCATCATCCCGACGAAGAACCGGCTGACGCTGCTGCGTACCTGTATCGAAGGCCTGACCGCACAAACCGACTATGCCGATATGGAAATCCAGATCGTCGACAACGGCAGTGACGATCCGGCCACGCAACGCTATCTGGACAGGCTCTCACACAGGCCCAATGTGGAAGTACTGAGAGATTCCGGACCCTTCAATTTCTCCCGTCTGTGCAATCGCGGCGCGCGGGAGGCCACAGGCGACTTTCTCTGTTTCCTCAACAACGACATCGAGCCGGCCGGTGCCGTCTGGCTCGAGGAACTGGTGGCGGAAGCCGCCCGCCCCGAAGTCGGTCTTGTCGGCGCGAAATTGCTCTACCCGGACCGCACCGTGCAGCATGCCGGTATCGCGCTCGCCGGCGCACATGTCGCACGGCATACGAATCTCCGGATTTCGGAGACGAGCGGCGGGTACTGGGGACGAGCCATGCAGACGCAAAGTCTCTCAGCCGTTACGGGCGCCTGCATGCTTATGCGCCGCGAGGTGTTTCGGGAAGTCGACGGGTTCGACGAAGCATTGGCGGTCGATTTCGGCGATATCGACCTCTGCCTGCGCGTCCGCCGTGCCGGATACCGGGTTTTGTGGACGCCGCACTCTGTCCTGATCCATCACGAGTCGGCCTCGCGCGGCACTGTCATCACCCCGGAAAAATCGCAGCTATACGATAAGGAACGCGCCTTCATGGTGGAGCGCTGGGGCGCGCTGCTGGAGGACGATCCGGCCTACAATCCCAATCTCTCGATCACGCCGGAGCGTCCCGCATTCGCATTGCCGGAGGAGCCGCGTCCGTTGAACGTTATCGTACGAACAGGCATGCCCGTCAAAACCGCGCCGGATCCTCTCGATTAGGCCGCGCGCTGTTCCGGTTCCACGCCGGTCATCTCTGCCCAGAGCTGTACGTTCATCAGCAACCAAAGGCGCCAGCCGGAAATGGTCCGGCCCTCGGCGAGCGACTTCTGCAAATTGACCATGACGCGCGGATTGAGAAGTCCGGTAGCCTGGACGCGGTCGGGCCGCAGGATATCGCCGACGATATCCTTCAGCGGACCGTTGAGCCACGGCGTCAGGGGAATCCCGAAACCGCGCTTCGGCACTTCGTCGAAGCCTTTCGGCAGCAGTGGCCGGGCAATGTCGATCAGGATCCGCTTGATGCCGCTATCCTTGTAGCTGAGCCGCATCGGCGATCCGGACGGCGTCCCGGCGATCTTCGCGCCGGCCGGCAGGGACAGCCCCAGATTGATGATCGTCGGGTCAAGATAGGGCACCCGGACTTCAAGTGAATGCGCCATCGACATCGCATCGATGTCCCGCAGAAGCTGGTTTTTCGTGTAGCCGCGCAGCGTCAGCGCCGTCAGCCGCGCCACGGCATCGGACTCCGGCAGCTCGTCGATGGACCTGTATTCCTCCAGGGCGACCCGCGCGGCCGACCGACGGAGTCCGTCGGAAAGGATCTGGTCGACCTCCTTCGCATTGAACGTCGCGTGGAAATTGCCGGAGCGCTCGGCATAATCCTCAAGGAAGCCCGAAGGCGCCGGAGCGCGCCGGAGCATGTCGGCATGCCAGGGATACCCCATGAAGAGGTCGTCCGCTCCCGTCCCGGAGATCGCCACCTTCACGTCCCGGCTCGCGATCTTCGAGACGAAATAGGTGTTCAGCCCATCGACGGACGGCTGATCGAGTCCTCCGACGATCTCCATCAGATCGTCCCGGATCAGATCGGCATCGACCTGGAAGCGCTCATGCTGCGCTCCGATATGGCGGGCGAATTCGGAGGCGAGCTCGGTCTCGTCGATTGACCGGAGCTCGCTGCCGAAACCGACCGAATAGGTCCGGATCCCCTGCCCGGCCTCGGCCGCCATCAGGGCACACAGGGTCGCGCTGTCGACCCCGCCGGAAAGGAAGGCCCCGATCGGCGCATCGCTGACGAGCTGAGCCCGCACGGTCTCCCGGAGCGCATCGCCGAGCACCGCGACCTGCTCGCGGTAATCCGCCTTGGCGAGCTCGGGGAACAGATCGTCCCGAAGCGTATAGTAGCGCTCCGCCGTGATCTTCCCGTTCTCGATCGTCAGCATTTCGGCGGGTTCGATCATGCGCACGTCGCGGACGAGCGTCTTCGGCTGGAACACGGAGCCGTTCTCGAAAAGCCCGCGCAGCGCGTCGCCATCGACCACACGGTCGACAAGCCCGCTCGCCAGTACCGCTTTCATTTCGGACCCGAAGACGAAGGCGCCACCGGACCCGCGTGCCAGCAACAGCGGCTTCACGCCGAGCGGATCGCGCGCGAGGACGACTTTCGGTGTTTCGGAGCCTTCCCGGAAATCGTAGATCGCGATGGCGAAGATGCCCCGGATCCGGGCAAAGCATGCGGTCCCGAACTCGGCGTAGAGCTTCAGGATGACTTCGGTATCGGAGTGGGACCGGAACGTGTAGCCGCGCTGCTCAAGGACCTCGCGCTGTTCGCGCGTATTGTACATTTCACCGTTATAGACCATCCAGATCTTGCCATCGGCCGCACTCATCGGCTGGTGACCGGCGGCGCTCAGATCCTGGATCGCAAGACGTGTCATTCCGAGCGAATATCGACCCTGCGTATGGATTCCGGAATCGTCCGGACCGCGATGATCCATCGCCGCGATCATGCTTCCGGTCGCTTCGGCGCCCCGCGCGTGATTTGCGACTCCGCAGATTCCACACATCCCGTTCGTTCCTACTCAGATCACAGAAACTGTTCGCACAGTCTATCAAACCGCTTCAGTGCGAGATCATAGAGTTTCGCGTCGACGGGCTGCAGTTCCCTAAGGCGCTTCAGCACATCGGCGTCCGTTTCCGCACCGTTCGACTGCTCCGGACCGATGTTGGACTCGCGCGTCGCAATCCCGGTACCGAAGATCGCATTGAACAGCTCGATGCTGCGGTCATATTCCTCCGTGATCCCGATAAAGGTAAAGCGATCCAGATCGAAATCGGAAGTAAAGGTCCGATAGAGGTCCCGTATTTCCGGCAGGGCTGCAAATCCGAAGACATCGAGCTCTCCGGAGCCGATCCTGGCCGCAATCGGATTGGGCGCATGCGGCAGGCGTTGCCATTGCCCGAAATGGGACAGCACCCGCGTCGCGGGATCCCGAAAGAATGTCGCGAAGCGCGCGGCAGGGCCGAGCACGTCGTATTTGGCCGCAAGGAAATGACCGTGGATCGCGTCGTAATCTCGCAGGATATCGGCGGAACGCGTCCGTGCCTCCTCGGCCGAACGGGCGCGCTGCTCCTCTGCCGCAGCGCCCTGCGCCAGGGGACGGTCGCCATAATCGAGAAGCAAACGCTCACCGAAGTTCTCCTCCAGCGCCTCGCGAAGGCTGGTTCCGGCCGTTTTCGGAATATGGACGGAGACGATCATGGCGGAGCCACAAAAAAGGAGGTTAGGGGCGCACCCGCGCCGTCGCGCGGACCATAAGAGCTGACGACGGCACGTACAACAAGCTACCTGACCGTCACGTCGACCCTGCTGACCGTACGGCTCTTACCCGGGCCGCCCGGGCGCCGGACCTCGATCTCGCCGCGATAGGTACCCGCCGTCCATCCCGCGCGCGATTTCTTGCCGAGATACTGGAACCATCTCAGCTGATCCTTGCCGTTTTTCCAGTCCTTCTCGGCGATCACCTTGCCGTCTGGATCGCTGAAGCGCATCGAGATCAGGTCTCCCGTCCTCAGCCCGTAAACATCGGCCCAGAAGACGAGCAGCGGCGCATCCCGCCGGATATCCGGATCGGCATACTTGCCTTCCGCCGCGCCGAGCCCGTCCGGCACCTCACCGACGATCCCGGCCGCGTGGATTAGCGGCGCCGAATAGCGAAACTTCCGCAAGACCGTCTCGTTCCAGAGCGGGGCCGCTCCGAGTCCGCAGGAATCCGCATCGTTCTCCAGTCCGACGAAAGGATCGACCACCTTGCCGTCCTTCTCGAACTGGACATGGAGATGCAGGAATTCCGTCGAGCCCGAGAGCCCGACGAGACCGAGCCGATCTCCGGTCACCACGGTATCGCCCGCCCGGACCGCGACGCTGCCGCGCTTCAGATGGCAATACTGGCTCGCCCAGCCGCCGCCGTGATCGATCCGGACCCCGTTGCCGCAATCACGTCCCTTGAGAGACTCCTCGCCGGCGATGCGGATATTGATGTCCGGCATCTCGTCTCGGATGCCGACCACTTTGCCGGGCGCGGAAACCAGGACCGGAACCTCGTTCTCGTTCAGCCGGCGCGGATCGGAAATCGCGAAATCGACCCCCTTGTGCCCGTCCACGGTCATCGCCCCGCATTGGTAGTCCCGCCGGCCCTTGCCCGGATCGCGGTCGACATATTTCAGCACCCAGCAATCCTCGCCGGGATCGCAGGAAAGAGGCATCGAGAGCGGCAGGGGGGAGGGGCGCAGGCCGGAGAGATCGAGCGGCGCCTGTTCGGAATGCCCCTCGACGGTAAGGCTCGAGAGCGTCGCAGCAATGGCCTCGGTCGGCGCGGGTCCATCTCGGGGCTCCAGCAAGCTGGCGACCAGCCATACGAAGCCGCCGCCGAGGAGCACGACAAAAGCGGAATAGAGAGCGATCAGACGGCCCAAGACTGGCTCCGTTGTCTGGTGTTACCCTTTGACCAACGAGCGCAGATAGAGACCGTAGCCGGACTTCGCCAGCGGGTCGGCCAGCTTCAGAAGCTGCTCGTCGTCGATATAGCCCATATGGTGGGCGATTTCCTCGACGCACGCAATTTTCAGACCCTGGCGTTCCTCGACGGTGCGCACGAATTCCGAGGCCTGCAAGAGCGAGTCGTGCGTGCCGGTATCGAGCCAGGCATAGCCGCGCCCCATGCGCTCGACATGCAGGTCGCCGCGCTTGAGATAGACCTTGTTGACGTCGGTGATCTCGAGCTCGCCGCGCGGCGAGGGCTTGATCGATTTGGCGATCTCGACGACGTCCCGGTCGTAGAAGTAGAGCCCGGTGACCGCCCAGTTCGATTTCGGGTCGGCAGGCTTCTCGACGATCTCGTCCGCCTTCCCACTCTCATCGAAGGAGACGACGCCGTAGCGTTCCGGATCGCTGACATAGTAGCCGTAAACTGTGGCGCCGCTCTCGCGATCCGCCGAGCGCTGCAGCATCTCAGTCAGGCCATGCCCGTAGAAGATGTTGTCGCCGAGGATCAGGGCGGAGCGGTCGTCGCCGATGAAGCTCTCGCCGATGATGAAGGCCTGCGCCAGGCCGTCGGGCGAGGGCTGGACGCGGTATTCCAGCGAGATGCCCCACTGGCTGCCGTCGCCGAGCAGGCGCTTGAAGCCTTCCTGGTCCGCCGGGGTGGTGATGATCAGAATATCCTTGATCCCTGCCAGCATCAGGGTGCTCAGCGGATAATAGATCATCGGCTTGTCGTAGACCGGCAGGATCTGCTTGCTGACACTGACGGTCAGCGGATAGAGCCGCGTGCCGGACCCGCCGGCGAGGATGATCCCTTTCATCCCTTTCCCTTTCCTAGTCGCTCACTCTTCGGCCAGCAGGATATCGAGCACCTCGTCGAGGCCGTCCTGCCAGGGCCGCCGCGGCACGTCGAAGGCCGCGAGAATCTTTGCACAATCCAGCACGGAATTTGTCGGCCGTTTCGCCGGCGTCGGATATTCGCTCGACGGGATCGCCGCGACCGACGGGCGCCGGCCCCAGACCTTCTCTGCGCGGACGAAAATCGTCTCCGCGAAACCGTGCCAGCTGGTCCGGCCGGCCGCCGTGAAATGGTAGGTGCCCCAGCCGTCCGTCTTACCGTCCTTGATCCGCGTCGCGATGGTGAGGATCGCGTCGGCGATATCGCCCGCCGAAGTCGGCGCGCCGAATTGATCGGCGACCACGCGCAGCTCGTCCCGGTCCTTGCCGACGCGCAGCATGGTCTTCACGAAGTTCCCGCCATGGGCCGCATAGACCCAGGAGGTCCGCATGATGACATGCTCGGCGAGTATCGCGCGCACCGCCTCTTCGCCCGCTTCCTTGGAGGCGCCGTAGATTCCGAGCGGCGCCACCGGATCGCTCTCCAGATACGGACCGTCCTTGCTGCCGTCGAAGACATAGTCGGTCGAGATATGGATCAGCGGAATGCCCGCGTCTTTCGCCGCGGCAGCGAGATTTGCGGGACCGTCCCGGTTGATCGCGTAGGCCGCGTCGCTGTCCTCTTCCGCCTTGTCGACCGCCGTGTAGGCCGCCGCGTTGACAATAAGCGACGGATTGACAGCCTTCACCGCCGCACGCACCGCGTCAGCGTCGGAAATGTCGAGATCGGCCCGGACCAGCCCCTTCGCCTCGTGTCCGTGGCGCGCGGCGCGGGCAAGCAGTTCGGTCCCGACCTGTCCGCCGGCGCCGGTGACGAGGATCATGTCCCTACCCCTTGGAGCCGGTGCCGAGACGCTGGCCGGAATATTTCCGGTCGAGGATCGGCTGCCACCAATCCTTGCGGTCGAGATACCACTGAACGGTCTTCCGGAGCCCGCTCTCGAAGCTCTCCGACGGCTCCCAGCCGAGCTCGGCCTTGATCTTGGAGGCATCGATCGCGTAGCGGAAATCGTGACCCGGGCGGTCGGTCACGTAAGTGATCTGCTCGGAATACTTCTTCCCGCCCTGCTGCGGCACAAGCTCGTCCAGCAGGGAGCAGATGCCGGTCACGACATCGATGTTCTTCCGCTCCTCGTTGCCGCCGATGTTGTAGCTCTCGCCCGGCACGCCTTTGGAGCAGACGGTCCAGAGCGCGCGGGCGTGATCGTCGACATAGAGCCAGTCGCGCACGTTCTCGCCTTTGCCGTAGACCGGCAGCGGCTCGCCCGCGAGCCCCTTGATGATCATCAGCGGGATGAGCTTTTCCGGGAAATGGTAGGGCCCGTAATTGTTCGAGCAGTTGGAAAGCACGGTCGGCAGGCCGTAGGTCTCCATCCAGGCGCGGACCAGGTGATCTGAGGAGGCCTTGCTCGCGGAATAGGGCGAGCGCGGATCGTAGGCCGTGGTCTCGGTGAAAAGCCCCTCGTCGCCGAGCGAGCCGAAAACCTCGTCGGTCGAGATGTGGTGGAAGCAGAACTTCGCCTTCACCTCCGCCGGCGCCGCGCTCCAGTATTTCCGGGCCGCTTCCAGCATCGTGTAGGTGCCGACGATGTTGGTCTGGATGAAGTCGGCCGGGCCGTCGATCGAGCGGTCGACATGACTCTCGGCGGCAAGATGCATCACCGCGTCCGGCTTGTGCCTGGCGAAGATCCGGTCGAGTGCCGCGCCGTCGCAGATGTCGGCCTGCTCGAAGACATAGCGGTCGGAGCCGTCGACCTCGCTCAGCGAAGCGAGGTTCGCGGCGTAGGTCAGCTTGTCGAGATTGACCACCTTGACGCCGGTATCGGCGATCACGTGGCGGACCACGGCGGAGCCGATGAAGCCGGCGCCGCCGGTGACGATGACTGTCTTGATGTCGCTCACGCTCGGGATCCCTCAGGCTTCGTAAGTGAACGGGCTGTCGAATTCGGCGAAGGGCTGGTAGGCCTCGTCCTTCGCGGAGAGGATCGGGTCGCCGTCGAGCGGCCAGTCGATCCCGATCGCCGGGTCGTTCCAGGTAAGACCGCCCTCACAGTCCGGTGCGTATATATCGGTCACCTTGTAGAGCACCTCGGTATTTTCCTCGATGGTGCAGAAACCGTGCGCGAAACCGACCGGCACCAGAATCTGGTTCCATTCCTCGGCGCTGATCACCCGTCCGACCCATTTACCGTAGCTCGGCGAGCCTTTGCGGATATCGACGGCAACGTCGAAAATCGCACCGCGGATCACCCGGAGCAGCTTGTCCTGGCCGTGCGGCGGTGTCTGGAAATGTAGCCCGCGGAGCGTCCCTTTCGGAGCGGAGAAGGAGTGGTTGTCCTGCACGAAAGCGAGATCGAGACCGGCGGCCTCGAAGGCGTCACGATTATAGGTCTCGGAGAAAAATCCGCGATGGTCGCCGAACTTTTTCGGCGTGATGATCTTGACGTCCGTGATCTCTAGCGGCTCGACCTGCAAGGCCCTGTCTCCCCTTGGATTGACGCGGCCTTTGCGGCCTGCGGGGCTATAGCATGCGGCCCGTGACGGCGGCAAGCGGCGCGCCCTTGGCGCGGCCCGCGAATCGTGGCACATCTCGGCCATGAGCGTCCCCATCCCCCCGACGGAGCGGCCCGACTGCGCCGTCGTCATCGTCAGCTACCGGACAGGCCCCTGCCTGATGGAGTGCATCCGCTCCGTGCTTGGCGAAATGTCGGCACGCGAGATCGTCGTCGTCGATAACGGCAATCCGGCTGAAATGGTCTCGGCGCTCCGGGCGCTTGCAGAAACCGAAGAGCGCCTCACGCTGCTCACCGGGCACGGCAATGTCGGCTTCGGGCGCGCCTGCAACATGGGCGCGGCACGTACGACGAGCCCGTTCCTGCTGCTGCTCAACCCCGACAGCGTTTTGAAGCCCGGGAGCCTCGACGGCGCCATGGACCGGCTCGCCAGTCGGCAGGACATTTCGCTCTACACCGTCCGGATCGAAGATCCCGACGGCAGCGAGCAGCGCGGCTGCCGGCGCAACCTGATGACGCCCTGGACCTGCCTGGTCGAAGTCTCCGGTCTCCATCGGCTCGGTTTCAAGCGAATCAACCTGCACGGCACGCCCCCGCCGGAGGACCTCGAAGAGGTCGAATGTATCTCGGGCTCCTTCCTCCTGTTCCGCCGCGAGGTCTTCGAGGCCATCGGCGGCATGGACGAGGATTACTTCCTGCACATGGAAGACGTGGATGTCTGTTTTCGCGTCCGCGCCGCCGGCGGCAGTATCTGGTTCGACCCCACGCTCTCCGCCAGTCACGTGCAGGGCACCAGCGAGGCGACGAGCCTGTTTATCGAGGAACAGAAAACGCGGGGCGGCGTTCTTTATTTCTCCAAGCATTTCGGCGGATGGCCCAACCCATTGGTATTATTAGTAAACATCGCGCTCTGGACGCGTTTTTTGCTGCTCCGTATCCGCACTATTTTTTGAATTTTCCAAAAGCGCAGTCATTGCACGGAGCGTCGAGCCCGCATACACGGGTAGGCAGAAAACACGAATTTCCAACTTGATTTAATATGAATTTAGTGTGAATTTGTGATTATTGCCACAACGGCGATAACTCTGAGTTCACCCAGGTTTGTACCCCAGAAAGGACCGGTTCAGACCATGCTCGACGCCCAGCTCGCTCCTGCCGTTCCGATTGCAAAACACACAGCCGCGCAGACCCTCTTCTTCATCGACCACGAGGTCCTCGATCCGGAAATCCTGATTTCCGGGCTGGCCTCGGGAACAACCGTTCATTACCTGCCCCCGGTCGGCAATCCGTTCGATGCGATCGCAGCGGCCGTGGAAGCGCACGAGCATGGCGCCCGCAAGCTGGTCCTGCTCTCGCATGGCTCCACCGGAATGCTGCGGCTATGCGGACGCAAGATCGACATCCGGGCGCTCAGGCGGGATGTGAGGCGCCTGAAGCGGATCCGATCGGCGCTCGCGCAGGATGCGGAGATCACCTTGATGGCCTGCGCCGCAGGCGCCGGCGCGATCGGACGAGCATTCCTCAGAACTCTCGAGGATTCTCTCAACGCGACCGTCCACGGCGCCAATTCCGAAATCGGCGGGGCAATGGGCTGGGAAGCGCTGCCGGCAGTGCGGAACCACATAAATACCGCGGCTCTGGCAGCCTATCCGCACCGGCTTTCCAATCTGGTCGAGGGAAATCAGATTGTTGCAACCGATGAGACGCTCACCGGAGGATCCGGCGTCGACTTCATCTCAGGCTATGGCGGCAACGACCTGCTTCAGGGCTTCGCCGAAAACGACGTTCTGAGGGGCGGCAGCGGAAACGACACCCTCTCCGGAGGAAGCGGTATCGATACGATGTCCGGCGGCGATGGCGATGACCTTCTCGTCCTCGCAACCGGAGAACTGCCGACCTCCGCCGGACTGGCCGAAGTCATCGACGGCGGCGCCGGAAACGACGTGCTTACCCTCGGCAGCGGTTCCCACATCTTTACGCACACCTTGATTTCCAACGTCGAGACGATTTCCGGAAGCTCGGGCGGCGACACGATCACCGCCCATGCCTCGACCGCACAGAACTATGCGCTCGGCGGCGGGAACGACGTCATATCGGGCAGCAGCGGCGCGGACACGATCTCCGGCGAAGCGGGCAGCGACTCGATTTTCGGCCTCGGCGGGTCGGACGTGATCTCGGGGGGTGACGGCGACGACAGCCTCGCCGGTGGCGACGGAACCGATATTCTCGTCGGCGGCAGCGGCAACGACACCTATTTCGGGACCGCGGCGCAATTCAATGGCGACACCATCTCGGGACTTGCGGCCGGCGACCAGATCATCGTTTCAGGCAACACCAGCCTCGCGACCTCGCTCAACGGCAACACCGTCGGCTCCACAATCAGCCTCGGCTCCGAGACCATCAATCTCTCCGGCTCCGCCGCCAACCTGCAGATTTCCGGTTCTGTCAGCAGCGGAAACTCGGTTCTGACCATAACGGCCGTACCGGCTGCATCAGGATCAGGCGGCTCGGGTTCGGGCTCGGTAACCGTGTCGGACAGTTCCACGGAGAATACGACCGGCGGCGCCCGCACCATCACGAACAGCGGCTCCAGCTCCGGAAGTGCGGCGATCGTCGAGAATACCGGAAACGGCGGCAATGTCGTGACCGCGACACTGCCGCCATCCACCAGCATCCTCTCGGAAGGACCGGCCTCGGCGCAGACCGGTACCGACGCCGTAACAACTCTCGTCAGCGCGATCGACGGCAGGGATTCAAGCGGCGAGAGCCAGCTGATCAGCGGCGCCCAGACCTATCTGAACAAGCTGGCGACGAACTCGACGCTCGATATCCGGACGCTGATCCCGACCACGACCTCCACGACCTCATCCGGCGATCCGATCGTGATCAGCGGCAGCAGCAGCAGCGGGCAATCGGAAGCTTTCGTCATTGACCTTCGCTCGATGCCCTCCGGCACCACCCTGCAGCTCGACAATATCGAGTTCGCCTCGGTGATCGGTCAGGCCACGGTGAGCGGCGGGGCGGGCCAGAATTTCGTGACCGGCGACGATGCAAGCCAGTTCATCTCGCTCGGAGCCGAGGACGACACGCTGATGGGCGGCGGCGGCGACGACACGATCGGCTCCGGCTACGGCGAGGACATCCTCTACGGCAACCAGGGCGCGGACAGCGTCTTCGGCGGCGGCGGCATGGACACGCTCTATGGCGGCCAGGATGGCGATACCGTGCTCGGAAACAACGACGACGACGTGCTCTACGGCAATCGCGGCGGCGATACATTGTTCGGCGGCGAGAACGAGGACGCGGTCTTCGGCGGCCAGGACAACGACATCGTCTACGGGAACCAGGGTGAAGACACCCTCGCCGGCAATCTCGGCGACGACCAGCTCTATGGCGGTCAAGGCAACGATATCGTTTCGGGCAGCGAGGGGAACGATTTCATCGCCGGCAACAAGGGCGACGACACGCTTGTCGGCGGCAGCGGTGCCGATACCTTCTATTTCGAATTCGAGGGAGGTAACGACCAGGTCAGTGACTTCACCGCCGGCGAGGACACACTGGCATTTGAGAGCGGCCTCACCTACAGCGCGGCCGACAGCGGCGGCAACACGGTGATCACCACGTCGGACGGCGGGACCATCACGCTGATCGGAGTCTCCAAATCCAGTCTCGGCCTGGCGGCCACCGCAGGGTGGGATCTCGCCTGACGGAGAGACAAATCTCCCATGCATGGTTAGACTGACCCCGACGAAATGTGAGCCGGGGCAGGCAGATTGATTTCCGAACTCGGCGCCTATGGCGGGCTTTTCCTGATCTCCTTCGCCGCCGCCACGTTTTTCCCCGCGCAGTCCGAAATCGGCCTCGTCGCCCTGATCCTGACGGAGGATTACTCGCTTCCGCTCCTGCTCGCGGTCGCGTCGCTCGGCAACACGCTCGGCTCGGTAGTGAACTGGGTGCTCGGCCGTTTCGTCGACCGTTTCAGCGGCCGCAAATGGTTTCCGCTCTCGCAGAAACAGATGGACCGAGCCTGCGGCTGGTACCGGAAATACGGGCAATGGAGCCTGCTGCTCAGCTGGGCACCCTTCATCGGCGACCCGCTCACCTTCGCGGCCGGCATCCTGCGCGAGCCGTTCTGGATGTTTCTGCTGCTCGTCTCGATCGCGAAAACCGGGCGCTACATCATCGTCGCCTGGGCTGCGGGGGGCTTGTCCGGCTTCTGAGAGCATGATTACCATGCAAGATGAACGCGCCTGCTACCAATGGCGATCCACCGGGCCGGATCTATCCGCCCTTTGTCACCCTGCTAAGGCGAAGTTGCCGGAGGCAGGATGAGTTCGCGCCGTGCGCCCTCTCGGGACTCGAGGATTGGCTGCTGGGAGATGCGGTCGAGGCCTCAGACATGCTCGCTCTTTTCGAGACCTTCGTATGGCGCCTCGGTGCCGCCGGCTTGCCGATAGACCGGGCGAGCCTGCATGTCGGCACGCTGCATCCGCAAGTCTTCGGATATGCATGGAACTGGGATCGCGAAACCGGAATATGCGACGAGATCAAGGTCGCCGAAGAGAGCCTGAATACTGATGCTTATCGGCGCAATCCGATTTTCCGAGTAATCGAGTTCGGAGAATCGGTCTACAAGCGGGTCGATAGGCTGGAAGATCGCGGGGATTCACCGCTTTTGGCCGAGTTGGCGGGCGCTGGGTATACGGAGTATGCAGCCGCGCCGCTCCGAGCCTCGACAAGCCTGCATAATGCGGTAACTCTCGCGACTAAACAGGACGGTGGCTTCACCAAAGAGCAAGCGGCCCTGCTTAAAAGGCTTTACCGCTTTCTCGCGCTTCATGTCGAACGCCATGTCGCCACGCTGATTTCGGGCAATGTGCTCGACACATATCTCGGACAGGCTGCAGGCGCGCAAGTATTGCAGGGCACAATAAAACGCGGCTCGGGCGCGCCAATCGACGCGATTATATGGGTCTCTGACCTACGTGGTTTCACGGCGCGCGCAGACCGGCTGCCAGGTCCGGCAATGCTGAAGATACTGAACGCCTATTTCGACCAGCTCGTCGGCGCGGTCACCGCCAATCGGGGCGAAGTGCTCAAGTTCATCGGTGACGGCCTTCTGGCCGTGTTTCCCTACCAAACCTACAGCAGCAAGAGTGCCGCGGCAGACGCGGCGCTCACCGCAGCGAACACGGCGCAAAGCGCACTTGCAGAGCTGAACGTCGCAACGCCGGATCCTTACCCGGAAATACCTGAATGGCGCCCGCTGGAAACCGGTATCGCGCTTCACGCCGGTTCCGTCTTCTTCGGCAATATGGGATCTCCAGAACGTCTCGACTTCACGGTTATCGGACCGGCTGTCAACGCGGCCGCGCGCGTCGAGAGTCTCTGCAAGGAACTCGGTCGGCCGCTACTACTGACCCAAGCGGTCGCAGACCTTCTCTCGCGTGATCTACGCGATCTCGGCGCATATCGTCTGAAAGGCGTCAGCGAGCCTGTGAGGCTGTTCGTTCCGGAAGGCTAACCCGCCTTCACTCCGCTCCTTCCGAGCAGCGCGTGCATCACCCCGCGCCCAATCGCGCCCAGTTTGTCAAGCTTGTCGTCCTCCAGCAGGATCAGCTTGGCGAGATCGATCCCAATGGAGGCCGCCTCGAAGGCGAAGAAGGCCGGCAGACGGAAACCGTGCGCCCACCAGACCCGCATCCGGTTGCGGTAGATGTGGTAGCGGCGAAAGCTCGAATGGCTGTTGAAGCAGAACTGGCGGCCGAACAGCGTCTTCTGCTCGAACTCGCCGAGCCGGTGCTGCAGGCGGGCATCGCCGACCGCGATCAGTTTCCAGCCGCCGCGCCGCATGCGGAAGGCGAACTCGAAATCGATATAGTCGACGAAGAAATCCTCGCGCATCAGTCCGACGTCGCGGAACACATCGGCCCGGATCAGACTTCCCGAAGCCATGGCGAAGGCGACGTCGTCCAGCACGTCGCCGGCGCCGAACCGGACCGGGCGGAAATCGAAGGCATGCTTCGAGACATAGGCCCGGGCCTTGAGCGTGCCTTCCGCGTCCCCGATCAGCGGCGCGACGAGACCGATACTGTCCGCCGCGGAATGTGCCGCGTGCGCGGAGAGCTGGGACGCGACCATCTCCGGACCGGGGATGCTGTCGTCGTCCATCAGCAGCACCCAGTCCGCGCCCTCGTCCAGCGCCTGCCTTATGCCCTGGTTCTGCGCGGCGGCAAGGCCCGCATTCTCCTCGTTCAGGATCAGCGACAGCTTGTCCGCACCCGCGCGCGCCGCGGCGCGCAACCGGTCGACCGTCTCAACGCCGGAGCCGTTATCCACCACGACGATCCGCGCAACCTGCGGCGCCAGCGCATCCAGCGCGCGGAACAGTCGCTCGTCAGGCCTGTAGGAAACAACGACCGCGACAACGCTAGTCTGCTGCATGCTCCACCCCGGTTGGCGGGACCGCGCCCGCCTTATTCTCCCGGCGTATCGGCCGCCGGTCCCCTTTTGCCCCGAACAGCTTCGCCGGGTTCCAGCTCAGCGCGCCGAGAAACGCGCGGAGGCTTGCTTTCCGGTTTCCTTGTATCTCCGCCCGCTGCTTCATGACAGTGCGGAAATTCACGAAGGCGTCACGAATCGCGCGCCGCCGCACCGGACCGTCGCCGCGCACCGGGCCCAGCACGACGATCAGCGTGAGCTGCGCCAACAGCAGGGGCAGTACGAGCTGGAAGACAGGGAACGGCATGCATCGCAGGAAGGTCCAGATCCGGTTGCGCGTGATGTGATAGCGCGAGAAATCCGAGTTCTGCCCCGTGATCGCGGAGGCGACGTGCCGGACCCGCGCGCCTGCGAGCTGGATACAGCGCTCGCCGGCGAGACGCAGGCGGAGCCCCAGATCGACATCCTCGTAGTAGCAGAAAAAGCTTTCGGCGAAGCCGCCGACGGCGCGGAACGCGTCGCGCCGGTAAATCCCGGCAGCGGCGCAGGGGCCCATGACCTCTCCGTCCTGCGTCATTATCGAAGCCGGCTTCATCCGGTCGCCTCGCCAGGCGAGTCCGAGCGGGCTGTAATGATCGCCCGCGCCATCGAGCAGCTCCGGCGCCTCGTCCAGCAGCTGGGTCGAGCCGAAAACCGAGACGCCGGGATATTGCGCTGTCGCCTTCATAACCGCCTCAAGCCAATCCGGCTCCGGAAAGGCGTCCGGATTGAGCAAGGCAAGCCACTTCCCGTTCGCGGTCCCGGCAAGCCTGTTATTACCGGCGGCAAATCCGAGATTCTCGGCGCTCCGCTCAAGCCGAGCCGGCACGGTCATCGCGGAAAGATCGATCACGCTTCCATCCGTCGATCCGTTATCGAGCACCAGGAGTTCGAAATCGCGGCAGGTCTGCGCCTCCACCGCCGCAAGGCAGCGCGGCAGATGCGCGCCCGAATTATAGGCGACGACGAGAACGGAAATTATCGGAGTGCCGGAGGCCATATTTGCCTGCAAGTCGCTTATTCAAATGCACCATAACACGCGCGGCGCAGAGCTTTCGAGGCCGGATCAGACAAAACAAAAGGGGCCCGTCTTTGACGAGCCCCGTCAGGGAGTCCCGGAAGCGGCACATGCCAGGTTAGGGGAAAATGCGGGGGAAGTCGCACCTGGCAGTGAGCTGTCGCCGTATTGGGGAAACGGCTCTTCCTTGAGGTCCACTCTAGGGGCGATGCGTAAAGAAAGGTTTAAGCGCGGGTTGAAAAATGCGGGCTACTTTGCCCGCATCAACCTGCGGATAAAGGCGGGCAGTCCAAACGCGGCAACATGAGCCTCGGGTGTATAGTAATTGCAGTCGAGACTCGCACCGGCGAAACGGGAAGCGATCTCCGCGACAGGCCGCTGGCGCAAAGCGCTGTCGTCCGTCGCCCAGCCGAAGGCCATCAGGCCGCCCTGGTAGGTCGGCACGGCCGCTGTGTAAAACCAGACATCGTCGAAATGCGGGCCGAGACGGTCGAAGCTGTTCGTGACCTCGCTGCCCTGGACGAAGGGAACACCGTTTTGGGTCACAAGAATCCCGCCATCGGTCAGGCAGCGCTTGCAGGCCTTGTAGAAACTTTCGCGGAACAGCACTTCGCCGGGGCCGATCGGATCGGTCGAGTCGACGATGATCACGTCCCACTTGCCGTCCGTCTCCTCGACGAACTTCGCTCCGTCGGCGATCTGCAGGTCGAGCCGCGGATTGTCGAAGGCGCCATTGCTGATCGACGGCAGGTGTTTGACGCACATGTCGACGACGCTGCGATCGATCTCGACCATCGTCACCTGCTCGACGGAAGCGTGACGCAGGGCCTCGCGGGCCATGCCGCCGTCGCCGCCTCCGATGATCAGCACGCGCTTCACCCGGCCATGGGCCAGGATCGGCACGTGGGTCAGCATCTCGTGATAGACGAACTCGTCACCCTCGGTGGTCTGCACGATGCCGTCGAGCGCCATGACGCGCCCGAAGACCGCATTCTCGAAGATGACGAGATCCTGGTGCTCCGTCCGCTCCCGGAAGAGCACCTTGTCCATAGTCAGCCGCTGGCCGTATCCGCTGTGGAGGGTTTCGTTGAACCACTCACTCATACGGTCAGGCCCCGCTTCAGGTCATTTAGCTGGATCGTGTCCGGACGGAACGCCCGGCGCAGCACTTCAATGGCCTTGTGCGGTTCGGCATCGCCACACATGAAGACGTCAAGCGCGGCATAGCCCCGCTCCGGCCAGGTGTGAATGCTGATATGCGACTCCGCCAGTACCGCCACACCGGACACCCCGCCATTCGGCGTGAAGTGGTGCAGGTGAATATGCAGAAGCGTGGCGCCGGAAACCTCGACGGCTTCCTTCAGCGTCTCCTCCACATGCTCGAGCTCGTCGAGACGGGAGGCACCGACCAGATCGATGATCAGGTGCGTGCCGGCGAAGACCAGCCCGTCCTTCTTCACGAAATGATCGAGCGACTCATCGGAATGGGTCGGCGAAAGTTGAACGACCGTGCCATTCGTATCGTAGGCCGTGCCGGTGGTGTCGGAATTGGTTCTGCTCGGCTGAGTATCCGAGTCCATCCCCAAATCAGCGAAGGCGATGTTGCGATCCATCAACCCCTCCTATCCAGTAGATGTCCCAGTTACCCCGTCGCATCCCGCTTGCCGCACACCGTTGGGCGGAATGGTCTGGCGTTCCTTTCGTTTCCGCACGATGCGGATATAGGCGCGGGTTTCTGAGGCTTTTTCCCTTGTTCCGCAAGAGAATTCTCAGATTTCGCGTAAAAAAATTCGACCGGGCTTGCTCCGCGATTTCGCGGCGCCTTCCCGGCCGGATTTCGTGCTCGAAACGTGCGCATTATGTGCGCCTGAGTCAAGGGGATTCTACCTCACTTTTTTCGCTGGCCGGTATGCGATGCAGTCGATCTCGACAAGCGCTTTCCGGGCAATGCCCGTGACCCCGATACAGGTCCGCGCCGGGCGCGTATCGGCACCGAAATACTCCGCATAAACGGTGTTCATCGCCTCGTAGTCGCGTTCGAATTCGGTCAGGAACACGCGCGCCGAGACAACATGGCTAAAATCGAGCCCAAGCCCCTCGAGCACGAGGCGGAGATTCTCCATCGTGCGCCGCGTCTGCGCCTCGATCCCGTCCGGGAGCGGTTTCGCGTCTTCGTCGGGGTCTGTCGCAAGTTGCCCCGTGATCAGGCACCAGCCGTCGATCTCGACCGCATGGCTGTAAGGCGCGACGGGCGCCGGTGCCCGGTCCATCAGGTGAAATACCGGTGCTGTCATTCTCAGTCTCCCAGATCTGCCGTGCCCGTATCCGTATCGCGTCCCGCCCTGCGCCGATTACGCCGCCTCGGCCGCGGCGCCACAGCGCCCCTGCGGTCATGCAACTCACTGACGATCCGGAGCCGTTCGGCATTGTCCAACCGTGCCCAGCCCGCGATTTCCTCGATGGTGCGCCAGCAACCGAGACAGTAGCCGCTCTCGCGGTCGATCTGACAGACGGCGACGCAGGGGGAGGGAATATCGGACATTTACGGCCTGTACCTGTGTTCAACTCCGGTGTGACCGGAGCATGCCAGAAATAAAAACGGCGCGGATCCGAAAATCCGCGCCGTCTTCGTCAGGAAATGGTCCGAAAGCGCCTTAGGCGGCCTCGGTGACCTCGCTATCATAGGCGGCAACGAGCTCGGAGAAGCTCTGCACGAGGTCGGCGATGCCTTCGCTGCCGTTCGCGGTCACGAGGTTGCCTTCGGTCACGGAAGCGGTCTCTTCCCAGCTCGCGCCGGCAGCCTCAAGGGCTTCGCGCGCATCGGCGGACGACGTAACGGTCCGGCCCTTCGCGTCTTCGACGGTCACAAGCAGGGACACCGCGTCACCGATCAGCGCGACCGGCATGCCGGCGCGCAGGAAGGCTTTCACAATGCGCTGGCCGTGGGGGTCTTCCGCCAGTTTCTCGACGCCGCGAACACCGCCCGGGACGACGAGGCCGTCGTAATCCACCGCAAGAGTATCGGCCAGATCCGCGTCAACCGGGAAGAAATGGCCCCAGGAGCCATCGTACCAACCATTGACCAGGCCATTGGCGCGAGAAACGGCTTTCACCGTCGCGCCGGCGCCCAACAATTTCTTTTGCGGCTCGACGAACTCGATCTCGTCAAACCCGTTGGCGACCATGATTGCAATATTTTTTCCGGTGAGCGGCTTGTCCTGCATTTAGTTCTCCTTTTTGTCAGAGACTCGTCGGCTGGAGCGGCGAGACCAAACGCGGTCCTAACGAGAGACTCCCTGGAAATGCCGGAAAGCCGGGCACCGAGAGCCGGATCTCATTCAAACGCCGAATTTGGGCTGGATCCCGGTCCGTTCGGTCTAAGCCGGCGGCGGGATCGAATTACGTGAAGCCGACGAGCCTTAGCTCGCGGGAGGGACATAACCAGATCCGGCGAAAAATTCAAGTCGCGAGATACGCATGGCTGCCTTGCACAGGAACTGCGCGCCCCGGGAGCGGCGCGCGAGCAGCCAACCAATCCGGGATTGCTGGAGCGGGTGATGGGAATCGAACCCACGTATTCAGCTTGGGAAGCTGATGTTCTACCATTGAACTACACCCGCATATGCCCACAACATGCGCAAGCTCCGACTTGCTTACAAGCGAAATTCTTTGTTAAGTATTTCGCGCTAAATCCTCTTACGATTGTGCGGTGCCCGCATCTTCGCTCTGACAGGTGGGCCCGACGGCATTGTAGGAAGAGTCGAAGAAATCGGCTTTGACGGAGGAAAGAATGGTCTCCTCTACAGTAGACGACTTAGGTAGTCTCGCAACACTGACCGCCGACACCGGAACCTTGACGATCACGTCGGGAACCCTGGTGGCAAGCAGTCTGGATAGTGCCCGCGGATATGCGACAATCACCGTAAACAGCAACGCTGCGCACGAGATCACGTTCGCGCAGAACTATCTTTTCAGTTCCTCCGGAACCATCACGATTTCGTTCAACAGCACGCTCGGCGTCACAGTGTCCGGCGTCAATCTGCTTGGCACGCAGACCAAGGTTAACGCGAGCCTGACTTCGGCGGAGGATACGTTCAGCGGCGGCCCCGACAACGACACCGTCACGGCCGGGGACGGCAATGACGTCCTCTACGGAGGCGTCGGCCTCGGCGCGGACCTGCTCTATGGCGGAGGGGCGAATGACCTGCTTTACGGAAATACCGGTAATGACTTCCTGTACGGAAATGCAGGTACAGACACGATTTTCGCCGGCAAAGGCGACGATTCGGCCTTCGGGGGCGGCGAAACCGACAGGATTATAGGCGGAGCCGGAAACGACTCTCTTTTCGGTAATTCCGGCGACGATTTTCTGTATGGAAACACCGGGGCCGATCTGCTTGTCGGCGGGACCGGCAATGACGGCCTTTTCAGCGGCCAGGATGCGGACACGATATCGGCCGGGGCCGGAAACGATACCGTTGCTGCCGGAGCCGGGAACGATCTTGTGTCGGCGGAAGCCGGTGCGGATCTCGTCAAAGGGCATGCGGGCGACGACACGCTCTATGGCGGGGATGATGCCGACACCCTGTCCGGAGGCGAAGGCAGCGACCTGATCTTCGGCGACAGCGGATCCGATATCGTTTACGGCAACCAGTCCAACGACACTATTTCCGGCGGGGACGGAAACGACGCACTCTATGGCGGATCGGGCGACGACCTCCTTATGGGAGATGCCGGCGCGGACGTGCTGGTCGGGAATGGCGGGAACGATACCGTGGTCGGCGGCGACGGCGCGGACACGATCTCCATGCTCGGCGGGAATCAGGGCAACGACGTCTTCAACGATTTCAATACCGCCGAGGACAAGATTCTCGTGAACACCGGTACGACCTTCTCCGCGGCATTGTCCGGTGGTAACGCCCTGGTCACCCTCAGCGACGGCAGCACAATCACCCTCGTCGGCGTCTCCGACAGCGCGGTCAGCGACAACCTGTTCATCTTCGGCTAAGTCGGCGCCCGGCTTTACAGTTTGGGCCGGTCACGACATGGTGAGTCTTTGTGCGGCCCGCTCCGCTTGCCCCTCCGCGAGCGGCGGCGCAGGGTGCGGGTCTATGGACTCTTCCGCAAAGCGCGCCACATTTAGCCTCGGGTCCCGAAGAGACCCGGCGCGACAGCGCGCGAGACGCGGCGACGGAGCAGATTGATTGTATAGCGAAGTGACAGGCGCGATCCGGGTTGTCGTTCAGCCGCAGTATCTCCCCGACCACTCCGATCCGGACGAACACAGGTTCGTCTGGGCGTACAGTGTCAAGATCGAGAACATCGGGGAGGAGACCGTTCAACTGCGTGCGCGTCACTGGCGGATCACCGACGCGCTCGGGCGCGAGCAGACCGTCGACGGGCCGGGCGTGGTGGGCGAACAGCCAATGATCCAGCCCGGCGGATCTTTCGAATATACGAGCGGGACGCCGCTCGGCACGTCATCCGGTTTCATGAGCGGCCATTACGACATGACCGGACCGGACGGACAGATGTTTCAAGTTTCGGTGCCCAGTTTCTCTCTGGACCTTCCGAAAGCGGCCGAACGGCCACACTGAGCGGATGCGGGTCATCCATGGGAACACTTAGGGCGTAACCCCATAACAATTCATGCGCCCTTGATTGAAAAGGAATTCACTATGTCGCCTTATGACAACGCCTTGCGCTCGGAAGACGCGGCCGGCCACGACGTCGACGTCAAGGTGGTCCGGCAGCGCCCCTCGCGCGAAGACGCGGAAGCGGCGGTTCGTACCCTGATCGAATGGGCCGGCGACGATCCGGACCGGGAGGGCCTGCTGGAAACTCCCGAACGGGTGGTAAGGTCCTATGAGGAACTGTTCAAAGGCTATTCCAGCGATCCGCGGGTCTATCTGGAGCGCGTTTTCGAGGAGACCGAGGACTATCACGAGATGGTCCTGCTGAAGAACATCCGCATGGAATCGCACTGCGAGCACCACATG
Source organism: Nisaea acidiphila (assembly GCF_024662015.1). Taxonomy (NCBI): domain Bacteria; kingdom Pseudomonadati; phylum Pseudomonadota; class Alphaproteobacteria; order Rhodospirillales; family Thalassobaculaceae; genus Nisaea; species Nisaea acidiphila. The sequence continues at coordinate 2,756,178 of NZ_CP102480.1, read as the reverse complement.
CTTCCGGTGATCGGCAAGGTCTCCATAGCCTATATGCCGCACAACCGGGTCGTGGGTGTCAGCAAGCTGGCGCGGGTCGTAGAGACCTTCGCCAAGCGCCTGCAGATCCAGGAGAAGATGACGGCGCAGATCGCCAACTCGATTCAGGACGTACTGCAGCCGAAAGGCGTTGCCGTGCTGGTCAAGGCCGAGCACCAGTGCATGACGACGCGCGGGGTGTGCAAACCGGGCGCCAGCATGGTCACCAAGACCCTGACCGGCTGCTTCAAGGACGACGCCGAGCTTCGCAAGGAGTTCTTCGACCTGGTTTCACGCGACGATTGACGCCGGCAAACCGGCGACCGTCACGGTGCCGTTTCGCTTCCGGCCGGTTTCCGGACTGGACATCGCGGCAATGGCGGTCCAATGATCCACGCTCTGTGCGCAACGCAACTGGAGCGTGGACTTGGTCGCTTTTGGTCCGGTCCTTCATATCGTCGGGCTTCTGATGTCCATCATGGCGGTCGCCATGCTTCTCCCCGCCGGCGTGGATCTCGCCGTGGGGAATCCGGACTGGGAGGTCTTTACCGGCGCTTCGGCCCTGTCTCTCTTCATCGGCGTCTCGCTGATGCTGACGACGAACAGCCCCTCTGTCTCGACCCTGAGTCTCCGGCAGGCCTTTCTGCTGACCACGCTCAGCTGGTTCACGATCGCCACTGTCGCGGCGCTTCCCTTTGCCTTCTCCCAGCTCGACATGACCGTCGCGGACGCATTCTTCGAGAGCATGTCGGGTGTGACGACGACGGGGTCGACCGTGATCGTCGGGCTGGATCACGCGCCGCCCGGTATCCTGCTCTGGCGGGCGCTGCTGCAATGGCTCGGCGGCATCGGCATTATCGTCATGGCCCTTGCCGTTCTCCCGATGCTGAGCGTCGGCGGGATGCAGCTGTTCCAGACAGAGGCCTTCGATACGCCCGACAAGGTGGTGCCGCGCGCGGCGCAGCTCGCCGGCGGAATCAGCGGCATCTACCTTGCGCTGACAGCCACCTGGGCGGCCGGCCTCTGGGCCGCGGGCCTCCCCGGCTTCGACGCCATCGCCCACGCCATGACCACCATCGCGACCGGCGGCTATTCCACCAAGGACGGCTCGGTGGGGCATTTCGAGAGTGTTGTGGTCGACTGGATCGTGGTCTGCGGCATGATCGTGGGCAGCCTGCCTTTCGTCTATTACCTGCGTATGATGCGGGGCTCGTTCCGCCCGATCTTCCGGGACAGCCAGGTGAAATGGTTCTTCGCCATCGTCACCCTTGTGGTCGGCTCGACCACGCTCTGGAACTGGCACGAGCTCGACTACGCCCTGCATGACGCGTTCCGCTATGCCGCCTTCAATATCATCTCTGTGATGACCGGAACCGGGTACGCGACGACCGACTACGGCATCTGGGGCGGCTTTCCGGTCACGCTGGTGATTTGCCTGATGTTCGTCGGTGGCTGCGCCGGCTCAACCACTTGCGGGATCAAGATCTTCCGCATCCAGGTGCTCTATGCCACCGCCCAGGTGCAGATCGAGCGCCTGCTCCGCCCGCACGGTGTCTTCATTCCCTACTACAACCGCAAGCCGATCCCGGAATCGGTCTCGGAGTCCGTAATGGGCTTCTTCTTTCTCTACATGCTGTGCTTCGGCATTCTCGCCGCTCTGCTCGCGGCCATCGGGCTCGACTTCATCACTGCGGTCTCCGGCGCCGCGACCGCGATCAGCAATGTCGGCCCGGGCCTCGGCCCGATCATCGGCCCCGCCGGCAATTTCGACTCCCTGCCCGACAGCGCCAAATGGCTCTTGTCATTCGGCATGCTGCTCGGCAGGTTGGAGCTCTTCACCGTCCTGGTGATGCTCTCTCCCTCCTTCTGGCGCCGCTGAGCGTTACCCGAAAGGTACCCGTCCATGAGCGACCTGCTCTCCCAGTCCGTTTCCATGTTGGAACGCCTTGTCGCCTTCGACACGACCTCCCGGCTCTCCAACCTGGAACTGATCGATTTCGCGCGGGACTATCTCGAGGACATGGGGATCCCGACCCGGACGACCTTCAACGAGGACGGCACCAAGGCCAATCTCTGGGCGACGGTCGGACCGGAGGACAAGGGTGGCGTGGTACTCTCGGGTCATGTCGACGTGGTTCCGGTAGACGGTCAGGACTGGAGCCGCGATCCGTTTCGGATGTGGGAAGCGGACGGAAAATATTTCGGCCGCGGAACGGCGGACATGAAAGGCTTCTGCGCGATCGCGCTCGCCATGGCGCCGGAAATGAAAAAACGGAACCTGAAGACGCCGATCCATTTCGCCTTCTCCTATGATGAGGAAATCGGCTGCATCGGCGTGCGCGGCCTGATCAAGGACATGGCGGAGAATCTCCCCCTGCCGACCGCCGTGATCGTCGGCGAGCCGACCGGCATGAAGATTATCGGCGGCAACAAGGGCAGCCGCGGTCTCTGGACCACCATCCGCGGGGTCCCGGGACATTCGAGCGAGCCGCATCGCGGCGCCAATTCGATCATGTACGGCGCCCGCATCATTAACCTCCTTGAGAAGATCCAGCAGGAGATGCGGGACAATCCGCACGAGGACAGCCCGTTCGACCCGCCCTACACGACGATCGATCTCGGCATCATCGAGGGCGGCACGGCGCACAATATCATCCCGGAATTCACCAAGTTTCGCTGGGGCATGCGGATCCATCCGGGCGATGACGGTGAAGCGATCGAGCAGCGCGTGCGCGACTATATCGAAAACGAACTGAACCCGGAGCTGAAGGCGGTTTCGCCGGAGGCCGGGATCACCATGGAACTGGTCAACGTCGTGCCGCCGCTGATCCCTGACACGGAGTCCGCCGCCGAGGAGTTGGTCCGCTATCTGACCGGGCTCAACCAGTCTGGTGCCGTATCCTTCGGCACCGAGGCCGGCTTTTTCCAGGAAGCCGGCGTTCCGGGCGTGATCTTCGGGCCGGGCTATATTCAGCAAGCCCATCAGCCGGACGAGTTCATCGAGCGCTCGCAGATGCGGGAATGCGTCGAGTTCATGGCCAAGCTGACCGACTGGGCCTCCGAAAACGGCTGATCTGTCCTTTCGCGCTACCCCCGCTTGACCGTCCGCCAAACCGGTGAGACGGTTAACGAAACGCGAAAACGAGGTCCGGACACGGAGCCGGGCCGATAACGTGGGGGAAGCTGGCAGGATGGCCGAAGACAATTCGAACCCGAAAGATCCGAACAAGGGCAAGCGCCGTTCGTCCGACTGGTACGGCAAGATGGACAAGGACGGCTGGGCGCACCGCTCCTGGATGAAGAACCGCGGCATCCCGGCGGACATGTTCGACGGGCGCCCGGTGATCGGGATCTGCAACACCTGGTCCGAATTCAATCCCTGCAATGCCCATTTTCGCGACATCGCGGAGCGCGTGAAGCGCGGCGTCTACGAAGCCGGCGGCATGCCGGTCGAATTCCCTGTCTTCTCCACCTCGGAAAGCCAGCTGCGGCCGACGGCGATGCTCTACCGCAACCTCGCCTCGATGGATGTCGAGGAAGCGATCCGCGGCTTGCCGATGGACGGCGTCGTGCTGCTGGTCGGCTGCGACAAGACCACGCCGTCGCTGATGATGGGCGCGGCGAGCTGCGACCTGCCGACGATCACCGTTTCCGGCGGGCCGATGCTGAACGGCCATTACCGGGGCGAACTGGTCGGCAGCGGAACCCATGTCTGGAAATTCTCAGAGATGGTCCGAGCCGGAGAGATGACGCTGCAGGAGTTCATGGATGCGGAACAGGACAATTCCCGTTCCACCGGTCACTGCATGACCATGGGAACCGCGTCGACCATGGCCTCCATGGTGGAATCCCTCGGCGCCGGCCTGCCCCACAACGCCGCCATTCCGGCCCCGGATTCCCGGCGCAACGTTCTGGCCCAGATGGCCGGCCGCCGCATCGTCGAGATGGTGCGTCAGGACATCCGCCTCTCCGACGTGCTGAAGAGGGAGAATTTCGAGAACGCGATCATGGTCAACGGCGCCATCGGCGGCTCGACCAACGCCGTCGTCCATTTGCTCGCCATTGCCGGGCGGATGGGGATCGACATCACGCTGGACGACTGGGACCGGCTCGGCAGGGACGTTCCCTGCCTGCTGAACCTGATGCCGTCTGGCGATTACCTGATGGAGGATTTCTTCTATGCCGGCGGTCTGCCCGCCATCATCCGCGAACTCGGGGATTTCATCCACAAGGACGCGATGACGGTCAACGGCAAGACGCTCTGGGAGAATTCCAAGGACGCGGAATGCTGGAACCGGGACGTGATCTTCCCAGTCGACAAGCCGTTCAAACCGAATGGCGGTATCGCGGTGCTGCGCGGCAACCTCGCGCCCGACGGCGCCATTATCAAACCGTCCGCCGCCTCGCCCGAACTGATGAAACATCGCGGCCGTGCCGTCGTGTTCGAGACCATCGAGGACTACAAGGCGAAGATCGACGATCCGGATCTCGATATCGACGAGAGCTGCATCATGGTGCTGAAGAATTGCGGCCCGAAAGGTTATCCGGGCATGGCCGAGGTCGGTAATATGGGGCTACCGCCGAAGGTCCTGAAAAAAGGCATCAAGGACATGATCCGGATTTCGGACGCGCGGATGAGCGGCACCGCCTACGGGACGGTGATCCTGCATTCGGCGCCTGAAGCGGCGGCCGGAGGCCCGCTCGCCTTCGTACAGAACGGCGACATGATCGAGGTCGATGTCGAGGCGCGCCGCATGCATCTCGACATCTCGGATGCGGAATTGGAGAAACGCCGTGCGGCCTGGACCGGCTTCGATTCTCCCTACGACCGGGGTTATTCCAAGCTCTATGTCGAACATGTCCAGCAGGCCGACAAGGGCGCCGACCTCGACTTCCTCGTCGGGAAAAGCGGAACCCCGATAATGCGGGAGTCGCATTAAAGAATTGTTTTCGTTTTCAGGCGAAAATCTGGACTGCGGATTTATTCCGAAGTGTGAGACACTGAATTTCTGCCCGGGAGATTGATTGCAACGCCGGGCAGCGCTATCTACGACAGACAACAATCAACCTGAAGTTTGTCGCATGATGCGTGGCCCGCAATGTGATGGAACGCGATTGCATATGGGTATGCGGAAGGCGCAAATGACGGACCGTCGGACCTCGTCGGACGATATCCCCGAGACAAATGCCCTTGGCTCCAAGAGCGACTTTGTCGCCGATATCGCCCATGAGATGCGCAATCCGCTAAGTGCTCTACGCGCCTACACACAGTTGCTCATGTCGGAAAAGCACGGTCCGCACAGCCATCCGAAATATAAGCAGTATTCCGAGATCGCCAATGAAGCCGCAGAAGCGCTGGTGCGGATTTGCGACCGTCTTCTGACGGAGGAGAGCGATGCGAAGAGCCCGGCGGCCGAACAGACGGACGCACACGCCGTCGCGAAAACCACGATTGCGCGCTACAGCGCAATGGCGGAAGAGAAGAAGATCACCCTCGACATCCGATTCGACCGGGACTTTCCAAAAGTGCCTGTCCCGGCCAGTGTCATCGAGGACGTGCTGGGCAATCTGGTCATCAATGCGATCAAATTCACCCCTGCGGGCGGAACCGTTGCCGTGATTGGCAAGCGCGATCCGGTATCGGGTGCCGTGATCATGGTGATCCGGGACACCGGAACCGGCATGTCCGCCGACAAACTCTCGGAAGTCCTGAAATTCCTCCCGGTGAAACCGGCCGAGGGTCTTCAGGGCGAGATGGGGTCGGGCCGCGGGCTCTCGATCGTGAAAAAGCAACTCGCGCCTTACGGCATCAATATCGAGATCCGGAGCAATCCCAATTTCGGAACCTCGGTCTCCCTGGTGTTCTCTCCCGACAAGGTCTGAGGCGCCGCACACTGCGCCTCACGGCATCTCCGCGAGCGCTTTTGCGAAGAAATCCTGACCGCCGAAATTGCCGGACTTCAGAGCGAGCGCGATCTGCTCGCCACCAAGCGAGACGGTCGCCGGGACACCCGGATCGATCTGCGCTCCGATCTGCAAGCCTTTGACCCCGAGGGCGGAAACGACCGCGCCCGACGTCTCGCCGCCGGCGACGACAAGCCGCCGGACACCGGCATCGACCAGACCGCGTGCAATCCCGGCCATCGCGTCCTCGATCAACGCGCCCGCTTCCGCCCGACCGAGTTCGCTCTGGATCTCCCGCACCTTCTCGGCAGGCTGACTCGCATAAATCAGCACCGGGCCCTCGGCACTCTTGCCGTAAGCCCAGTCGAGCGCTTCGCCGACCACATCCTCTCCCCGGGCGAGACGCAGCGCATCGACCGCGAGAGCCGGATGCTCCTCGCGAAAGCGCTCGATCTGACCCAGGGTCGCCACCGAGCAACTTCCGGCGAGCACGGCGGCCTTGCCTTCGATCGACGGCAACCGGTCCGCTGCGCTGGAATCCGCCAGCAGGCCCTGACGCCGGTAGTTCTCGGGAAGACCGATCGCAACACCGGATCCACCGGTGATCAAAGGCAGATCGCGCACGCCGTACCCGATTGATTCCAGATGATTATCCAGAATCGCATCGACGATCGCGATTCCTCCACCATCGCTTTCGATAACCTTCAGCGCGGCCGAAATGGCCTCGCCGCCGGCATCGACGGTAGTGAATTGGAGCAATTTAACTTGCTTTTTAGTTTGTCGTTGCAGGACCGATACGAGATTACTGTCCGTCATCGGCGTCAGGGGATGATTCCGCATCGGGCTGTCGGACAAAAGCTGAGTTCCGACAAAGAGATGGCCGTTGAAGATCGTCCGGCCGTTCTCCGGAAAAGCCGGGCAGGCGACGGTGACGCCGGTACCGAGATCTTCCATCAGCGCGTCGGTGACCGGGCCGATATTGCCGTCATCGGTGGAATCGAAGGTCGAGCAATACTTGAAAAAGAACTGCCGGCAGCCGGCACCCTTCAGCCAGCGCAGCGATTCCCGGGACTGCGCCACCGCTTCCGCAGCCGGGTTCGTGCGCGATTTCAGGGCGACGACGATGGCGTCCGCCTCCGGTATTTCGGTCGCCGCGCCCGGTACGCCGATGAGCTGAACCGTGCGCATGCCGCCCCGCACCAGCATGTTCGCAAGATCGGTGGCTCCGGTAAAATCGTCGGCAATGCAGCCGAGTATGGGCGCCATGACCGCTTTCCTCCCTGAATGATACGACTCTATGGATCGGGCCGGGCAGTCTGCTGTAGGCTGCGCCCTCAAGCAAGCGCACGTCCGTGCGACACGCACCGCCCATCAAGAATGGCGACAGGGGAGGCTCCATGCCAAAACTGGCAGCAAATCTGTCCATGATGTTCCAGGAACTGCCGTTTCTCGACCGCTTCAAGGCGGCCGCCGAGGCCGGTTTCCGGGGTGTCGAATTCCTTTTCCCTTACGATTTTCCGGCTGGCGAGATCCGGGCCAAGCTGGAAGACGCGGGACTTACACAGGCGCTTTTCAACCTTCCGCCCGGCGACTGGGATGCCGGAGACCGGGGATTCGCAGCCATTCCGGGGCGACAGGACGCCTTCCTGGCGGCGCTGGAGAAAGCCCTCGACTATGCGGACGCGCTCGATTGCCCGCGCCTCCACGTGATGAGCGGCATGGTCCCGGACGGTGTCTCCCGGGAGGCCTGCACCGAAACCCTGATCGCCAACCTGAAACAGGCGGCACCGATTGCAGGAAAACGCGGCAAAACCCTGATCCTCGAGCCGATCAACAACCGGGACATGCCGCCCTACTTCCTGAATTATCAGGATCAGGCGCTCTCGATCATCGATGCGGTCGGCGAAAACAACGTCCGCCTGCAGTTCGACCTCTATCACTGCCAGATCATGGAGGGCGACCTCGCGGTTCACCTCAAGGACAATCTGGCCGCGATCGAGCATATCCAGATCGCCGGCGTGCCCGAACGGCACGAACCGGATATCGGCGAGATCAATTACCCCTATCTCTTCCGGCTCATGGATGACCTTGGATACGAGGGCTGGGTCGGCTGCGAGTACCGGCCGCAAGCCGGAACCGTCGAAGGGCTCGGCTGGATGAAGGAGTGGACGGAATGAAGGTCACCATCACCGGAGCCTCCGGCTTCATCGGCCAGAAACTGGCCCGGCGCCTTCTCGACAGCAACGCGCTCGTCGCCTCGGACGGCAGCCGCAAGCCCGTCACCGAGCTGACCCTGCTCGATGTGGTGAACGCACCGGACGCGCTCACCTCGGACGCCCGCGTGCGCAGCCTCGCCGGCGACATCACCGACGAGACGCTGCTTGCCGAAGCTATCCCCGGCGACACCGACAGCGTCTTCCATCTCGCCGCCATCGTCAGCGCCGGCGCGGAAGAAGACTTCGACCTCGGCATGGCCGTCAATCTCGATGCGACACGCGCGATCCTCGAGATCCTGCGGAAAGCCGACGGCGTTCCCAAAATGGTTTTCGCGAGTTCCTGCGCGGCCTTCGGCGGAGACCTGCCGCATATCGTCGAGGACATGACCGCAACAACACCGCAAACCTCGTACGGCACACAGAAGGCGATCGGCGAGTTGCTGGTATCCGACTACAGCCGCAAGGGCTTCGTCGACGGCCGGTCTCTGCGCTTTCCGACCGTCGTGGTCCGCCCCGGAAAACCGAACAAGGCGGCCTCCACCTTCGCCAGCTCAATCATCCGCGAGCCACTGCAGGGCGAGACGGCGGTCTGCCCGGTCGCCGGCGATGCCCGCATGTGGCTCGCCTCGCCACGCAGCATCGTCGAGAACACGGTCCACGCGCATAATCTCGCGGCCGATGCCTGGGGCGCTTCGCGCACGGTGTCGCTGCCCGGATTCTCGGTGACCGTCGCCGGAATGGCGAAAGCGCTGGAATCCGTCGCGGGGCCGGCTGTCGCCGGCCGGATCGACTGGACCCCTGATCCCTTCATCGAAAAGATCGTCCGTGGCTGGCCGCCGGAATTCAACACGAAAAGGGCGGCGGCGCTCGGCTTCTCGCAAGACGAAGGTATGGAAAGCGTGATCCGTGCCTTCATCGAGGACGAGCTGGGCGGCACGATCGCGGCCTGACGAAAGCCTCTGCCTATTCGCGGCGGAGGATCTTGTCGACGATCAGGGACTCGAACCAGTCCGCGCGGAACCCGGCCTGGAGCGCATCGGGGTCGTATTCCCTTTCCGCCCAGTCCCGGAAGGAGATCCCGGTCTCATCGTGCCGTGCCGCGAACTGTTCGAAGACATGGTCGACGATGCCGGTCCGGCCGTGCCGGAAATGCCCGAAGCGCAGGGAAAGCTGATCCATCGCCTCGCGCATCGGCAATCCTTTGACCAGGTGCAGATAGAGCGTGCTCATCAGTCCCGTGCGGTCGGCACCCGACTTGCAGTGCATCAGGGTCGGCCCTTCCAGCCTGTCCCAGACCCCGATCGCCTCTTTCAGGACCTCGGGCTTCAGCGGGTTGCGCGAGCGGACCGGCAGGCTGATCAGCTTGAGCCCGAGACGTTCGCAGGCCTCACGCTCCAGTCGGTAGCGGTAGTTCTCTTCCTCCGCACCGCGCAGATTGAGCACGGTCCTGAACCCCCGCGCGGCGATGCGCTCGAGGTGCCACGGAGATGGCTGAGCGGAACGCCAGAGCTCGTCGCTGACCCTGTGCATGTTGAGATAGATCGAACGGACGAAGCCATGATCGGTCGCCATCAGATGCCACCACGCACGGAGCCGTTCGGCGCCCTCGAGCGGCTGGAGGGCGGATACATTCTCTGGCGTGCTGTCTGTCATCGGGTCCATATAGCGTAACCCGCGCCGGAACCGGGGATTATTTCGAAGCCTTCGGCTCGCCAATCATCAGCGTGAAGGGAATGCGGCCGCGCTCGAAGACCATGTGGCCCATGGCGGTGACGCATTTGTGTTCCTCGTTCTTGAACGACGCATTGATCTCGAAATCGACCAGCTCCCGGGGAAACACCTTCTCGTCGACGTACTCGGCAAAGACACGGATGATATTGATCGGTGTCTTGTGCCAGATATCGTCATCTTCGGTCGTGAAGACGTAATCCTCCTGCGTGTCCCCGGTGGCGCTCATCATGGTCGCGACCAACGTCTTCGACATTGCTATCTCTCCCGCAATTCGGGGTTTTCACTCACGGGATTGCCTGAACGATTTATGAATCTACTGCCGCATCCAGGGAAAATCCGTGTCCTCTTCCGCAATGAAAAGTGTCCCGCCGAGCGACTCCGGCAGAGTTAATTCAAGATAATTGTCGATGCGCTCCGGCGCAAAACCCCGCTCGCGGAAAAAACTTTCGGTCGCGGAGAGGTCTGCCGAGAGGACACCGTAGCCGGCAATCAACGGCCCCTCGTCCGGAAAGTCCACGTTCGGCAGGAGCTCGCCGAGCCCTTCCTCGTCGGCAATCACCACGCCGCCACGATCGAGCGGAATCCGCCAGATGTGCGCGTTCACAGGCTTCGGCCCGCCGCGGTCCAGAAACCAGCAATAGCGAGCCGCCGTCTTATCCAGCACTTCGGCGCCGATCACCACGTCGCGCAAGGCGACGATACCGTTGCCATGCTGCATCCAGCGGTCCTGCCAGACGATCTCCTCGGTATGGTGCGCCAGATATTGCACCCGTCCCTCAGGCATGTCCTGCGGTCGCACCCGGCACACGGTGAAGGCGGCCTCCTCCTCGCCACCATTCGGCATGGTGACGGGACGCTTCAGATGGACGAGCGGCTGGGGATGGAACCCGGTCAGGGTGAGCCGGCCCTGGACACTTTCCGGGTCGACGCAGGAGAAGGCGATCAGATGCAGACCGACATAGCGGTCGATCTGCCCCTGGGTCCGCTTGCCGAGTTCGGTCGCGGCGTCCGAAACCGCGATCACCTCGATATAGCCTTCCGGCAGCATGATGCAGCGGTTCGCGGTCCCGGACGGCGCCGGCGCAGCACCCTCGTCTGTCTGGTGCCGGTGCTCGGTATAAGGCGTTTGCACGAACCCCAGGCGGTTGAGATCGCGGTGCGCCTCGGCCATGTCTGGGACGAAATGCGCCACGTGATCGAGAAAAATCTCGTCTCCGCCGGGCAATTGCCGCGCCTGTTTCATCTCGGTTTCTTTCCCGGCTTGCTTTCCGAATCCTCAGCGTCACTATGCGAAGAATTCAAAGCACTGAAAAGATACAGGTTCATGCGTATTCTGTTCGGGTGGGAATTCGGCGCCGGTCTCGGCCACGTCAACCGCATCAAACCGATAGCCAGGGCATTCCGGGATCAAGGCGCGGAGATCTTCCTTGCGCTGCAGGAGCAAGAGCGCGCGGATGCCTTCTGGAATCCTTCAACGGCACGGCTGCCGGACGGTTACCATCTGCTCCCGATCCCGAACTGGCGCATGCCGTCCGACCCCAAGGCCCGGCAGATTCCGACCCACTCCTTCGCCGACGTTCTCAACCTCATCGGATATGGCAGCGAAATCGGCTTCGCGGCACGATTGGAATCATGGACCGGCTTGCTCTCGGCGGTCAGTCCCGACCTCGTTATCGGCGATTTCAGCCCGACCCTGAATATCGCCGCACGCGGCCGGATCCCGTCGCTCACCATCGGTAACGGCTACACAATGCCGCCCGGAGGCCGCGAACTGCCGCCGATCCGGCCCTGGCAGAGCAAACTGGAGAAATTCTCGAAGACCCATGAAGCGAACCTGCTCGGGATCATCAACAAGGTGCTCCGGCTGCGCGGCGAACCGCAGCTCGCCTTCCTGAGCGACGCGTTCCATGGCGATCGGTCCTTTCCGCTGACCCTGCCGATTGTCGACCCCTACGCCGAACATCGGCAAAGCGCGACCCTTCCGCCATTCAACATGCCACGCGACATCAGCCCGCTTCCGGCGAATGAGCGTTCGGACGACAGCGTTTTCTTCTACATGCCCCGGAACCACCCGTCCCTGAAGACGGTCATGGACGCCCTGAAGCGGAGCAATCTTCCGGTCACCGCTTTCATCAGCGGTATCGGTTCCGATCAAGCACGGCAGATCTCGACGGCGAGCTTTCAGGTGAGTCCCACGCCCCTCCCGTTCAACGAGGTCATGCCGAAGGCGCGGCTGCTCGTGCATCACGGCGGCCTTTCCACCGCCGTCGCCGGTGCCATGGCGGGTACGCCCCAGGCGATAGTTCCGTGGAATCTGGAACATCTCGTGACGGCACGGCGGATCGAGGCGCTTGGCGGCATCAAACTGATCAACAACCCGGACAAGGAATTCCCGGGCAAGGCATTGGGCCAGCTCTTCGTCAAGCTCGCCCGGGATACCGGTCTGGCGAAACAGGCCCTCGCAGCGGCGAAGAGCGTCGACCTCGGTGATCCGGACATGACGCTTCGCACAATTGTCGATGCCGGGATGGAGCTTTCCCGGACACCGGCGCCGTGAAGATTCGACAAGATATATTTGAATTGCAACTCATTCGCAAAATCATTACCTTTCCTCTATCAGACTGTGGGAGGATCAGGTTGTGCTGCAGTTTCTTACGGGAGAGAGCGTCTTAAGCGCCCGCGCAGGAAATAGCGTGCCTACGCTCGACAGAGCGGAGTCGAAGATCGATGAATTCGAAAGCCTTATTCTCTGGGCCATGCGCCAGTGGATGCGGGCTCACCGGGAGCGCTGCTGCGCGACCGGGTCGGTTCTGGAAGCGTTCGAGTTCTCCGGACTGGTCGCCGCCCTCACGCCGCTCAACCGGATGATGACCCTGCTGACCCTTGCAAGCCGGCGTCGGCTCGCGATCGCGACGAGCGCAAGCGCGCCGCTGAGCATCGACGAACTGGTGCTCCTCCGTATTCTGAACGCCGCCAGAAACGGCCAGAGGGACGTCGCGGAATCCCGGCTTGGCATGTGGATGGAGACGGGGAACGCGGCCGCGGCGGCACAAGCGGCGCTCAGCCTCGCCGAAGCGGTTTACCGGCCGTCCCGGCGAGCAGGATGCATGGCCACCGCCAGCACATAAACGCAAAAAGGCATCCCGCCCTTTATTCGAGCGCGATGCCTTGCCGCTGAAAGACAGAGTTGACCTTGAGGGTCAGTCCATCTCGTTTGCTTCGGACTGAAGCAGCATGTAGTTCTGGATCCCCATTTTCTCGATCATGCCGAGCTGGGTTTCGATGTAATCGACATGCCCTTCCTCGTCCTCAAGGATCTCGAGGAACAGGTCGCGGGTGACATAGTCGCCGACCTTCTCGCAGTGCTTGATCCCGGCCTTGTAGTTCGCAATGCCGTCCAGCTCGAGCTTCAGATCGCCCTTGAACATCTCCTGGATGTCTTCGCCGATCAGCAGCTTGTCCAGATATTGAAGATTGGGAACACCTTCGAGGAACAGGATGCGGGCAACGAGCTTCTCCGCATGCTTCATCTCGTCGATGGACTCGTCATATTCATGCTTTCCGAGTTTCGAAAACCCCCAGTCCTGCAACATCTTGGCGTGCAGGAAATACTGGTTGATCGCGGTCAGTTCGCCTTTCAGACCGGCGTTCAAAAACTCGAGAACCTTCTTGTCGCCCTTCATCGGCCTAGCTCCAGAATTGCTGTCCCGGAGCCGAAGATACCACCGATTAGAATAATTCCAAGGGGCTTCGCAAAATCAATATTGCGAATAAATTTCAGTATTACAAAGACTTAATCGAAAACTTCCGGTCTAGCCGGCGTCTGTCACCGAAAGCTCGACCTCGCTCGTACGCGCGGCTAGCTGCTCGCGGATCGTGTTCATGCAGGTCCCGCATTGCGGCCGGCATCCGACATTCTGGTAGACCTGTCCGACAGTTCGCGCACCGGAATCGATCGCCCGGTCAACACATCGGTCCGTAAATCCGTTGCAAAGACACACATACATAGTGCGAATTCCGCGATTGAGAGTCATTCGCATATGAAGGTCGTTGCGAGTGATTGTCAATACGCAAAATCAGACCGGATTTGTTCTATATCAATGCAACGGCAAAAAACCCCAGAAGGCTGCGGTTTTCGGCGTCGATGTCGCGGGAAAAAATTAAGAGGGCGGCCCCGAAAGGCCGCCCCAGTCCGAGCCGAGAGGGAGGGAGCGAAGTCGGATGGCTCGAACCACTTCGCCAGCAATACTCGCTGGCCTGATACCGTTTTTACGCCCGAAACCTGAACATTTCGTAAACAGAACACATAAAATGCGAAAGTCGTGACAGCCTGTCCCCGCATATGCGATGAGGCCCCAGTCATGACCGCAAAAACGCTGATGTTCCAGGGAACCGGCTCCGATGTCGGGAAATCCGTACTGGTGGCCGGCCTGTGCCGGGTGGCCGCACGCGGCGGCCTGCGCGTGCGGCCCTTCAAGCCGCAGAACATGTCCAATAATGCCGCCGTCACCGTCGATGGCGGAGAGATCGGACGGGCGCAGGCGCTGCAGGCACGCGCGGCGGGGATCGAGCCGCATACCGACATGAACCCGGTCCTCCTGAAACCGGAAACGGATCTCGGCGCACAGGTCGTCGTGCAGGGCCAGGTACGCGGCCATGCGAAAGCACGCGCCTACCAGGCGATGAAAGGCGATTTACTGGACGCCGTGCGCGAAAGTTACGACCGGCTCCGCGCCGATGCGGATCTCGTGCTGGTCGAAGGTGCGGGCAGCCCGGCCGAGGTCAATCTCCGCGCCGGCGACATCGCGAATATGGGGTTCGCGGAGGCGACCGGCTGTCCCGTCGTGCTGATCGGCGATATCGACCGGGGCGGCGTTATCGCATCCCTCGTCGGCACCCATGCCGTCATCGCCCCGTCCGACCGGGAACGGATCGCCGCTTTCCTGATCAATAAATTCCGCGGCGATATCTCGCTCTTCGATGACGGGCTCCGCATCGTCGAAAGCCATACCGGCTGGCCCTCGCTCGGTGTCGTCCCCTACTTCCCGGAAGCACGCAAGCTCCCGGCGGAAGATGCCGTCGCGCTCGAACAGGCCGTCCGGGCAGATGCCGGTCTGATAAAGATCGCCGTGCCGCAGCTTTCCCGGATCGCCAATTTCGACGATCTGGACCCGCTGCGCCTGGAGCCGGAGGTCACGGTCGATATCGTCGAGCCCGGCCGCTGCCTGCCGGGCGACGCCGCCCTCATCCTCATTCCGGGATCGAAATCGACAATCGGCGACCTGACGGACCTCCGCAGGCAGGGCTGGGATATCGACATTGCCGCACATGTCCGGCGCGGCGGCCGCGTCCTCGGGATCTGCGGCGGCTACCAGATGCTGGGCCGAAAGGTGCACGACCCGGACGGCCTCGAAGGGCCGCCAGGCAGTGCCGACGGACTCGGCTTCCTCGCTGTCGAGACCGTGCTGACACCGCAAAAGGCCCTGACCCGGATCTCCGGGCGAAGCAGCGGGGGATCGGAGCTTTCCGGTTACGAGATCCATATCGGCCGGACGGACGGGCCCGATACCGCGCGTCCGTTTGCCTGGATCGACGGCGGCAGCGGTCCGCATGCCGACGGAGCCGCCTCGCCGGACGGCCGGATTGCCGGCAGCTACCTTCACGGCATGTTTACGTCGGACGCCTTCCGGCGCGCCTATCTGAAGGAGCTGGGCGCCCGGCAGTTTTCCGGAACCAACTTCGAGGTAGAGATCGACACCGTGCTGGACCGTCTGGCGGATCATCTCGAGGCCCACATCGATACCGCGCGTCTGTTCGCGCTTGCCCGCTGAGCGCGGTCGTCTATGGTGCGCCGGAGATGCTCAACCACGGAGGCTTGCATGGCCCGACGTCTCTTCGTCCTGCTTGTGCTGCTTGCCGCAACCGCCTTCGGCGGACCGGCGCGCGCTGCGGACCCGGAAAACACGCTTTATCTCGATCTGGAATACGGACGCGTAGAGATCGTTCTGCGCCCGGACCTGGCGCCGAACCATGTCGCGCGGGTCAAGGAACTGGCGCGCAAGAAGTTCTATGACGGAATCATCTTCCACCGGGTGATCGACGGCTTCATGGCGCAGACCGGCGACCCGACCGGGACCGGCATGGGCGGCTCTGGCAAGAAGCTCGACGCCGAGTTCAGCAATGAGCCTTTCGTACGCGGTACGGTCGGAGCGGCGCGGGCGCGCAATCCCAACAGTGCGGACAGCCAGTGGTTCATATGCTTTCAGGACTGCCAGTTCCTGAACGGCCAGTACACAGTCTGGGGCGTGGTCTCGAAGGGCATGGAATATGTCGACATGATCAAGCGCGGCGAACCGCCGGCGAACCCGGACCACATCGTCTCGCTGCGTGTCGCGGCAGACGCCAAGTAAACCGGCTCAAGTCTCTGGGACCCGAACACGAAAAAGAAAAAGGATCGAAACGTGAGCGATCAGGAAAACCAACTTTATATCGATCTCGACTATGGCCGCGTGGTCGTCGAGCTGAAGCCGGATCTGGCGCCGAAACATGTCGAGCGGGTCAAGGAACTCGCCCGCGAGGGCTTCTATGACGGCATCGTCTTCCACCGCGTGATCGACGGTTTCATGGCGCAGACCGGCGATCCGACCGGCTCCGGCATGGGCGGCTCCGGCCAGAAGCTGGACGCCGAATTCTCCGACGCCCCGTTCAAGCGCGGCACCGTGGGCGCCGCCCGGGCGCAGAACCCGAACAGTGCCGACAGCCAGTTTTTCATCTGCTTCAAGGATGCCCGCTTCCTCGACGGCCAGTACACGGTCTGGGGCGAGGTGATCGAAGGGATGGATTTCGTCGATCAGATCAAGAAGGGCGAGCCGCCGGCGGACCCGGACAAGATGGTGAAGGTCCAGGTCGCGGCCGACGCAGAGTAGAAACCTTTCGGATCAGAGACCGGCCAGATGGCCGGTCTTGGTCCAGACCAGCGCCATCTCAGGTGCAGTGAAAGTCGCCCGCGCGCCTTTCGGAAAGCGCAGCCAGCTCCCGGTCTCGTGCCGCACGCCGTCGCTTTCCACAGCCCCCTCCAGAACCAGAAATTCACCGCCGCCCGGCATCTCGAAAGGCGGCTGGGCCGCGCCGGCCCCGTACCGGGTGAGATAAACATGCTCGTCCTCCGCATCGAAGAGCGGCAGGACGGAAATCCCTTCGGCGGCCCCCTCTTCCCAGCGCGCATCCTGCGCGCGGGTGTCGATGCGCACGAATTCCTGATCGTCCTCGCGCATCTGCCAGAGCTTCACGAAGATCGTGCAGCCGGCACGGGTGAACGGGGAGTGGCTTGAGCCGACCGGATTGCGCACATACATGCCCGGTCCGTAATCTCCGTGCTCGTCCGAAAACGTGCCGTCGAGAACGAGGAACTCCTCACCGCCGCCATGGGTATGGGCGGAGAACTTGCTGCCGGCCGCATAGCGCACGATCGTCGTTGCCCGCGCGACCTCGTCCCCGATCCGGTCCAGCATACGCCGGTCGACGCCGGCCATCGGCGAGGGGACCCAGGGCAGCAGATTGCTGTCAGTCGCAACAAAGCTCGAAAAATCGGCGTTGATTTCCATCCGGATCGCACCTCTCGGGACATTTTCGACCGTCTGAGAGGTATGGACGGAGAGCGGATTTGCAATATCGCGGACCGTTCCGGGCCTGCACGAATCCCGTTCGTGTGGCAGGGCTACAACGCCCCGGTCAGAAGAACAGCGCGTCTTCGAGCGGATTGCGCCCCTCACGGTCCTCGATCTCAAGAACCCAGATGTCCGGATCGATCCGGCGCTCCTTCTCGAGAACCGCGTCGGCCTCTTCTTCCGACACCGGCTCGTCGCCGGTCCGCGAGCGCCAGGAAAGCCCGCCATCGAGTTCACGAGCCAATGCCAGGATCGTGAATCCGGGCCCAAGCCGATTGATCTTGAGATACACGGCACCCGCGTCGTCGTCGCCTGAACGCACCACCGTGGCCATGATTCCGAGAGCCATACACTGGCGGAGACCCGCCTGGACCAGCAATTTCGACTTGAGACGCGATGCGCTCATCGGTTACTCCCCCGCGGGCGCCGGAACGGCCCGCGCGCGCGGTTCGACCAATTGGTAAAAGACTACAGGACTCCGAAGTCTTTCTTTTTTACACTGCCGTCACGGAACGCAATCCGTGAACAGGTCTGAAAGACCTCAATAAACAGGGATGGCACAAAATGAAACAGTGGGTACTGGCGGCGGTTGCCGCGATCGGTATCGGCGCTGCTGCCGAGGCCGCGGACTTCAAACCGGCCGTCGTCTTCGATATGGGCGGCAAATTCGACAAGAGCTTCAACGAGGGCGTGTACGAAGGGGCCGAGCGCTTCAAGAAGGAAACCGGCGACAGCTATCTCGAATTCGAGGTGACCAACGAGACCCAGCGCGAGCAGGCGATCCGCCGCATGGCGCGCCGTGGCGCGAACCCGATCCTAGGTGTCGGTTTCGCCCAGGGCCCGGCGATCGAGAAGGTCGCGAAGGAATATCCGGACACCAGCTTCGCCATCATCGACAGCGTCGTGGACGTGCCCAATGTCCAGTCGATCGTCTTCAACGAGCATGAAGGCTCGTTCCTCGTCGGCGTGCTCGCGGCCAAGGCCTCCAAGTCGGGTACCATCAGCTTCGTCGGCGGGATGGACATCCCTCTGATCCGCCGCTTCGCCTGCGGCTATGTCGGCGGCGCGCAATGGGCCAACAAGGACATCAAGGTGATCCAGAACATGACCGGCAGCACGCCGGCCGCCTGGAACGATCCGACCAAAGGTGCGGAACTCGCCCGCAGCCAGTTCGACCGCGGCTCCGACGTGGTCTTCGCCGCCGCCGGCTCGACCGGCCTCGGCGTGCTGCAGGCCGCGGACGACGCCAAGAAGCTGGCGATCGGCGTCGACAGCAACCAGAACTACCTGCATCCGGGCACCATGCTGACCTCGATGCTGAAACGCGTCGACATCGCCGCCTACAACGTCTTCATGGCCGGCAAGAAGGGCGAGCTGAAACCGGGCATCAACGTGCTGGGCCTCGGCGAGAACGGTGTCGGCTGGGCGCTCGACGAGCACAACAAATCGCTCGTCTCGGAAGACATGAAAGCGCTGGTCGCCAAGGCGGAAGCCGGCATCAAGTCGGGCGACATCAAGGTCCATGACTACATGGCCGACAATACCTGCCCGTACTGACGCCCGGGCTCACCTTTCAGAATGACATCCGGGAACACTCGGCCCGTGGCGGGCGGCGGCAAGCCGCCCGCCATCGAATTGAAGGGCATCTCGAAAAGCTTCGGACCGGTCCAGGCGAACCGTGACGTAACGCTCCGGGTCATGCCCGGAACGATTCACGGCATCGTCGGCGAGAACGGCGCCGGCAAGTCGACGCTGATGTCCATCCTCTACGGTTTCTACCAGGCCGATGCGGGGGAGATTCTGGTCGACGGCAAAGGCGTGATCATCGAGTCGAGCCGGGCCGCGATCGACCTCGGGATCGGCATGGTGCACCAGCATTTCATGTTGGTGGAGACGATGAGCGTACTCGATAACGTGATGCTCGGTTCCGAAGGCGGCGCCTTGCTGGATGCCGGCGAAAAGGCGACGCGGCAGGAGCTGGCGCGGCTCTCCAGCGACTATGGCCTCACGGTCGATCCGGACGAGCTGATCTCCGATCTCTCGGTCGGCCAGCAGCAGCGGGTCGAGATCCTGAAAGCGCTGGTCCGCGGCGCCCGCATTCTGGTGCTGGACGAGCCGACCGGCGTGCTGACGCCGCAGGAGGCCGACCGGCTGTTCGAAATTCTCGCCGCGCTGAAAGAACGCGGCGTCACCATCATCCTGATCACCCACAAGCTGCGCGAGATCCTGGCCGCGACGGATACGGTCTCGGTCATGCGCCAGGGCGAGATGGTCGCGCACCGAACCACCTCCGAGACCAGCGCCGATGAGCTCGCGGAACTCATGGTCGGGCGCAAGGTACTACTCCGGGTCGACAAGAAGCCGGCCGAGGCGAAAGGCATGGTCCTTTCGGCCGACGGACTCACGGTGACCGACGCGCGCGGCGTCGAGCGGGTGAAGAATGCCTGCTTCCAGGTACGGGCCGGCGAGATCGTCGGCATCGCCGGGGTCGCCGGCAACGGACAGAGCGAGCTGCTCCAGGCGCTCGCCGGGATCCGGCCGCTTTCCGGCGGCTCCTTCAGCGTGAACGGCACAAGGATTGTCGATACTGGACACGCGCTCGATCCGCACGAGGCACGCCGGCTCGGCATCGCCCATGTACCGGAGGACCGCCATCATATGGGACTGGTCACCGCCTTCACCGCGCACGAGAACCACATCCTCGGGCATCACGATTGGCCGGATTTCAATCGCGGCCTGCTGCTCGACCGTGAAGCGGCGATCGCCGACTGCGCGGCGGAAATGGAACGCTACGACGTGCGCCCGCCGAACCCGCAGTTGACCGCCGCCATGTTCTCCGGCGGCAACCAGCAGAAGATCGTGCTGGCGCGCGAGCTGGAGACAAAGCCGAAGCTGCTGCTGGTCGGCCAACCGACCCGCGGCGTCGATATCGGTGCCATCGAGTTCATCCACAACACGCTGGTTTCGATGCGCGACCAAGGGGCCGCGGTGCTATTGGTCTCCGTCGAGCTCGACGAGATCATGTCGCTTTCCGACCGCATCCTGGTGATGTCGGCGGGACGGATCGTCGGCGAGATGGAGGCGGCGGAAGCTGACCCGCGCCGCATCGGCCTTATGATGGCGGACATTCCCGAAGAGGCCCCATGGGACGGAAAAGCCGCATGAGCCAGCCGATCAAATTGCCGCGCTGGGTCGATATCGGCGTCATCCCGGCACTCAACATCCTTGCCGCCCTGGCGGTCTCCGCGCTGGTCATTCTTTCCCTCGGGGAGGATCCCATCGAGGCCCTCGACGTCATGCTCTACGGGGCGTTCGGATATGACGAGGCGATCGGCTACACGCTTTATTATACAACCAACTTCATCTTCACCGGGCTCGCGGTCGCGGTCGCCTTCCATGCCGGTCTCTTCAATATCGGCGGCGAGGGCCAAGCCTATATCGGCGGGCTCGGCGTCGGGCTGCTGATTCTCGCCCTCGACCGCTGGCTGCCCTGGTACGCGATCCTGCCGCTGGCGATCGTCGCCGCCGCGCTTTTCGGCGGTGCCTGGGCGGCGGTTCCCGGCTGGCTGCAAGCCTATCGCGGCAGCCACATCGTCATCACCACCATCATGTTCAATTTCATCGCCTCGGCGCTGATGGTGCATCTGATGGTGAACGTGCTGATCAAGCCGGGCCAGATGTCGCCGGAAAGCCGGGAATTCGCCGAGAGCGCCTGGCTGCCTCTGGGGCACGAGATGTTTGCCGCGCTCGGGATCGACTTCTCCCGCTCGCCTCTAAACTTCTCTTTCCTGATCGCACTCCTCGCCTCCGGTCTGGTGGCGATCTTCATCTGGCGCACCCGCTGGGGGTACGCGATCCGCACCGTCGGACGCAACGAGACCGCGGCTGTCTATGCCGGGATCGATCCGAAGAAAACCGTGTTCCTCACCATGGCGCTCTCCGGAGCGCTCGCCGGAATGGTAGGGATCAACGAGATCATGGGCGTGCAGCACAAGCTGCTGCTGAACTTCACGGCGGGTTACGGCTTCACCGGAATCGCGGTCTCGCTGATGGGACGCAACCATCCTTTCGGTATCGTGCTCGCCAGCCTGCTCTTCGGCGCTCTTTACCAGGGCGGCGCCGAGCTCGATTTCGAGTTCGAACAGATCACGCGCGACATGGTGGTGGTGATCCAGGGCCTGATCATCCTCTTCTCGGGCGCGCTCGCCTACATGTTCAACCCGATGGTGGCGCGGCTGGCCGGCCGCTTCGCAGCGGCGCGGGGCCAGGAGGGTTAGATGGCGGAATCCTATCTTCTCGTCCTGCTCACACTGGACGCCACGCTCCGGGTCGCGACGCCGCTGATCCTCGCGTCGATGGCCGGCCTTTTCGCCGAACGCTCCGGGGTGATCGATATCGGTCTCGAAGGCAAGATGCTGGCGGCCGCCTTCGCCGCCGCCGCGACCGCCGCCGTGACCGGGTCGGCCTGGCTCGGACTGGTCGTCGCCATCCTCGTTTCCGTTGCGCTTGCTTTGCTGCACGGTTTCGCCTGTATCACTCACCGGGGCAACCAGGTGGTCAGCGGCGTCGCGGTGAACGTCATCGCCTCCGGCCTGACCGTGGTGCTCGGCATCGCCTGGTTCCATCAGGGCGGCCGCACGCCGACGCTCGATGCCGAATTTCGCTTCACCGAGCATGCCCTGCCGCTCGCCGAGGCCCTGCGCGGCATCCCGGTCCTTGGCCCGCTCTATTACGAGGTGATCAGCGGCCACAACTTCCTCGTCTATCTGGCCCTCGCGGTGGTCCCGCTCACCTGGTGGGTGGTCTACCGCACGCGCTTCGGTCTCCGGCTCCGCGCCGTCGGCGAGAACCCGGCAGCGGTCGACACGGCCGGGATCAGCGTCACCGGGCTGCGCTACAGCGCAATGGCCATCGCGGGTCTGCTGTGCGGTATCGCCGGCGCCTATCTTTCCACCGCTCATTCCGCCGCCTTCGTGCGCGACATGACGGCGGGCAAGGGCTACATGGCGCTGGCGGCGATGATCTTCGGCAAATGGAAACCGGTGCCGGCGCTCTTCGCCTGCCTGCTCTTCGGCTTTCTCGACGCGCTTGCCGTCAGGCTGCAGGGCGTCGAGCTACCGGTGATCGGCGTCTTCCCGGTACAGCTCATTCAGGCACTTCCCTATATCCTGACGGTGGTTCTGCTTGCCGGTTTCATCGGCAAAGCGGTGGCCCCGAAGGCAAGCGGCACCCCCTACGTCAAGGAGCGCACGTGACACCCTATTACGATGCTGCCGCAGCGGTCCGGAAAGCCTTGCCCGGCCGTGACGCGAAGATCGCCCTGGTTCTCGGGAGCGGCCTCGGCTCGATCGCCGACGCCGTCGAGGACGCCGCAAGCGTCTCCTTTGCAGATATCCCGGGCTTTCCGAAACCGAGCGTCGACGGCCATCACGGCAAGCTGGTGCATGGCACGCTCTCCGGCCGCCAGGTTTTCGTCCTGCAGGGCCGCGCTCACGCCTACGAGGGTCACGATCTCGCCGATGTGGTCCTGCCCGTGCGCACCATGGAGGCGCTCGGCGTCACCACGCTGGTGCTGACCAACGCCGCGGGCAGCCTGCGCGAGGAGATGGCGCCCGGCAGCCTGATGATGCTGACGGATCATATCAACTGGTCCGGTGCCAACCCGCTGATCGGCCCGAACGACGCCTCGCTCGGCCCGCGCTTCTTCGACATGACGCGGGCCTATGACCGGGAACTGCACGAGGTGCTCCGCCGCAGCGCGGAGGCGGAGGGCGTCATTCTGCACGAAGGGGTCTACCTTTGGGCGCTCGGGCCGAATTTCGAGACCCCGGCGGAAATCCGCGCCTTCCGCATGCTCGGCGCAGATGCGGTCGGCATGTCGACCGTGCCGGAGGTGCTGGCCGCGCGCCATGCGGGCCTCAAGGTTGCCGCAATTTCGGGTATAACCAATTTCGGTGCCGGGATGGTCGCGAACGAGATCCTCGACCATGAGCACACCCTGGCGCAGGGGGAGACGATCGCCGAGTCGATGACCAAGCTGCTGCTGCATTTCCTGAAGGACCCGTTCCATGAGTGACGCGGTGAAAGACGCCGCCCGGGCGCTCTCCATGCTCGACCTGACGAGCCTTGGCGAGGAGGATTGCCCGGACATCGTCGCGGCGCTTCTGCAGCGCGCGGAAACGCCCGCGGGCAATGTCGCCGCCGTCTGTATCTGGCCGCGCTTCGTCGCCCAGGCGAAGAGCGCGCTGGAAAGCACCGGCATCCGGGTCGCGACGGTCGCCAATTTTCCGCATGGCCGCCCTGACGTCGCCGGTGCCGTGGAGACGACGCATCAATGCGTGCGCGACGGCGCGGACGAGGTCGATGTGGTCTGGCCCTACGAGGCATGGCTCTCCGGCAACAGGGAAATTGCCCGCGATCTGGTCGCGGCCTGCAAGGAAGAGTGCGGCGACAGGGCCCACCTGAAAGTGATCCTTGAGACCGGTCGGCTGCAGACTGACGACGCCATCGCCGGATCCGCGCGCGATGCGATCGCGGCCGGAGCCGACTTCATCAAGACGTCGACCGGCAAAACCAAGATCTCGGCCACGCTGGAAGCCGCGCACATCATGCTGGATGCGATCCGCGAGAGCGGAAAACCGGTCGGCCTGAAACCCTCAGGCGGCATTCGCACGTCGGCGCAGGCGGCCGCTTTCCTGCATCTCGCCGACAAGGTTATGGGGCCGGACTGGGCGACTCCGGAGACCTTCCGCTTCGGAGCCAGCAGCCTGCTTGATGATTTGCTGGCCGCGCTTGACGGCGAGAGATAAGGCCAGACGCATGCTGACGCAGGAAATCATCCGCCGGAAACGAGACCGCGAGACCCTGACTGCGGAACAGATATCTCTCTTCGTCGAACGCATGTCGACGGACGAAGCGAGCCCGGCACAGATCGCGGCTTTCGGCATGGCCGCCTTCCTGAACGGCATGGAAACCGAAGAAACCGTCGCCCTTACGCTGGCGATGCGGGACAGCGGGAACGTGTTGAGCTGGGACGCTGAAGAGCTGGCCGGCCCTGTGCTCGACAAGCATTCGACCGGCGGCGTCGGCGACAAGGTCAGCATCATGCTGGCGCCGATGGTGGCGGCCGCCGGCGGCTTCGTGCCGATGATTTCGGGGCGCGGCCTCGGACATACCGGCGGCACGCTCGACAAGCTGGATTCGATCCTCGGATACGACACGGCGCCGACGGTGAAACGCTTCCGCCAGATCGTCGCCCAGGCCGGCTGCGCCATCATCGGCCAGACCGAGGACCTCGCCCCCGCCGACCGGCGGTTCTATGCAGTCCGGGACGTCACTGCGACAGTCGAGTCGATCCCTCTCATCACCGCCTCCATCCTCTCGAAGAAGCTCGCCGCTGGTCTGCAGGGTCTCGCGATGGATGTGAAGACAGGCTCCGGTGCCTTCATGTCCAATCTGGACGATTCCCGCGCCCTGGCCCGCTCCATCGTCGACGTTGCGAACGGCGCCGGGCTGCCAACGACGGCGCTGATCACCGACATGAACCAGGTGCTCGGCCATTCGGCGGGCAATGCGGTCGAGATCGGCGAGGTCGTCGATTACCTAACCGGCGAGCGCCGCGACGAGCGGCTGCACGAAGTGGTGATCGCACTCGGCGCCGAGATGCTTGTCACCGGCGGACTCGCGGCGGACCGGGACATCGCCCGCGCCGCCCTGCTCCGTACCCTCGCCTCCGGCGCGGCGGCGGAACGGTTCGAGCGCATGGTCTCCGGTCTCGGCGGCCCGACCAACCTGCTGCGCGAAACCTCGGCCCTCAGATCCGCCCCGATAACGCTGGCCGCCCTTCCGGACGAGACAGGAACTGTCGCCAGGATCGACACGCGGAAGGTCGGCCTTGCCGTGGTCGAACTTGGCGGCGGACGGCGCCGCGCCGAAGACAGGATCGACCACTCCGTCGGACTGACCGAGATTGCCGGGCTCGGCGATGAAGTCGGCCCTGAGCGTCCGCTGGCCCTCGTTCATGCGAAGAGCGAAGCGGACGCGGCGAAGGCAGCGGAAACGCTCAAACAGGCCTTCGCCGTCGGCGACGCACCGGAACCCGGCCCAGTCGTCGTGGAAACGGTGACCGGATGAGACGCGCCTTCCTCATCGTGCTCGACTCCGTCGGCATCGGCGGTGCCCCCGACGCCGCCGCTTTCGGCGACACGGGATCGGACACGGTGGGGCATATCGCAGAGGCCTGCGCTTCCGGGCACGCCGACAATACGGAACGGAACGGGCCGCTGCGTCTCCCCAACCTCTGCCGCCTCGGCCTCGGCAGCGCTGCCGAGGCGAGCACCGGACGCCTGCCCCCGGGCCTCTCACGTGCGGCAAAGGACGCGGCCTGGGGCTACGCTTCGGAGACCAGCAACGGCAAGGACACGCCGAGCGGACACTGGGAGCTCAGCGGCGTGCCGGTCTCGTTCGACTGGGGCTATTTCCCCGAGACCGAACCCTGCTTCCCGCGCGACCTGATGGAGAGCCTGGTCGCGGCCGGCGACCTACCGGGCTGGCTCGGCGACCGCCACGCGAGCGGCACCGTCATCATCCAGGAACTCGGCGAAGAGCATATCCGCACCGGCAAGCCGATCGTCTATACCTCGGCAGACAGCGTGTTGCAGATCGCCGCGCACGAGGAGCATTTCGGCCTGGAACGGCTTCTGAAGCTCTGCGAGACCGCGCGCGAACTCGTCGATCCGCTGAATATCGGCCGGGTTATCGCCCGGCCCTTCGTCGGCGACACACAGGAAACGTTCAAGCGGACGGCGAACCGGCGGGACTATTCCGTTCTGCCGCCGGAGCCAACCCTGCTCCGCCGCCACGCGGATCGCGGCGGACCGGTGATCTCCGTCGGCAAGATCGGCGATATCTTCGCCCATGACGGCACCGGCCGCGAGGTGAAGGCGCCGGACAATGACGCGATGTTCGACCTCATGCTCGATGAGACGAAAAGCGCGGGAGACGGCGCACTGATGGTGGTGAATTTCGTCGATTTCGACGTGCATTTTGGCCATCGCCGCGACCCGGCGGGCTATGCCGCGGCGCTGGAACAGTTCGACCGCCGCCTGCCGGAATTCGAAGCGCTCCTTGGGCCCGGCGACCTCGCCGCGATCACCGCCGACCATGGCTGCGATCCGACCTGGAAAGGCAGCGACCATACCCGCGAGAACGTGCCCGTGCTGCTGCTCGGCGGCGCGAAGCCTGCCGGCCCGGTCGGCCATCTCGCCAGCTTCGCCGATGTCGGCCAGAGCCTGGCCCGGCATCTCGGGATATCCGACATGCCGCACGGCCGGTCCTTCCTGAAAGCGGCCTGAGGGGGACGGCGATGAAGATGTTTCGAGACCTTTTTCTCATCGCCATGATCGCCTGCGGCGCCGTCGGCGGCTCGCAATTGCCGCAGCTCGTGCAGGAATACGAGCAACGGCTCGGCGGCGCGCGCGACGAGGCGCAGGCCGCGCACCGGCAGGATGTCGCCGAAGCCAAGGCTTTTGGTCTGACTCTGGAAGGTTTCGCCGAGCGCTACCGCGCCTCGGAAGACCAGGCGGTGCAGGCCGGAGCCGAGCGCATGCTGCAACGGCGCGACCGGGCGGAACGGCTCGACGAAGCCTATGCCGCTCTGGGCGCTGCGCCCTATCTCCTCCGGCCCTGGGTCGCCTTCACCCATCTCGAGACCGGCATCGCCGAGGCCACCTGGTCCTCTTTCCGGCCGACGCTGACCCTCGATATCCGCTTCGGCATTGCCGGCATCCTTGCCGGCTGGATCCTCCACGCGCTGCTCGCACTGCTCTGGCGGGCCCTGTTCCGCCGCCCGCCGAAGGAGAAGAACCGGTTCCGCCGTGCCTGAGGACCTGCCCGCCCTGAGAGAGCGGATCGCGGCCTGCCGGATCTGCGAGCAACACCTGCCGCTCGGCCCCCGCCCGGTCGTCGTCCCGCGGCCCGAGGCGCGCATCCTCATCGTCGGGCAGGCACCGGGCACCAAGGTGCACGAGAGCGGCATTCCCTGGAACGACCGCTCCGGCGACCGGCTGCGCGACTGGCTCGGGCTCGATCGGGAGACCTTCTACACCTCCGAACGCCTCGCCATCATGCCGATGGGGTTCTGCTATCCGGGGGTCCTGCCGAACGGCGGAGACGCGCCGCCGCGGCCGGAATGCGCCAGGAAATGGCACGATCCGCTGCTCGCCCATATGCCCAGTATCGAGCTGGTGGTGCTGGCGGGCATGTACGCCCAGGCGCATTACCTCGGCAAAGCACGGAAGAAGACGCTGACGGAAACGGTACGGGCTTGGCGGGAGTACGGCCCGCGCTACCTGCCGCTGCCGCATCCGAGCTGGCGCAGCGGCAATATCCTGAAGAGGAATCCCTGGATCGAGGCGGAAATCCTGCCGCATCTCCGCGCCGAGGTGGCGCGGCTGCTCGGTTAGGAAACAGCGGCCCGCCGTTTCAGATCAGGCGGGTGTCGATCCTGACGAGGTCCCCGCGATAGACCACCTCGCCGTGATAGACCAGCCGGCCATCGACGCCGATCACCTCGCGCAACAGTTCTCCGACCGGCGCGCCCACGATGAGGTTCAGGATGTCCGCTGTCTCCGGCCCCGCGCTCCCGATCGTCACGCTCTGGGTTGCCTCGCCGATCTCGAAGCCATCCAGGCCGCCGAGCACGCGCAGCACCATATCGTTTCGGAACGCCTCCGGCGCACGGCGATAGAGATCCTGATCTAGATAGAGGTCGGTATAGGCGTAGGCCAGTCCCTCGACGAAGTGACGCCGCCGCATGAAGACATAATTTTCCGCGAGATCGCCCGCTGACCTGTCCCGGAACACCGGGTGTTGGTCTTCACGCAGGAGCAGGACCTCGTTTTCCATCGTCCCGCGCGTGTCCGCGTAGCCCTGCATCAGGTCCGACCAGGTCGTGCTGAGGCGCAGCCACTCCCTTGCGTTGCCCGTGTCGGCGACGAAGGTGCCGCGTCCTTGCTGCCGTTCGAGAAGACGTTCGTCTTCAAGAATCTCCACCGCCTTGCGCACGGTGATCAGCGAAACCCCGAAATCGACCGCAAGTTGCTCGAGAGAGGGGAGCCTGTCGCCCCGCTTGAGCATCCCGGAACGGATCTGCCGACGAAGCCCGTCGCAGACCAGCCCGTAAAGTTTGACGTCACCCACTCTCGTCACTGCCATTCTCTCGGCTTTTCTCCCCGGTGGCCGTTCTCGCGACGCCCTACCCGGCTTCAACATAACGCCGACGCCCCACACTCATCCAGATCAGCGACGCCGCACCGATCGCCAGGAAAAGGGCACTGAAAGGACGCGTAAGGAAAACCGTGGCGTCGCCGGCAGAAAGTGTCAGGGCCAGGCGCAGGTTCCCCTCCGCCAGCGGTCCGAGGATGAAAGCGATAAGCAGGGCGGCCGGACTGATTCCCCAACGCTTGAAGAAATACCCGATTACCGCGAACACGACCATGACCTTCACGTCGAAGATACTCTGGTTGGTGCTGTAAGCTCCGACGAGACAGAAGAACGCGATCGGCGGCAACAGCAATGCCCTGGGAAGCGATCCGAGACGAGCCGCGAGCGGCAGCAGCGGCAGGGGGATCAGAAGCAGGAAAATGTCTGAGATCAGCAGCAGCGCGAACAGCGCATAGACGAATTCCGGCTCCTCGGTCATCAGCAGCGGTCCGGGGGCGAGCCCGTGGATCATGAACGCGCCCATGATGATCGCGACCGAGAGCGATCCCGGAATGCCTAGAGTGATCATCGGGACAAGAGCCGTGCCGCAGACCGCGTTGTTCGCCGATTCCGCCGCCGCGACGCCCTTGAGCTCGCCTTTGCCGAAAGTCTCGGGATGTCCGGAGGTGACCCGTGCCTGATCGTATCCCATGAAGGCTGCGGTAATGCTGCCGACACCGGGCAGCGCGCCGCAGATCGAGCCGATGATGCTGGAGCGGAAAATGACGCCGGCCGATCTCCTGATGTCGCGGAACGACAGCCACGCTCCGCCGAAACGCGTCGGCACCGGCGCCGCCGCCGAGCCGCGCTCGGCAAGCACCTCGCGGAACTGCACGAAGACCTCGGACATGACCAGCAGCCCGATCGTCATCGCAAGCAGGTCGAGGCCCTGGTCCAGATCGTGGATGCCGAGCGTAAGGCGGCGCTCGGCGGTCATCGGATCGAGTCCGATCGATCCGAGAACCAGGCCGATCGCGGTCGCGATCAGGCCTTTCAGGATGGACTGGCTACCGGTTCCGGCGACGATCACCAGCGACATCAGGATAAGCGAAGTCAGGTCCGCCGGACCGAACTTCACCGCCAGCTCGGAAATCGCGGGCGCTCCGATGAAGAGCAGGCCATCCGAGAAGAGCGCGCCGAAAACGGAAGCGACCAGGGCCATGGTCATGGCCTGCATGGCCTTGCCCTGGCGGGCGAGCGGATATCCGTCCGCCGCCGTCGGCGCCGCTTCCGGCGTGCCGGGCGTATTCAGAAGGATCGCTGATATCGAGCCGCCGAAGACGCTGCCTTTCCAGCAGCCCATCAGGATCGAGATCGAGAACAACGGGGACCAGTGGAAGGTAAGCGGGATCATCAAGGCGATCGCCATGGTTCCGGAGAGTCCCGGAATGGCACCGAGTATCACGCCTGCCCCGACCCCGAGCGCGACGGCAAGAAGGTTCGCGGGCAGCAAAGCGGTGCCGAACGCGTCGGCAAGAATGCCAAGGATCGACACATCCATGACTACCAGAGGTCCCCTTTCGGAAGCGGCACGCCGAGCAGCAGGTCGATCGCGCCGTAGAGCGCGGCCACGGTCGCGGCGGAAACCGCGGCGGCGGGAAAAGGGCGGCGGCCGAGCAGGAGGTAGAGACAGAGCTGGAGGCTGAAGCCGACCAGCAGGACGCCGAAGCTCTCAAGCAGGAAAGCGTGCAGCGCCGCGATTCCGGCTGCCGCGACCAGTCGCAGCAGCCGGGTGCGGTGGAGCGGATGATCCGACGCCCCGTCCTCAAGGGATTTCCCGGCACCGCCGAGCGCCGAGGCGGCTAGAGCGACCGAAAGGAACAGCAGACAGCCTGCGCCCATGCTCGGAAGGATCGATGCCTCGTAGTCGAATGGACCGATGCCCTGTCTGATCAGCCAGAGCACCATCCCTGCAAACAGGGCGAGCCCGAACCCGATCAGGACGTCCGGATGACATATCCGCATTCCACCTCGCTCCTCTCTGCCCTTGATCTCGCGCGGCTTACTTCGGGAGACCGAGCTCTTTTAGCAGCAGGCCCCAGTCCTTACCCATTTCGGCCAGCATGGATTCGTATTCCGCTCCCGGCAGGAAAGCCGGGTAGAGGTCGAGTTTGGCGGCGGATGCAAGGACTTCGGGATCCTCCGCCGCCGCCTTGACCGCGCCCTCGAGCTTGCTGCGGACATCGTCAGGAATGCCGGCCGGCGCGATGATCGACATGTAGGACACCTGGGCGAAGGAGAAGCCCTTGTCGAGGATCACCGGCATGTCCGGGATCTGCTTGAACGGACGGGCACTTGTCACCAGGATCGGCTTGACCTTGCCGATTTTCACCGGCTGCAGGATCGGGCCGATGGTGTTGTTGACGATATCGACATGGCCGCCGACGAGCGCGGCAATGGCCTTGGCCCCTCCTTTGAAAGGAACATGCCGCCAGGAGATCCCGATCTCCTTGGCGATCCTCTCCATCATCAGATGATTGGTCGTGCCGGTGCCGACGCTGCCGTAGGTCACCTTTCCGGGATTGGCCTTCGCGTACGCGACCAGCTCCTCCCAGGTATCGTAGGGCGCATCCTGCTTGGCGAAGATGCCGTAATCGTAAGGCATCACACCTGCGATCTGGACCACGTCCGATGGCTTGTAGGGCAGTTCGCGCAGCTGCGGCAGAATCGCCAGAGCCGGCATGTTGGCCGTTCCGATGTGATAGCCGTCGGCCGACTTCTCCGCCGTCGCGGCCACGCCAAGCGTCCCGCCGGCGCCGCCCGTGTTCGAGACAACCACATTCTGTCCGAGCACGGCGCCCATCTTGTCGGCAAGCAGCCGCGCGACTGTGTCGGTCGAGCCGCCGGCACCGAAATTGACGATCATCTCCACGGGCTTGGTCGGGAAGTCGGCGGCCGGGACGGGGGCCGTTGCCGCCAGGAAAAGGCCTGCCGCGGCCAGTAATCTCTTCATCATGTCTGCACTCCTGTTCGGTGATCCCAACGGCGTTGACCGCCATCTTGATTTCGAATGATTATGTCATTATGAAAACATAATGTCTTGGGTGATTGTCAAGCCCGATGACGGCAGAAACACGGGATCGACAGGGAAGGCATCGACGAATGACAGGAACTCAAGCCGGGAAGGCAACGCGCGCACGGACGGAAAAGCCGCTCTTCACCTTCGCCGTCGTTTCCGACACCCATATCGGACCGGTGGACGGAGTCACCCCGTCGCCCTGGCAGTCGAACGGCCTCGCGAACGACAGGGCCCGCGCCGCCATCGCGCGGGTCAACGCGCTCTCGCCCGATTTCGTCATCCACCTCGGAGACATGATCCATCCGACCCCGGACCAGCCCGGATACGGCGCGGCGGCAAAGCGGTTCCGAGAGATCTTCACCGATCTGGAGGCACCGCTCCATCTGGTTCCGGGAAATCACGATATCGGCGACAAACCGGCGATCTGGACACCGGCAAAATGCTGCACCGAAGATTTCATCGGCCTTTACCGGGAGCAGTTCGGCGCCGATTTCGGAGCGTTCGGCCACGGTCCGGCGCATTTCATCATGGTGAACAGCCAGATCATCAATACCGGAACCGAGCGCGAGAAAGTGCAATGGGACTGGCTTGAGACGGAGCTCGAGTCAAACCGGGACAAGCGCCTCTTCCTGTTCGGTCACCAGCCTCTCTGGGTCGCCAGCTCGGACGAGGAGGAGCATTACGACAACACCGCCGAACCGGGGCGCAGCCGGATGCGGGCTCTGCTCAAGAAGTACGGCGTTGAGGCCTGGATGTCCGGCCACATCCATACCTTCTTCTACGAACGCGACGGCAACACGGAACTCTATGTCCTACCGGCGGTCAGCGCCCTGCGTCTCGACTATTCGGAACTGTTCAAGGTGCCCCCGTCTGGCCCCGACGAATTCGGCCGGAACGATGCCCCCAAGCTCGGCTTCGTCTTCGTCGAGATATTCGAGAACGGCCACATCCTGCACCACATCCGGAGCAACGGGGAAACGCACGTTGACGGCGGCGCTCCGCCCGCAGCACCGCTTTCGCCCCGTCTGCATTCGAAACTCGGTACGCTCTTGCCGATCGGCGTCGAGTTGCGCGACCCCTGGGCGCTCCCGATCGAAATCGCCTATTCGGGTGTGGTCGATGCGTTCGGGCGGAAACCGGCGCGGGACGATTACCGTCTGCTCGCCCTCTGGGAAACCGGATTGTCCCGCCTGCGCATCCCGTTCGAAGACATCCGCAATCCCGAGAGCCGGGCCCGGGCGCGGGCTCTGAATGCCTGCGGATTCCGCTTCTCGACTTTCCTCTTCCGCCTTCCCTCGGAGGCGGCGCGGAAGCAGCTCGTGGAGGCGCAGGATTTCCTTGAACAGGTCAATATCATCCTGCCGATCGACGAGGTGGCCGGGGCGGCGGACGGCTTGCGGACGCTGCGCGACGTCACCGGTCTTCGCGTCTATCTTTCGCCGCTGCGTTCTTCCGCCGATCACGGCCATTCCGTCGATGGACGTTTCGCCCACGTGATCGATCACGGCTTCGCGCCCGTCGAACTTGCGTTGCTGGACCGGCTCGGGCTCGGCGAAGGAGGCGATCCCTATGTTGACGGCGTGGTCTTCGAGACCGTGCGGGAGACCCTTCCCTGCAACGTCATCGAGCCGATCCTGGCCGCCACCGATGCGCGGGGACTCAGTCTCAGTCTGACCGTCAAGATGGGCGGTCCGAACCCGGCCGCGCTGGCCGGCAACAGGAAGGATGTGTCAGCGATGGTTGTCGATGCGCTCGACGCCGCACGGAACGTCGGCAAAGGGGAAATTATCCTGGACACACTGAGCGACGTGGACCGCGGCTATTTTCCACGCTTCGGTCTGTTCGACCGGCGCATGAACCCGACGGAAACGAGCGAACGCTTCCTCGCACATCACGCAGCGCTGATCGGGGCAAAGCCCTGACGGCGATCCGGGCCTAGAGACTGGAGCGCTTGAGCCGCGGCTTCTTCAGGCCGAGCTGGGTTTCGCGATAGAGGATGAAGAGGCCGGCCGCGGCGATGATCCCGGCGCCCGCGATGACCTGGACCGACGGCACGCTGCCGAAGACCAGATAGCCGAGCGGCACCGCCCAGATCATGGCCGTATAGTCGAACGGCGCGACGACGGCCGTCGGCGCCTGCCGGAACGCTTCGGTCATGAAGATCTGGGCCACGCCGCCGATCACGCCGACACCGGCGAGAAGGGCAAGGTCGACCGGCTCCGGCGTCACCCATTCGAACGGCATCAGCACGCCGCCGGCAATAACACCGGCAAGGGTGAAATAGAATACGGTCGCGGCGCTGCGGTCGATCGTTCCGAGCTTGCGCATCACGACCATGATGCAGCCATAGGCAAAGGCGGCGGCAAGGGCCAGCAGGGCATAGAGGCTGATCCCGCTGTCGTCCGGCGCCGCGGCCAGCACCACGCCGGAGAAACCGATCAGGACGGCCGTGACGCGGCGGATACCGACCTTCTCGCCGAGGAAGGGGATCGCCAGCAGGGTGCCGAAGAGCGGCGCCGAATAACTGATGGTCACGTAGGAGGCGAAGTCCATGTTGGCGAGCGCATAGAAGCCGACGAACATCGAGACGACGCCAATGCTTGCCCGAAGAAATTGGAGATCGGGACGTTTCGTCAGAAGCGCGCGCCAGCCGCCCTGGTTCGGCAGATACAGCATCAGCGGGATCAGCGCCGGAAGGCTCCGAAAGAAGATGATCTGCGAGGTCGGGTAGGCGTCGCCGAGGCCCTTGACCAGCACACCCATGATGGAGAACAGGAAGATCGCCGTCAGCTGACAGGCGATGCCGCGTCCATAGCCGGCGGATACGGCAACTGCTGGAAGGGCGGCGGACATGTGAACCGTCCCGGATGCGGCAAAATACCTCACTACCCTACGCCCTCAACTCCCGATTGAGGCATGCGAAGAACGGGACCCTGACGCCTAAGTAATCGATAACGCCTTAATAAATAATAAAAATTTGTCGCATCCTGAATGCCACGGTCGCATTCAGGCCATTCCGGACATCATCCGAGCCGGAAGAACGGCCGCAGTCGCACTCCGATCACGTTGCCGACGATCGCGACCGCGATCCAGACCCAGCCATGCAGGCTGGTCGAGGCGATGCCGGAGAAGAAGGCGCCGATATTGCAGCCATAGGCGAGCCGTGCGCCGTAGCCGAGCATCAGCCCGCCGATCACCGCCGCCGCGAAGGGCCGCCATCCCATCCTGAGGACCGGCGCCACCTTGCCCGCGAGCGACGCGGCAATCCCGGCACCGAGGATGATGCCGATATTCATCAGCGATGTGCTTTCCTCGAGCACACCGGCATGCAGCGCGCCCTGGCGCCAGTTCACGGCCCAGAAGGCACTGCCGTTCGGGTCCCAGCCGAGCATCTCCGCCGCCTTCGCCCCCCAGAGCGTGAAGCCCCAGGTCACGCCCCAGGGGAACCCCTTGGCGAGCAGGGTGGCGTAATTCAGCACCGCCAGCGCGATGGCTCCCAGCAAGAGCGGCCACGGCCCCTGCAAGAAGGCGCGGGCGCCGAATGGCCGGGAACGATCCCAGAGCGGTTTCTTCATCCGCGCGCCCCAGAGCCAGAGCAGGCCGAGGATCGCGCAAAGCGCGCCGACCTGCATCAGGACCGCCAGCGGATACCCGAACGCGCGGCCGAGCGAGACCGCGCCGAGTGACGGCAGGCCGCGCCAGAAGGGAAGATCGAGCGAGCCCCAGAAGGAGCCGGCGCAGAAAAAGATCAGCACCACGACCATGCGCGCGTTTCCGCCGCCGGCCGTGAAGAGCGTGCCGGAGGCGCAACCTCCCGCGATCTGCATGCCGAGGCCGAAAATGAAGGCGCCCGTCACCAGTGCGACATTCAGCGGCGCCACCGCGCCGCCCGCTTTGAACCCGAAGGCCTCGCCGTCGCTCAGCACGGTCGCAAACAGAACCATCGCGACCGTCAGCATCACCGCCTGCGCGACGATTCCACTAAGATCCCGTTGCTGGATCAAATTCCGGTAAGCGGCAGTGAAACCGAACGCCGCATGATAGAGCGCCACGCCAAGGCCCCCGCCAATGGCGAAAAGGGCAAGGCGACGCAGATCCCCATCAAGAAGATGCGAGGCTGCTATGGCCGCGAAGATCGCGCCGAGGGTAAAAGCCAGCGGTTTCTGCGGCAGCGGATAGGTCGGGACGGCGATGCTCATGGCGCCCCTCTTACCCGCCGCTCCCCGACTTCGCAATCTCGAGAATGGCACGAACGTCTTCGTCGAGTTCCGCCCCCAGTTCGTCGAGCGCCGGAACCTCGTAGGCACCGAAGACGTGAGACGGAAGACGGTACGTGACTTTGGCCGTGCCGTCGCCCGCCTCCGTCACATAGATCCGGATCGGCGCCTCGATCCCCGCCGCCTCGGAAGCGGCGAGCATGCGCACGGCATAGGCCGGCTTGAAGAAGAAGAAAACCCGGTTGCCCGGCACCGTGACGCCCTGGGATTTGGCGGCGCAAGTCGCGCAGGCGATGCCGACGATGTTCATGCCGCGCTGCTTGATCGCCGCCGGCAGCGATTTCACGAAAGGACCAAAGGGCTTGCCGGTCTCGACGGTCAACGTTCCGGAATAGGGCTTCTCGACCGCTGCCCGGAGTGTCGAAGCGTCCGCCCCCGCGAGCAGCAGAAATGCGACCAGTGCGGCCAGGATGCGATTCATCGGGTCTGTCCTCCCGTGGAGATGTCAGGCTCGATTAGCCACGCCATGGCGGAAACGGGAAATAAAGAGCGCGTGACGATGCCGAGAGCTACTGCAGGAGACGCGGCGTCGGCACATCCGCATGGGCTTCCATATCACTCGCCAGCGGCCCCGCCTGATGATGCACCAGCACCCAGTCGGCGGCCTCGAGGGCGAAGATGTTGGTTGCGGCCAGGGTCTCGCCGCCAAGCAACTCGTAGCAGATCACGAGCGCCAGATCCTCGCTCAGGAAATGCACCTTCGGCTCGAGACATTGCAGCGAGCTTTTCACCGGGCCGGAGAGAAGCCGCGCCCAGCTCTCCATCACCGCGTCGCGCCCGAAAATCGGGGTCGCGCCCGGATGGATACAGCTCACATGCATCTCGCCCGCCCAGAGCGTCTCCATCGCGTCCAGGTCACGCGTCGTGAAGGCATTGTAAAACGCCTCGTTGCGGATCAGCACGTCAGACTGCCGGGCCCTGCTCATGGCCTCACATCCCGTTCCCCAAATCCGGAGCGGCGAGCCTCAGTAAGTGGCCCGGCCGCCGGAGCAATCGAATACGCCGCCGGTACTGAAGGTACAATCCTCCGATGACAGCCAGGCGACGAGATTGGCGATCTCCTCGACCAGACCGAACCGCTTCATCGGAATCTTCGAAAGCATGAAGTTGATATGCTCTTCGGTCATCTGGTCGAAGATATCGGTCTTCACCGCCGCAGGCGTCACGCAGTTGACGGTGATCCCGCTCTCCGCAAGCTCCTTGCCGAGCGATTTGGTGAGACCGATGACGCCGGCCTTCGCAGCGCTGTAGGCGGGCGCGTTGGGATTGCCCTCCTTGCCCGCGACAGAGGCGATGTTGACGATCCGGCCGTAGTCGTTGCGCAACATGTAGGGCACCGCTGCACGGCAGCAGAGAAAGGTGCCGGTCAGATCGATATCGATGACCTTGCGCCAATCGGCGACGCCGTATTGCCAGGTCGTTGTGTTCGGGCCCGTGATGCCGGCGCTGTTGACCATGATGTCCAGCCGCCCGAACTCGCGTTCGACCTCGGCGGCGGCACGATCGACCGCACTGTCGTCGGTGACATCGACCTGGGCGGTGTGGAACCCGCCGCCGAGGCCGGAAGCGGTTTCAGACAGCTTGTCGGCGTCTGCATCCCAGAGACTGACATTGGCACCAGCGGCGGCAAGCCGGGCCCCGATCGCCTTGCCGATCCCGCGCGCGCCGCCGGTCACGACGGCGGCACGCCCGGAGAAATCGTAATCGACCATGACGGCGTCAGCTGTCGGCGACGCAGGTCTGGCGCTGCGCGCCGAGACCGTCGATGCCGAGCTCCACGACGTCGCCGGCCTTCAGGTATTTCGGCTCCGGCTTGAAGCCCATGCCGACGCCCGGCGGGGTACCGGTCGGGATCACGTCGCCCGGCTCAAGCGTGAAGAACTGGCTCAGATAATGAACCAGGAAGGCCGGGCCGTAGACCATGGTGTTGGTGTTGCCGTTCTGCCGGAACTCGCCGTTCACCTTGGCCCAGATGCCGAGTTCCTGCGGGTTCGGAATCTCGTCCCGGGTCACCATCCAGGGACCGGTCGGCCCGAAGGTGTCGCAGCTCTTGCCTTTCGTCCACTGACCGGAGCGCTCCGCCTGGAACTCGCGCTCGGAAACGTCGTTCACGACGCAGTAGCCGGCGACATAGTCCAGCGCCTCCGCCTCGGAGACATATTTCGCCTTCTTGCCGATGACGATGCCGAGTTCGACCTCATAATCGAGCTTCTTCGAACCGCGCGGCACGACCGTGTCGTCGTTCGGCCCGCAGATCGCGGAGGTCGCCTTCATGAAGATGATCGGCTCCGGCGGCACTTCCATGCCGGACTCGGCCGCGTGGTCGCTGTAATTGAGGCCGACGCAGATCATCTTGCCGACCTTGCCGACGCAGGCACCGAGACGCGGGTCGCCATCCACGACCGGAAGCGAGCCGATATCGGCCGCAGCGATCTTCGCCAGCCCCTCCGGGCTCAGCGCCGCCGCATCGATATCCTCCACGATCCCCGAGAGGTCACGGATCTTTCCGTCACCGTCCAGAATTCCCGGCTTTTCGGCACCTGGCGCGCCATACCGCAACAACTTCATCGGGGCTGCTCCTTCCCATCGATTTTTATTTGGCCGCCGGGAGGGTTACAATCGGTCTCGACCAAGTCAAGCAAAGGCTTGGCAAGGGGAGGAACCGAGTATGCTGGATAAGGGGCTGATCGCCCTTGACTGGGGAACGACCTGGTTGAGGGCCTACAGAATGTCGGCGGAAGGTGAGATCCTGGCCTCCAGCCAACCGCAGGCCGGTATCGGAAATCTCGGAACGGGAGATTTCGAGAGTATCTTCGCCGCGGTTACGAAAGACTGGCTTGAGGAAGCAGGTGACGACGCGCCTGTCATCGTCCTGAGCGGCATGGTCACCAGCCGGCAGGGCTGGATCGAATCGCCTTATGCTCCGTGTCCGGCAGACCCAAGGAGTCTCGCGGCCCTCGCCATTCCCCACGAGACGAAAAACGGCCGCAAAATCTGGTTCTCGCCGGGGCTTTCGACAACGATCGACGGCAAGTACGACGTCATTCGCGGCGAGGAAATGCAGATTCTCGGCGCTGTAGACGGTCTGGGTACAGGGCGCCAGTTCGTCTGCCTTCCGGGGACGCACAGCAAATGGGCCGTCGTCGAGGACGGCGTCATCCTCGATTTCCGGACCTATATGACCGGGGAGCTTTTCGAGGCCACGCGCAGACACACCATCATCGGGCGAATGATGGAGCACGATGCCTGGTCCGATTCCGGTTTCGATCACGGCCTGGATGCGGCGGAGGCGGACCGCGGGCTTCTCGGAGAACTCTTCGCGGTTCGTTCGCGCACTCTCCTGAACGCCCTGCCGGTGGAGGAAAGCGGCGCTTTTCTGTCCGGCCTGCTCATCGGATCCGAAGTGCTCGAAGCACAGCGCCTATACGAGATCGGCGGGGAGGTTTGCATAATCGGCAACCCTGCTCTCACCGAACTCTACGTGCGAACCCTTTCCCGCCATGGTATACGCTCGCGCCAACTGGCGGAGACCATGGCCGCGCAGGGAATGTTTCGGTTCGCGCACAGCGTTCGGGAACGCGCATAGAGCAAAGCGATGAAGGGTTGGGAATGACGCCGAATGTCGCCTTCCTCGGCATCGGGCGGATGGGCCTTGGCATGGCCACCAACATCGCCCGCGCCGGCTTCCCCCTGACGGTCTGGAACCGGACCCCGGGAAAATCTGAATCACTCGTCACGCATCACGCCGTCATCGCCGAGAGCGCCGCCGAAGCGGTCGCGGAAGCGGATATCGTGTGTGCCTGCGTGACCGACGCGGCCGCGGTGCGCGAAATCCTGTTCGATCGCGGCGTTGCGGAGGCGATGAAGCCGGGCGCGATCTTCTGCGACCTGAGCTCGATCGCCCCCCAGGCGGAACAGGAGTTCGACACCGAGCTCACCAGGCTCGGCCTTCGCCATATCGATGCGCCGGTTTCGGGCGGAACCCAGGGCGCCGAACTCGGCAGCCTCGCGATCATGGTCGGTGGCGAGAAAGACACTTTTGTCGAGGCGACCCCGGTACTCGCCGCCATGGGCCGCCCGTTCCGGGTCGGACCCTGCGGCGCCGGCCAGCTCACCAAGCTCTGCAACCAGGTGATCGTCGCGATCTCCATCGCGGGCCTTTCCGAGTCCATGCTGCTGGCGGAAGCCGGCGGCGCCAATCCCGCCTCGGTGCGCGACGCGTTGCGCGGCGGCTTCGCAGAGAGCCGCGTGTTGCAGGAGCATGGCGGCCGGATCCTGGAGCGCAACTGGAGTCCCGGCGCGCCGGTTCGCAACATGCTGAAGGACCTCGATACGGTCCTGACCGCGGCGAAGGATTGCGGACTCGAACTGCCGTTTCTCTCATTGGCCCGGGACTTCTACAACCAGCTCAGTACCCGCGGCTTCGCCGAGCACGACCAGACCGCCCTACTGCTCGAACTTGAGCGCCGGAACGCACCGCACCGGGTCGGCGAGAAACCGGATAGCGGGCCGGACGCTTAAATCCACTTTCCCTTTTTCGTCATCCCGGACCCCGATCCGGGACCTCGCGCAGACGGACTCCACCGTTCGTTCGACAAGATCCCGGCTTTCGCCGGGATGACGATCGACTGATCAAGGGATCGCCTTCCGCGCCCGGAATTCCTCGAACAGTTCGAGGAACATCTCCTCCGAACGCACATAATCGTGGAACCCGGCCATGCGGATCTTCAGCGTGTCCGTCATGACGTCCCAGTCGGTGCCGAAGACGTAATCGGCGAACGGCCAGGCGGCGATATCGGCATAGGGCGTGTGCATCAGACCGTATTTCTCGACCATCCGCTCCCAGAGCGGCGCCTTGTCGGCCATGAACTCGGTCAACGGGATGGTCTGCACGTCGCCAAGTTCCATGCCGAAATAGGCGGCGAATTTCGGCCAGACATTCTTCCAGCGGAAGAAGTCGCCGTTGGTGATATTGAAAACCTCGTTCCGCGCGCTTTCCGCGGTCGCGGCAAAGACCATGGAGCGCGCCAGCAGAGCCGAATCCGTCACCTGATAGACCGCCTCGTAGGCGCCCCGCTTGCCCGGAAAGCGCAGCGGCAGGCCGAGCTCCTTCGAAATCGCCGCATAGACCGCGATGCAGGTGGAGATGTTCATCGGATTGCCGACGGCGAAGCCGCAGACCGTGTGCGGGCGGAGCGCCGACCAGCTCCAGGCCCGGCCTTTCTGTGCGTCGCGCAGCCAGCTTTCCTGCGTGTGATAGAAATTCGGCAGCATGTGCGGCGGGTCTTCCTCCCGCGCCGGGGTGCGGAACGGGCCGAGATGGCTGCCATAGATCTTGTTGCCCTCGATCAGTTGGACATGCTCCAGCCCTTTTGAGGCGGCCGCCACCGGTTCCACCGAATTGACCAGCATCGCGAGGTTCGGCGCGTCGTGCTCCGCCCAGGTCGGGCGCGCCTGGAAGGCCGTGTAGAAGATGTGCGTGATGTCGCCAAGCGCGCCGAGCTTGGCCTCGGCGTCGGCCCGGTCCAGCAGGTCGACCGAGATATGCTCCGCCTTGCTCGGATAATCCGGCACCCGCCGGCTGAGCCCGACAATGTCCCAGCCGCCAACCTCTTCCAGATGCTGCACGAGGCGCCGCCCGATCACGCCGAGCGCCCCGACGACAAGTGCCTTTTTCTTTGCCATGTCCCCTCCACTTGCTCCTGAAGCGAAGTGTGAGAGGCGGGCCGGGCTCCGTCAACGCGGCTCCCGGATCATAGAAAACGGGAGGGGCGAACCCCTCCCGCTCTCTTCGCACCGGCCGGTCCCGGTCGATGTTTATTGCGCGACCATTTCCTGCGGCAGCGGCGTTTCCGGCGTGCTGACCGGAAGGATCGGATATTCGACCCGCGGCTGCTCGCCCGTCAGCGTGTGCAGGAAGGTGGTGATCAGGTCGATTTCCTTGTCGGAGAGCTTCTCTCCGAGCTGGCTTTCGCCCATTACCGCCACCGCCTGGCGCAGCTCCCAGACCATGCCGGAATGGAAGTAAGGCGCGGTCAGCGCGATGTTCCGAAGCGGACCGGCCCGGAAGACGTAGCTGTCGTCCGCGGTCTGGGTCACCTGGAAGCGGCCCTGATCGTTCGGCGGCAGAATGTCCGCACCCGGCTTCTCCATCACGCCGAACGGGAAATAGCCCTCGCCGCCGAGATTGCGGCCGGCGTGGCACCCCGCGCAGCCCTTGTCCATGAACAGGCGGAGCCCTTCTTTCTCCTCGGCGGTGAGCACGGGGTCATTGCCCTCGAGATACTGGTCGAAGCGCGAGGCAGGCGTGATCAGCGTGGCCTCGAAGGCCTCGATCGCCTTCGCCAGATTGTCGAAGGTCACCGGCTTGTCCTCGCCCGGGAAGGCGCGCGCGAAACGCTCGCGGTACTCGGGCATGCTGTTGAGCGTCACCTCAACCGCGTGCGGCTTGTTGTTCATCTCGACACCGGCCTGGATCGGACCCTTGGCTTGGGCCTTCAGGTCCTCGGCGCGCCCGTCCCAGAACTGGGCGATGTTGAAGACGGCGTTCAGCACGGTCGGCGCATTGCGCGGGCCCTTGGCCCAGCCATGACCGATGGAGGTTTCAAGATTGTCGTCACCGCCCATTCCGAGATTGTGGCAGGTGTTGCAGCTGATCAGGTGGCTGGAGGAAAGCCGCGGCTCGAAGAACAGCATCTTGCCGAGCTCGACTTTCTCGTGCGTGACGGCATTGTCCTTGACCGCCGGTACGACGGACGGGATCGGCTCGAACATCCCCTGAGCTTCTTCCATCAGCTCGTCCGCGCGGACGGCTGCGGGATCCGAAACGAGGGCCAGGGAGAAGAGGCCTGCGACGGAGCAGGCACGGATTGCATTCCCAAACACAGTATCTGTCCTTTCAATTGTCATGCATTCACTAGGACGGCGAAAAGGCGTACACGACTGAGAAAGCTCACTTTTCTTCTTGTTATTTGAGCCAGGACAGTTTTTAGAACCATTCTAATTAAAAAGCATTGAGCTAGATCAATAGGCTTAAGTTTTTTGGGATTTTGATGTGAATCAGATCGAGGCCTGGGCGGCCGCGATGCGGGCGACGGGCAGGCGGTTCGGTGCGCAGGAGACATAGTCGAGCCCGATCGAGTGGCAGAAGCGGACGGTCTTTGCATCGCCGCCATGTTCGCCGCAGATCCCGATCAGCAGCTCCTTGTTTTCCGAGCGGCCGCGTTCGGTCGCGATCCGCACCAGTTCGCCGACGCCCTCGATATCGAGCGTGACAAAGGGATCCAGATCGACCACGGAATTGTTCATGTAAGTCGTGAGAAACGCATCCGCGTCGTCGCGGGACATACCGAAGACCGTACGCGTCAGATCGTCGGTACCGAAGCTGAAGAAATCCGCGGTTTTCGCTATCTCGCCGGCCCGGAGCGCCGCGCGCGGCAGTTCGATCAGCGTGCCGACCCGATAGGCGATCGTACAACCGGTCTCCTGCTCCACTTCGGCCGCGACCCGATCGACGATGACACGCACGAAGTCGAACTCCCGCTTGCCGACGACAAGCGGCACAGTGATCTCCAGCGTAACCGTCTCGCCGAATTCCTGCATCACCGCGCTTGCGGCCTCGAACATCGCGCGGACCTGCATCTCGGTGATCTCGGGATAGGAAATCGCGAGCCGGCAACCGCGATGGCCGAGCACAGGCACGATCTGGCGCACGGCGGCGACACGCTTTCGCACCGCCTCGACCGGCAGCCCGAGCGCTTCAGAGGTCTCCTCGTATTCCGCGTCGGTTTCCGGCAGGACCTCGTCGAGCGGCGGATCGAGCAGTCGGACCGCCACCGGGAAGCCGCGCAGCTCACGGAAGAGACGGGTGAAATCCGCGCGCTGCAAAGGCAACAGCCTGTCGAGGGACGGACGCCGTTCCCGCTCGTTGCGGGCCAGCGTCAGCTCCCGCACGGTCATGATCCGGGCCGGCGCGAAAAAGGTATGCTCTGTCGCGACCAGTCCGATTCCGTCCGCACCAAAACGTCGGGCGGCACTCGCATCGTCCATGGTCTCGACATTCGCGCGCACCGCGAGATGACGGATCTCGTCGGCCCAGCTGACCAGGGTCTTCAGATCTTCGGACAGCTCCGGCTCGACGGTCGGAACCCGGCCGAGAAAGATCCCGCCGCCGGTTCCGTCGAGGGTGATCTCGTCCCCGTCCTTCACCGTCACGTCCCCAACGGTGAAGGAATCCAGCTCAGGAGCGATGCGAACGGAGCTTGCACCGCAGATACAGGGGCGCCCCATGCCGCGCGCGACCACCGCGGCATGGCTGGTGAGCCCACCGCGCGCCGTGACAA
The DNA here is from genome assembly GCF_024662015.1 of Nisaea acidiphila. Lineage (NCBI taxonomy): Bacteria > Pseudomonadati > Pseudomonadota > Alphaproteobacteria > Rhodospirillales > Thalassobaculaceae > Nisaea > Nisaea acidiphila. The sequence continues at coordinate 2,711,742 of NZ_CP102480.1, read as the reverse complement.
TCCCGACCGCGGCATGCATGCCGTGGATATCGTTCGGGCTGGTCTCCTTGCGGATCAGGATGACATCCTCGCCCTCCCGGGAGCGCCTGATCGCATCGTCCGGATCGAATACCGCGACGCCACTGGCCGCACCGGGCGAGGCCGGCAGGCCGCGGGCAACCGGATGTGCGTTTGCCGCCGGATCGACCGACGGATAGAGCAGGCTGTCGAGATCGTCCGGATTGACCCGCACCACCGCCTGCTCGCGGCTGATCAGCCCCTCGCGATGCATGTCGACCGCGAACTTCAGTCCGGCTTCGACGGTCCGCTTGGCCGGACGGGTCTGCAGCAGGAAGAGCCGCCCCTCCTCGACCGTGAACTCGATGTCCTGCACGTCGCCATAGTGCCGCTCAAGCCGGTCGCAGAGCCCGATCAGTTTGTCGAACACCTCGGGCGCATGAGCCTCGAGCGCCGTCGCCTCGCCGATTTCGCCATGCGCGGCGCTCTCCACGAGCGGAAGCGGCGTGTGCAGGCCGGCGACAACGTCCTCGCCCTGGGCATTCGGGAGATACTCGCCGTATGGCGCCTTCTCCCCGGTCGAGGGATTGCGGGTGAAGGCGACGCCGGTGATGCTCCCGGCACCGCGATTGCCGAACACCATGGCCTGCACGGTCACGGCGGTGCCGATATCGTCCGGGATATTGTGCAGCGAGCGGTAGATCACGGCCCGCTGGTTGTTCCAGGAGCGGATCACCCCGCCGATCGCACCCCAGAGCTGTGCCTGCGGGTCGTCCGGGAACGGCTCGCCGGTCTCGGCCTTGACGATCTCCCGGAAGCGCTTCGCCATCTCGGCGCAGGCTTCGGCGGAAAGATCCCGGTCGAAGACCGCGCCGTGATCCTCCTTGATCTCGTCGCCCGCCTCCTCGAAGAGGAAGCCGTCGATATCGAGAACCACCTCACCGTACATATGAATGAAGCGCCGGTAGCAGTCGCAGGCGAAGCGCTGGTCGCCGGTCTTCCTGGCAAGCCCCTGAACCACGTCGTCGTTCAGACCGAGATTGAGCACGGTATCCATCATGCCCGGCATCGATGCGGCACCGCCGGAGCGTACGGACACCAGCAGCGGGTTCGCGGGGTCGCCGAAACGCGCGCCCCGGTCCGCCTCCAGCTTGGCGAGCGCGGTCGCGACGGCTTCCTCCAGATCCGGCGGGAAGCTGCCGTCATGGCCGTGATAGTAGCCGCAGACGCCGGTCGCGATGGTGAAGCCGGGCGGCACCGGCAGGCCGATGGCACTCATCTCGGCGAGATTCGCGCCCTTGGTGCCGAGCAGATCCTCCATACCGGCAGAGCCTTCCGCAGCGCCCTCCCCGAATGTGTAGATCCACTTTTCCATCGCGCCGTCGCTATCCCTCGATCCGGGAGAAGTCCGCAATCCTGTTGGCCGTCGCGCCGACCCGCGCCAGCAGGGCGAGACGGTTCTTCCGGACAGACGCGTCGTCGACATTCACCGTGACCTTGTCGAAGAAGGCATCGACCGGACCGCGCAGCCCGGCGATGGCCGCCATCGCGCCCTCGAAATTCTCGTCGGCAAGCGCCTTGTCCGCGCCTTCCTCCGCAATCACGAGAGATTGAGACAGCGTCTTTTCCTCGGCCTGATCCAGCAGAGTGTCGTCGGGCGTGCCTTCGTAAGAGGTGCCGTCCTTCTTCTCCTCGGCCTTCACGATATTGCCGGCCCGGCGGACGCCCGCGAGCAGATTGGCGCCGTCGTCCGTAGAGAGCACCGCCTGCAGCGCCTCGACCCGGGCGAGCAGCCGCACCAGATCGTCCTCGCCGCCGAGCGCGAAGACGGCGGACACCAGGTCATGGCGCACGCCCGCCTCGCGCAGATGCACCTTGAGGCGATCGGCGAAGAAATCGAGGATACCGTCCGGCGCGCCTAGTCCCTCATAGAGACGGGCCGCCTGTTCGAAGACTTGCGCCAGCGGCAGGCGCAGCTTGTTCTCGACGATGAGCCGGATGACGCCGAGCGCCGCACGGCGGAGCGCGAAGGGGTCCTTCGAGCCGGTCGGCTTCTCGTCGATGGCGAAGAAGCCCGCCAGCGTGTCGATCTTGTCGGCGAGCGCCACGACAACGCTTTCCGGTGCCGTCGGGCAGCGGTCGTTCGGTCCCTGCGGCGCATAGTGATCGGCAATCGCGTCGGCGACTTCCGGCGCCTCGCCATCATGCAGCGCGTAGTAGCGGCCCATGATGCCCTGCAATTCCGGGAACTCGCCGACCATCTCGGTCACGAGATCCGCCTTGCAGAGCGCGGCGGCACGTCCGGCCTTGGCGGCGTCGGCGCCCGGAACGTGGTCCGAGAGCCAGCCGGACAGCTTCTCCATTCGCGCGACCTTGTCCGCGACGGTTCCGAGCTTCTGATAGAACAGAATGTCGGAAAGCTTCGCCCTCCGGCTTTCCAGCTTCGCCGCCCGGTCCTGATCCCAGAAGAACTTGGCGTCGGAGAGACGGGCGCGCAGCACCTTCTCGTTACCGGCCCGGATCGTCTCGTCGCGCTTTTCGTCCGCCTTCATGTTGGAGACGGTGATGAAGCGGGCAGCCAGGCTGCCGTCGGCCTTCTCGGCGGAGAAATACTTCTGGTGGCTGCGCATGGAGGTGACCAGCGCTTCCGCCGGTACGTCCATGAAAGCGTCGTCGATCCGGCCCATCACCGGCACCGGCCATTCGACGAGACCGCAAACCTCCTCGAGCAGGCCCTGATCCGGCTTGAGCGTGAGCCCTTCCGATTCAGCGAGTGCCGTCGCGCCTTCCATGATGATCGACTTGCGCTCCTCGCGATCGACGATCACGTAGGCGTCGCGCAGCTTGGCGGCGTAATCGGCGAAACCGGTGACGGCGATCGCGTCCGGTGCGAGGAAGCGATGGCCCTTCGTTTCGTTGGTGAAACTGAGTTCACCGCCGCCGAGATCGATCGCGCCCTTGAGCGTCTCGCCGCCGAAGACCGCGAGCACGCCGTGCATCGGACGCACCCAGCGGAAGGCGTGGCGCCCCCAGCGCATGCTTTTCGGCCAGGCGAGATCCTTCACAGCCTCAGCGACGATGCCCGGCAATACGGATATCGTCTCCGCGCCCTTGGTCTCGACCACGGCATAGAGGAAAGTGCCTTTCGGGGTTTCCCGCTTCTCGCACTGCTCCAGCGTCAGGCCGACGGACCCGAGGAAGCCCTCGAGGGCTTTCTCCGGTGCATCCGCCTTCGGGCCGCGGCGCTCCTCGCGCGTGTCCGGCTGCTTCTCCGGCAGACCGTCGATGACCGCCACCAGCCGGCGCGGAGTGACATATGCGGCGGAGGAGCTGCCTTCCAGCCCGGCCTTTTTCAGCTTGTCCGTCAGCAGCTGGAGCAGGTCGTCCGCCGCCTTCTTCTGCATGCGGGCCGGAATTTCCTCGCTAAAGAGTTCGACGAGAAGCTCAGACATTTGCGGCCTCCTTCTGGGCCTTGCCCGCCTCGACCCAGCGCTCGCAGCAGCTCTTCGCCAGCGCCCGCACGCGGCCGATATAGGCCTGGCGCTCGGTCACGCTGATCACGCCGCGCGCATCCAGCAGGTTGAAGACATGGCTCGCTTTCATGCACTGGTCATAGGCCGGCAGCGGCAGGGGCCGTGCATCGGCGAGGATGCGCTCACACTCGGCTTCCGCATCCTTGAAGTGCTGGAACAGGGTCTCGGTATCCGCGATCTCGAAGTTCCAGGTGGAGAATTCGCGTTCGGCCTGCTGGTAAATGTCGGCGTAGGTCTTGCCGCCCTGCTCCTTCGGCACACCGTCCCAGTCGAGGTCGTAGATCGAGTCCACGCCCTGGATATAGGTCGCAATGCGCTCCAGCCCGTAGGTCAGTTCCAGCGGAACCGGGTCGCAGTCGATACCGCCGACCTGCTGGAAGTAGGTGTATTGCGAGATCTCCATCCCGTCGCACCAGACCTCCCAGCCAAGGCCCCAGGCGCCGAGTGTCGGGCTTTCCCAATCGTCCTCGACGAAACGGATGTCGTGATCCATCGGGTCGAGGCCGATCGCTTTCAGGGAGCCGAGATAGAGTTCCTGGCTATCCGCCGGGGACGGCTTCACCAGCACCTGAAATTGATAATAGTGCTGCAAACGGTTCGGGTTCTCGCCGTAGCGGCCGTCGGTCGGACGGCGGGACGGCTGTACATAGGCCGCCTTCCAGATCTCGTCCGGACCGAGCGAGCGCAAAGTCGTCGCCGGATGGAAGGTACCGGCGCCGACTTCCATGTCATAGGGCTGCAGGATCACGCATCCCTTGCTTGCCCAGTAGCTCTGCAAGGTCAGGATGAGAGACTGAAAGTCGGTTCGCGGAACCGCTTCGCCGGGTATCGACATGAAAAATCGCTCGCATCATTGGGGTTTTGCGGTGCGGCAAAGTAATGGAAGCGCCACCGCCACGGCAAGCGGTGAGTTCAAGGCGTTCCGCTCATCCGTTTCCGGCTAGCCAGGCAGGCCTCGCCAAGGTCATCGCCGGCCCTTCGCTCAGCCTGTAACGGCTTCAATTTGCTGGTTGAGCCAGGCGGCCGCCGCATCGTAGGCATCGAACTGCCGACAAGGCAGGCCCGCATTCTCGTAGACGGCGCCCATTTGAGCACTGATCAGGAACGGCGCACTGGTTCTGCTGACGTTGAGCGCCGCGGCGCAGAGCCCCATTGCCTTGCGCTCGGCGACATTCTCTCTCAGCCGATACATGGCCTCGTCGATCAAGACCGCATCGGTCAGGAATTCCAGATATGTCGCGAACGGCTGTCCTTCCAGAGCGGATACCTGCTCGTTAATCTCGCGGGCATAAGCCTCCATCATCTCGCGATTGGCGGTTTCCGCAGCAAAGACCTTCAGGATCCTTCCGTCCCGCTCGATCCGGTAGGTGCCGTGTGGCTGAAACTCCTGCACGCTTCCTCCATGCTCGGACATCTTGCCGCCCGAATGACCTCAATCGCTCGCCTGCGCCAAAGCTTCCACTTGGCCGATACGTCCGGATAACCATGAGATGGCTTCGTCCGCGTTATCCGCAAAGGTCCAGGCGACCGGGAGCCTGTCGTATATTTCACGGACTCCGGCGATCACCGTCTCGCGGAACTCCCGCGTATGGATCACATAGCAGACCGCGCAAAGGCCTCGGGGAATCTGACCGCTGATAAACTCGACCGCGCGATCGCCCGCCTCCTGGGTCAGCATCGCCTCCTCGCCGAGTTCGATTAGTGCGCCGCAGGGCCGCCCGTTCAAATGATCCAGATAATCGTCTATTGCCGATCCGACCATTTCGATCTGCTCGATATTCGTAGAACCGGAAGCAAAGATATGTATCAACCGGTCATCGAATGTAACCGTCGCCTCTCCATGCGGTGGAAAACTGGTCATCGAGAAAACGCCGCCCGAACAATGATTGTCACGCTACTACAAATAATAGTTTCCTGATTTTCAGCAAATACAAGCTCAGCCACTGGCCCGCTGACGCGCATCGGCAATATGAGCCTCAAGCCATGACTTCGCATCTTCGTATTTTTCGAATTCCCGCCACGGGACGCCCATTTCTTCGTACAGTCCGCCGATCTGCGCAGCGACGATCAGCCGATAATCCGAGTTATTGAGATTGAGCGCTGCGGCGCACATTCCCGCCGCAACACGTTCAGCGATATTATCTCTGAGCCGGGATTCAGCTTCGTGGGTCAGGAGAACCTGGCCGTCATACCGGGAATAAATCGCGAACGGTTCCCCGCCAAATTCTTGAACGGCATCGAGAACCTCTTGCGTATAGGCTAAGATGGTTTCGTCGTTCACCTGCCCCGACGCATCGAGCTTCAGAATAAAGCCGTCGCGCTCTAGACGGTATTTGCCATGCTGCTCGAATACAGGCATTGGCCTGACCTCCGGAATCGCAAGCCCCTCGGAATTCTGCTTAACAACAAATTCAGAATAAAGAGTGAATCAGGTGCCGGTCGATTGGCCAAGTTGCTCGAGCACCCAGGCCAGGGCGGATGTTTCGTCCGCCGCTTCGAACCAGGGAACGCCGATACTGTCGAATACGCGCGTCACCTGCGCCCGAACCATTGACCTGTAATCGGCCGTATCGTCGAAATGATAGGCGACGGCCGACCAGCCACGCGCGACGCGGCTCGCCGCGCTCCGTATCCAGGCATCTTCCGCGTCCGGCGTCATGATCATGCCGCCATTGAAATCGCAGACCATACCGTAGGGCCGTCCCCTGAAACCCTCGACGATCTCGTTGGTGCGGTCGTTATGGATGCGCAGCATCTCAATATTCACCGAGCCTGATGCGGCGACCCGGATCACATGATCGTACCGCGGATCGAGAGCGATCTCGTAATTGCCGTGCGGCGCGTAATCGGGCACGTGGGGTCAGCCGCTGACTTTTTCGATGCGATACCGGGTGTGCGCGTCGTCGACACTTTCCCAGGCGCGCTTCTGCCACTCGGCCTTGGCCGCTTCGTAGCTTTCGAAGGGACCGATCCGGTTTTCCGGAGAACCGTCGACGGTCTCGCTGAAATCCGTCGATTTATAGGTGCCGCCAACAACCCAGAACTGCTCCGAGCCGTCGTCCCAGATCCGGTAGCGCGTATGCGCGTCGTCGACATGCTCCCAGGCGAGCTTTCCCCAGACCGATTTCGCGGTTTCATAGTCCGGGAAGGGGCCGATCTTGGTTTCAGCGTCACCGCCCTTGATATGGGTGAAGCTGGTATCCGTATACTCGCCGCCGATAACCCAAAAAGCCATGAGGACTCTCCGTGCCGAATGTCAGCTGACGGTATACCGCCGACAGCTTTCGCCCGCAATCGCAGTGCAGCAATTCCGAATGCCCGCGCCGCTGGCCCCGGAGGCATCCCGAAGCTATATCTGACCGGCGCGTCAAGCGGCGCGCCGACCTGCGGAGTGCGTCATGCCTTTTTCCTCCCTGCGCGATTTCATGGCCCAGCTTGAAAGCAAGGGCCGCCTTCGTCGCGTCACCGAACCGGTCTCCCCCGTTCTCGAAATGACGGAGATCCAGACCCGGCTTCTGGCCGAAGGCGGACCGGCGGTTCTCTTCGAGAATGTCGTCGGGCCGGACGGGCGAAAATACGGGATGCCGGCGCTGGCCAATCTTTTCGGCACCGTTGAACGGGTGGCCTGGGGCATGGACCGGGAGCCGGAACAGCTCCGCGAGGTGGGCGAGACCCTGGCCTTCCTGCGCCAGCCGGAACCGCCGGGCGGCTGGCGCGAGGCGCTCGACATGCTGCCGCTGCTAAAGACGGTGATGGCGATGAAGCCACGCACGGTCGGGTATGGATCCTGCCAGGATGTCGTGCTGCAGGGCGACGAGATCGATCTCTCCCAACTGCCGATCCAGAGCTGCTGGCCGGGCGAGCCGGCGCCGCTCATCACCTGGCCGCTGGTGGTCACCAAGGGACCGGGCAGGCGCAAGGAAGACGATTTCAATCTCGGCATCTACCGCATGCAGGTGCTGGGCAAGGACCGGACGCTGATGCGCTGGCTGAAGCATCGCGGCGGGGCGCAGCATTACCAGCGCTGGAAGAACGAGAAGCCGGAGCCGCTGCCGGCCGCCGTCGTGATCGGCGCCGATCCGGGCACCATCCTCGCCGCCGTGACGCCGGTGCCGGACACGCTCAGCGAATACCAGTTCGCGGGCCTGCTGCGCGGCAAGAAGGTCGACCTGGTGGACTGCAAGACGGTGCCGCTGAAAGTTCCGGCGGAGGCCGAAATCGTCATCGAGGGTCATGTCTCGCTCGACGAATATGGCGACGAAGGGCCCTACGGCGACCACACCGGCTACTACAATTCGGTCGAGAAATTTCCGGTTTTCAAGGTCTCCGCCATCACCATGCGGCGCGACCCGATCTATCTCACGACTTTCACCGGACGGCCGCCGGACGAGCCCTCGATACTCGGCGAAGCCCTCAACGAGGTGTTCATTCCGCTGATCCAGCAGCAGTTTCCGGAGATCGTCGATTTCTGGCTCCCGCCGGAAGGTTGCTCCTACCGGATCGCTGTCGTCTCGATGAAGAAGGCGTATCCCGGCCATGCCAAGCGGGTGATGATGGGCGCCTGGTCCTATCTTCGGCAGTTCATGTACACGAAATGGCTGATCGTCGTGGATGACGACATCAACGCGCGGGACTGGAAGGACGTGATGTGGGCGGTCTCGACCCGCATGGACCCGGTCCGCGACGTGACCATGATCGAGAACACCCCGATCGACTATCTCGACTTCGCAAGTCCCGAATCCGGTCTCGGAGGCAAGATCGGCCTCGACGCCACGAACAAATGGGAGCCCGAGACGAAGCGGGAGTGGGGGGAAGAGATCCGGATGGACCAGGACATCATCGATCTGGTCGACCGGAAATGGTCCTCGCTCGGGCTCCCTGGAAGCGGCAAGGCGATCTGGAAGTAGGTTACTTCGCCGGATAGTCGCGCTCGATCCGGTCGAGCTCGTAATTCGCCAGCGCGGCATCGATCTCCAGCATGGCATCGAGGAAGCCGTCCCGGCAGGCCGCGATATGGGCCTGCTGGTGTCCCTCTTCCGCCTGCTCGACCCAGCAGTCGAACTGCGCCTGCGCTCGCGCCGAGGCATGCGGCGCCAGGATGCGCGCATCGCGCCCGAAGGCACGCAGCAGACGGGCGCGAGAGGATTGCAGTGCCGGCACCGACGCCTCCGCGAGCTTCCAATCTTCCAGACGCTCCGGCGGGACGGTCTCGCCCCGCGCCGAGGCGAGGGTCTTCTCGGCGAAACGCTCCGCATCCACCCAATCCACCATGTCGTCCGCCTCGTAGAGTGCAAGCAGGCGGTATTCGTTCGCGAGGCTGTGCTCGAACCCCACATGATCGACCGTCTGGACGCGGACCTCGTCGACCGCCCGGTAAAGCTTGAAAGGTTGCGCTCCGGCCTCCGCGGCCACCGCCGGGACGAAGGCCGCACCAATGGCCAACGCGGCAAAAATCCGTCTCATCTTTCTCTCCTCGATGAATTCCGGTTTGCCGCTTTCTGCCCCCCGGCTTTGGCGGGATAAGGACAGGTTTCGCCACATTGGATCTCATTTCGGCGCGACGCCGTCGGTTGCGTGCGCCGCCGATCCGCCCTATGTCATCAGCCGGTTCTCAAGACTTTGGCGGGAATGACATGTCGGATATCGGCGGACTGGAACTGCTCGACAGCCTGATCGGCAAGGCGCTCAAGGCGGGCGCGGACTCTGTGGACG